>CAJQMX010000025.1 GCA_905479515.1 uncultured Parasphingopyxis sp.
CTTGTCAGCAATGTCCCTGCCCGCCTTGGTGAGCCGACAGGTCAGCTTGTAATGCCGGATCAGCTTCAGTTTCAGCAAAACGAAATGCAGGGCTTCGAGCGGCGGGAAATCGTACTCATTCAGCACCTTGTTGACGAGGAACAGCTTGTCCTCTTCCCAGCCTGGCCAGTCGAACTCGGCAGCCGCCCAGTGCACGAACTTGCGTTGAAACGCCTTGCCCTTCGTCAGGCCGATCACATCATGTTCGGCCAGATACGCCAGAAGCTTTTGCGCTGCGCCAATCATGGGCGCACCGGCAAGTGCAGGCTCATCATTCTTCACGGGCTGGAGCAGAAACGTCATCGCAAATTCATCGTCAGGCTTGTTCGCTAAACAGGGTAACGACGAAAGCGCGGGATGCCTATTCGCGGCATTGAAGGTTCGAGCCCCGAATGTCGCGCCAAACCCGGAGCATCGCCATCGGCCAAAATTTTTCTGCTTCCAAATCAATGGGTTAGATGGTTAAGTTTGGCGCGAGTGACGCGCCTGAAAATCCAACATGAAATCAAATAGTGTCAACGTATTGCAGCGTTAAACACTTCGCTTGTGGTGCAAAACGTCTGCATTTTGTAGTGCAAACTGTGGTGCACTCCTTTCCTGCTATCCAAGTTCGACGCGGCCGATCCGCATCTTTCAATTCGCTAACATGATTTGCCCTTCGCGTCACGAATTGTGGCCTCGAATGGTGAGAGGGTTGGCAGACCTGACACGGTCGAAATCCTGAGCACGCTCCCATCTTGCGTGGCATGAGCTTGCCGCCTCCCAGATAAACGTAACGCGGATCAGCACGTTGCATTCTGCGCAACCTGAGGTGCCAAACAAGCACTGGTGTGCATCGCTCGCCTATTTCATTCCTGATCTCGTGCTAATCGAATGAAGGAGCAGCTCTTGGACATGTGGACACTTCAAACGCTCAACACCGACATTTCGACGGTAAAGCTTGTAAGTACAGACAGGCCAGCAGACCGAAATCATCAGATTTTCCTGCGCGTTGACCGGTTCGCGCTGACGAGCAATGTCATCACTTACGCCATACTGGGCGATGAACTCGGTTATTGGCAGCTATTCCCGGCTGATCAAGGATGGGGACATGTTCCGACTTGGGGATTTGCCGAAGTCATCAGCTCAAGCGTTGAAGGTATCGCTTCTGGCGCGCGGTACTTCGGACTTGTCCCCATGGCATCCCATTTCACCATGACCGGATCTGTTTCCAGGCTTGGGTTTCGCGCGCGCGACGATCACCGAGTAGACCTGAACCCCGTTTACAATCAGTACGCAGCTGTCGATATCGCCGATGAAAACACGCTCGGCCTAAAAGCGCTTCTGCACCCGCTATTCATCACATCTAACGTCCTTCACCGCTATTTGAGCGAAAATGACTGGTTCGGAGCCGAACAAATCATCGTGACAAGCGCCTCTAGCAAGACCGCGATCGGATTTGCATTCCTTGCTCGCGCCTCCATTTCCCTGATTGGTGCGACCTCAAAATCGAATGAAGGATTTGTCCGCAGTTTGGCACTGCATGATAGAGTCTACACCTATTCCGATATCTTCACGGCGTTCGGTCAGCCGTCTGTGCTAATCGACTTCTCAGGCGACAGAACGCGTCTTGCGAAGCTCGCTGCTCAAGAGGGAGCAGAAAATCTGCGCCGTATCATACAGGTTGGGTACACCCATGTGGAACAATCTTCGACCTCCACGCCACCTCTTCGCGATACGCGCGCGGAAGTTTTCTGGGCCCCCGGAATGATCGAAACGTATGTCCGCCGCGACGGACCGGATCAGTTTGATGCGGAACTCAGCCAGAGTCTCCAAAGGTTCGCACAATGGATCAAAATGCACACCAGTACATCGTACATAGATGGCCCCGATTCACTGGCAAATGCTTACAGGCGGCTATACGACGGCAAAGTCAGGCCAACCGAACTGTTGATCGCTCGACCCAACCGATAAAGATTCAGACAGATCGCCCCCACTCTTCACCAACGCTTCATTTGTCCAAAACAGATCATCCGCCACGATGAGATGTTCAATCATCCCACCGTCGATCAGGGCGATGGAACGCGTGATCAATGGCTCTTCGTTCAGAGTCGCGAGAAACTGGATTTCCGAGTCTTCGACCTTGTGTTCAATCTCTTCTTTTGTATCCAGAGGTGCAATATGCACGCAGGCCCCGCCAAGCTTGGCGACGGCAAAGAACAGAATTGGATGAAATGGCGTATTCGAAAGGTATAGGCCAAGGCGGTCACCTGAGCAAAACCGAGTTCACATAGAAGAGTTGCGCATTAATCCACATGAACCGCGAGCTCATTGTACGTTATATACCGGTCCGCGTACTCAATGAACGGAAGACTACCGAACAGACCTACACTGACATCAAATAGCTCACCAAGTGACGAATAAGATTGCAGCGGGCCTGGTTCAAACGAACGCTGAAAATCTGACACGATTAAAGCCTCCTGACTATTTGAGTTGGAACAACTCAGTATCGATCACCCTACAACCTGCAGTGGCAAACTCACTCAGGACTTGATGCTCATTCGCGCTCAACTTGCGTCGGTCAGCTTTTGCGCGTCGCAGGAACACACCACCTGTAATTACGGTCATGCGATAAATCGCAAAGGCCAGATAGCCGCCCCAATGAGGCATATCTGATGCCTTCACAGTCTCGAGATAGAGCCGGATTAATTCGGCTTCGGAAGGCAAATGCCAATCAGGGAGATTTAGCCCATACATACCCGGCAAGATCGAATTCTCAGGGGACAAATGATAAGGGACCAGAAAATAAGCCAGGTCGACAAGCGGATCTCCGAGCGTCGACAACTCCCAATCCAGGACGGCACAAATTTCTCCGGATGGTCCGGTCGCAAGGTTGGCCGTTCTGAAGTCCCCGTGAAAGAGAGTTGTCTGACGCTGCTCCGGCAAATCGCTTTCAAGAAGAGCGCGAAGGTTCCGCAGATTATGACTTGAAATTTCCGGATAGCGATCAAGTTGATCACCAAACCTGTCGACTTGACGCCGGAGGAAACCGCTAGGTTTCCCAAAGGAACGAAGACTCGAATTATTGGTCCAATCGATACTGTGCAAATTGGCCAGAACCGACACGGCATTGAAGTATATTTCGCGCCTTTGCGCAGGGTTGATACACCCTAGTCTCGGATCTTCGGTCACAAGCCCGTCGACAAATTGCATTACGTAGAACGTTGTCCCGATAACACTGTGATCTTCACAAAGGTGGTACATTCTGGCGACCGGCACGTCCGAGTCGCCAAGCACAGATTGGATCACATATTCGCGCTCAATAAGGTGCGCGGTCTTATCAAGGCTCCCTTGCGGCTTACATCTGAGCACATACCTACAGTCGCCAGACGTTAGGCGAAATGTCGGATTTGAGCGTCCGCCGCTCAATGGAACCAGAGTTATAGGGCTCTCTGCAAATCCGGGCATTGCCTGCCGCAAATAGGCACCCAGGCGAATTGGCCACCCTCTCGTATCAGGGATATGTGCAGAGTTGCCCTCTTCACTGTCAGTCATTCGCTTACCCAACGAGGATCGCGTTGTTCAGCAAATGCTGCTGCCGCTTCATGATAATCCGGCGTGCGAGCACAGAGCGCTTGATTGCGATCTTCCATTGCAATCACGCTTTCCAGTGATGCTCCATCAATCGCAAATCGAAGCATTTCCTTGGGCAACCGCAATCCTACGGGCGAAACGCGCAACAATTCGTCAACTGTTGTCCCAATCGCCTCTTCAATCTGGGGACTATCCATAACACGAGATACCAATCCCAGGGCTTCGGCACGCGACGCCGAAATAAAACGTCCGGTTAGGATAAGTTCGGTGGCAAGAGAGGCTTCGATCAGACGAGACAGAATATAGCTGGCACCAATATCGCAGCCGCCAAGCCCGACATTCACAAACGCGCAATTCATACGCGCATCTGACGTTGCAATCCGAATGTCCGAAGCAAGAGCGAGCGCAAATCCAGCGCCACAGGCTGCACCGTGAAGCTGCGCGACGATCGGCTGAGGACACCGCCTCATCTCCAAAATGAATTGGCGATTCAACCGCTGGATTTCGAACTCTTTCTCAACCCCCGCAAACCCCCGGCGTTGATCTTCGGGTACAGAGACAGTTTGCTTGATATCCACGCTGGCACAAAATGCCCGGCCCGCTCCCCGAATAACAATCACCCGGGCCGTTGAGTCGTCGACCAATGCTCGAAAGTAGTTGGCAAGCTCAACTGCCATTCGCGGCGTAATAGCGTTGAGGTTCGCGGGCCGCGACAGCGTCACTGTCTGAGCCGGACCGTTCTTGTTGATGTGCAGGGTCTCGAATTCCACTAATTGATCCTTCGGCTTCAGGGGACCAAGGATGCATAGCTACAGGACTGAAGAAGTTTAATTGCAGACTCCGCAATTGCGATTGCAAATTCGTTGATCGCCTCACTCAGCTGACGCCGCTAGTCAAATTGCGAATGCCGGACTTCGATCGGCAGCATAAGAAACTGTCGGAGGGATTTAACCATGCCCGAGTTGTCGAGCGAAAGTGCGGTCATAGACCACAACGGAATTTCCGGAACACCGGGAATCTATACGCGAGGATACAAGGCGTATGTGGTGGGTGTCCTGTTACTGGTTTATACTTCAAACTTCATTGACCGAACTATCCTTTCGGCCCTGGCTGAACCGATCAAAAACGACCTGCACTTGGCCGATTGGCAAATTGGCGTCTTAGGCGGTCTCAGCTTCGCAGTCTTTTATTCCATTCTTGGTATTCCGATCGCCCGGCTCTCGGAACGACACAACCGGACGTGGATCATCTCGATCTCGGTCGCAATCTGGTCCGGGATGACGGCCTTGTGCGGGACGGCAGCAACCTATGCTCAATTGCTGATCTATAGAGTGGGCGTCGGTGTTGGAGAGGCTGGCGGAACTCCTCCGGCGCAGTCAATCATCAGCGACCTTTATCCCCCTCAAAACAGATCGACGGTCATATCAATCTATATGCTTGGAGTGCCATTGGGATCGCTTATTGGCGCTCTTATCGGGGGAATTGTTGCTGAGCATTGGGGCTGGCGTGCCGCCTTTTTTGTCATCGGTATTCCTGGATTGGTCCTGGCGCTTATCGTCGCGACCACAGTCAAAGAACCGAGCAGAGGTCAGTCGGAAGGCATTATGGAGACTGGAGCACCTCCTGCTCTTATGCATGTGCTGCGCAGTTTGTGGACAAAGAAATCCGTCCGCCACGTTTTTGCCGGGATCACGATCGCATCTTTTGTCGGCTATGCCATGGTGGCCTTTACCGCATCCTACTTTATTCGTTCTCATGCATTTTCTGTCGCTCAAGCTGGCATTATTGCAGGCATCATTGGAGGCGGCTCTGCGGCTGCCGGAACATTTCTGGGAGGTTTTCTCTCAGACAAATTCGGCAAGCGGGACAGACGCTGGTACGTATGGGTTCCAGCGCTAGGTCTGGCCATTGCCGCTCCGCTCTACGCCATCGCCTATTTATCCGGAGACTGGCGAGCCACTGCCGTTTTGCTGATCGGACCCGGAATATTCCATTATATGTACCTCGGTCCCACATACGGCATCATCCAGAATATGGTCGGTCCAAGAATGCGCGCGACTGCGATTGCAGTTTTGCTTCTCGTTGTAAATTTGGTCGGTTTAGGGCTCGGTCCACCTGCCCTGGGACTCCTTAGCGACTTTCTCGCGACCCAATTTCTGGCGTCAGGCGTTGAGAATTCTATCACACTCAAGGACTGCACTCCCGACTTGGCGATTTGCCGCCAGGCCACCGCCAATGGTCTGAAATTCGCGCTCGCGATCTTCATGGCGCTCTTTGCCTGGGCAAGTCTTCATTATCATTTTGCCTCACGCCGCGTGAATGAGGACCTTCTGCACTGACTGCACCGGTTTTCTACATGCCTATCAACCCTGCACACGTCCCAACAAACACTCACCAGTCGCTTCCTCCCACTTCTCCGGCTCATCCCCATTCATCCTCTCGATGAGCCGGAGAGCCTTTTCAGGGGGGGAGGGCCGGGAATTAAGAAATCAAGATAATATACGGAGATCACAATGAATTTCGAACCAAATGCGAGAACCCAAGAGCTGCTCGGTCAGCTAAGTCAGTTCATGAATGAGCACGTCTTTCCGAATGAAGAGGCCATTGCCAGGGAGGGATTTGAGCAAAATGACGACTTCAGACAGTGGCGCCCACTGGAAACCATTGAGCCTCTGAAGGAAAAGGCCAAGGAGGCAGGACTTTGGAACCTGTTCCTGCCTGACAGCGAACTCGGCGCAGGATTGACGAATCTCGAATACGCGCCACTGGCAGAGGCAATGGGACGCTGCTTTTGGGCGCCGGAAATTTTCAATTGCGACCCTCCAAACACAGGCAATATGGAAGTGCTGGTCAGATATGGCACCGATGCGCAGAAAGCCGAATGGCTTTCGCCCCTCCTGAACGGTGATATCCGGTCGGCGTTCGCCATGACGGAGCCTGACGTGGCATCATCGGATGCCACAAACATTCAAACAAGCATTCAGCTGGACGGAGATTCGTATGTAATAAACGGTCGAAAGTGGTGGACATCCGGCGCGGGGGACCCCCGCTGTAAAATCCTGATCCTGATGGGGATGACCAATCCTGACGATCCAAGCCCCTATAAGCGCCAGTCAATGATTCTTGTCCCAACAGAGAGTAAAGGTGTAACTATCAGAAGATACCTGCCCATTTTCGGCGTAAGTGATGCTCCGCATGGGCATATGGAAATCGTATTCGACAATGTCCGGGTGCCAGCCGACAATATTCTATTGGGCGAAGGACGCGGGTTCGAAATCGCGCAAGGTAGGCTCGGGCCAGGCCGGATCCATCATTGTATGCGAATGGTCGGACTAGCTGAACGCGCGTTGGAGCGGGTCTGTCGTCGCCTGGACGCCAGAGTTACATTCGGCCAACGGATCGCTGATCAGTCGTTGTGGCGCATGCGCATCGCCGAAGCACGGTGCGAGATTGAGCAGGCGCGCCTGCTAACGTTGAAAGCCGCATGGATGATGGACACTGTGGGAAACAAGGTCGCCAAACCTGAAATTGCGATGATCAAAATCGTGGCACCACGTATGGCCACGCGCGTAATAGATTTCGCGATTCAAGCCTTCGGTGGCGGTGGCTTTGCCGATACCGTGCTTACGATGGCGTACTGGTATGCCAGAACGACAAGAGTGGCTGACGGTCCCGACGAGGTCCATGCAAATCAGCTAGCTCGTCTCGAATTCAAGCGACATTTGCAGTCGTCGCCAGCGGAGAATGGCGGGAGCAGCGAGATGATGATCGCACAAGGGTTTGACGTGCTCTCGCAACCTTGACATTGCCTGTCGGCGACCATGCCACTAGACTGGCTTGGATAATAACACACATAGTTTTGTGGAGGAAACACACAATGAGGCGCAGGACGCCTCCTCTCGGATGTATCGAGGCTTTTGTTGCGGCAACAAGGCAGGATAACTTTCGTGAGGCCGCAGAGGAATTCGCATTAAGTGCGTCCGCCTTTACGAGACGGATCCAGGTGCTTGAGTCCTTTGTAGGGGCCCCCTTGTTTGACCGAACCGCCAGCGGTGTTAAGCTGAATGCTCGCGGAGAACAGTATCTCGCTGAGGTTTCCCCTGCCCTTGAACGCATCCGCAAAGCGACCTTGATGATGCGTGCTGTGGAGGAACCATCCGCGCTACGCGTGATAGTTCCCCAGTCATTTGCAATGGCCTGGCTGGTTCCTCATCTGCCGCATTGGTCGGATTCAAACCAGTTCAGCCAAATCCGGCTGAAGACGGGCCACTCACGGCGGCAACTGAAAAACGATGAAGCTGACATCGGAATCTTCGTCGAGCCGCTTCGTGCTTCCGATGGCGAAATGCTTGCCGAGCTCGATGCGCAGGTTGTTATGCCAGCGCAGGGACTATCTAATGACCTCGGAACACCAGGATGCCTTGAGGACCTTCCCCACTACCCCGTTCTATCAGTTTACAAGCCGGAAGGCATATGGGAATCTTGGCTGAATAATCTCAATTATATCGGAGATGACCTCGAGCCTGTCGCGCATTTTGAATCGATATACTTGCAATATGAGGCGGCAGCAGCCGGATTTGGTCTGGCGCTAGGCGTTCGTTTGCTGGCAGATTCCTTTATAAGGAGCGGGCGGCTTGTCCCCTGCCTGCCGGATCGAGCCTCAATCGGACTGAAATATACGATCGCCTATTCTCGGTCTGCTATCCGCGACCGCCCAGACTGCAGTAGCTTCGTGACCTGGCTACATGATGAGATGTCCGCGTCTTTTAATGCTACGCAAATGCTTGCATAAAAGTCCATCAGACCGCTTTCCTCACGACATGTTTGTGCACGGATGTAACAGATACATCTTTTGCCGTCAGATCCGAAACAGCCCGAAAATCGATGGATGCATGCGACCGGTTTAATTCGACTAGGACGTAACCGGCCTTCGTATTGTCAAGATAACGAACATGCTGATTTTCTGCTTGAGCGTGCTCAAAGAGTTCCGTCGGTGCGTTTCGCGATGCCAGGCACGACGTAACAATCTCCGTTCCGATCCGGCGGCCTGACTGCTCCAGTTCATTTAGCCAGAATGAGTGCACGTCACCGCCAAGCACAAGCAGATTGTCCCGGCCGGCCCGCTCGCAAGCCGACAGTATTTGCTCCCTGCAGTCCGGATAGCCATCCCATATGTCAGACCAATATTTTATGTCACCGTTCGAACCGACATTGATGGGGGCAAAGAGTGTCTGCTGCGCGATCACGGTCCATGCGGAGGTCGGCTGCTCGAGGTGGCGCCGCAGCCATGCGTCCTGCTGCGCACCTAACATGCTTCTGCCTTCGCTGTGGCGCTCGCTGCAATCTTCCATCACGAAACCACTGCTGGCAGCGCTACCAGGCATACAGGGCTGGCGAGAGCGAAACTGGCGGGTATCAAGAAGGACAAGTTCGGCAAGATCGCCAATCTTCAGCCTTCGATGGAACCGAGGTCGAACAAGCGATTGAATACGCGCCTGACTCAATGGCATGTGCTCTATATAGGCTTGATAGGCCGCAGTGCGCCGGGCAAGAAACGCGGCTGGATCTGAAGTTGCAGCGCCCGTTGATCCTGCATAATCGTTCTCGACTTCATGATCATCAGGACTAACGAGCCAAGGACAGAAGGCATGCGCGTTCTGCAAGTCCGGGTCGGTCTTGTAGAGGGCATGGCGAGCGCGATATTCGTTTAAACTGTGCGGATTCTCGGACGGAAAGGATCGCACGTCAGGACCTGCGCCGAATGACTTCTCGTAGATATAGTCGCCAACTTGAAGAATGATCTGCGGCTTCTGTGCGCACATGTCGCGATAGGCGTGAAAATAGCCGTGCTCCCAATGCTGGCATGCTGTGAGCGCCAAACGAAAACTGTCAGCCGCCGCGGGCAGTGTCATTGCGCGGCCAACACGGCTTACTTTGCCAGCCGCATGGAAACGGTAGAAGTACGTGCAGGCTGGTTTTAACCCATTGATGTCTACATGAACGCTGTGCGCTCTGTTTATCCCCGCATGGGCTTCTCCGGAACAAACAATCTGACGGAACCCATCATCCTCGGCGACTTCCCACCGCACCTGAATGGCGTTCACAGGAAAAAGTCCGAGCCCGCCAGCAACAAGACGGGTCCAAATCGTAAATCCGGCAATGGTCGGCTCCCCGGAGGCGACTCCGAGCGCAAAGGGGTTTGCTACGGCGTCTGGGATCTCTGCAGACGCTCCCATGCGCACGTCCAGAAAACGCGTGGCCGCAATCGCCCCCGCATACTTCAGCAATTTTCGGCGCGATGGCATCTAGAAGCTCGCCGACAAGCGGACGAAGTAAGTCCGACCGTTCAAACCAATGGGCGTCTCTTCTCCCGAAGGGAAACTACCGCCTGTCGCGGCGATGATGGGTCCAAGTGAATTAAAGACTGGCTGGTCAGGATACGTGTCCCCGATATTCTGGACACCAGCGTTCAGCGAGATTCGATCGTTGATCTGCCAGCTGCCTGACAAGTCAATAACGATCTTGTCACGGATTTCCTGAACCAGTGTATTACCAAAGCCTGAGAAGTCATAAGGGCCAAACCAGGTGCCGTTCGCCTGAAGCGATACGGCGCCAAAGTCCAGGTCTGCTTCAACGGTCGCTTTGTCTTCAGGTTGTGCGCGCGTCAGGAACGTGATGGACCTGTTCTGCAAATAGGGTTGAGACGGCAGAACCACATTAGGCCGAAGGGTCTTCAGGTCCGTTTCCGAATGCGCATACCCGAGCGAGAGACCCAGCTTTGCATCCTCAGTTAGATCGCCGTTCCAGCGGAACGCGAATTCGTAGCCTTCCGTAGTTGTATCTGTCGCGTTTGAGAAAAACCGGACTTGTTGGAAATTCGTGATGCCGGCGGCCAGCAATATGTCCGTGACATCCTGCCCACCGAATTGCTCCGACAGTACGATCCGGTCATCGATATCGATCGTGAACCAGTCCGCTGTGAAAGACAGGTTGCCATTGCGGACAACGAAGCCTGCGCTGAAATTGTCTGACGTCTCGGCCTGCAATGACTGGGCCCCGAGAAGTTGGGCAACAGGATGATCCACAGGAAGCGTGCCGACTGTTGTCAGCTGGCCCGATGAATTCAAGGCACCCGACACAAGCTGAAATTGCTGCTGCTGTAGAGACGGGGCACGAAAGCCCGTCCCAACAGAAGTGCGGATCGCAAACCAGTCCGTGAAATCATAGCGCCCAGCCGCGCGCCATGTCGTGGCACTGCCGAAATCGTCATAATCATCATGACGGACCGCGCCGCTCAGCAACAGTGGCTCAACGGGCCGAAACTCAACATCCACAAACCCCGCAATCGCTCCGCGTGAACCATGGAAAGCTGGCGAAAACCCTGCAAAGCCATCTGCCCCAGACCCCGAAAACGCGCTTTCCTGCCCTTCATCACTTTTGTAGCTCTCATGCCGGTACTGGGCCCCAAAAGCGACGTTCCCCCCCGCTCCAAGTGAGTCAAAAGCGCGTGAAAGCACCAGATCGGTGGTGTTTTGCTCATACTGCACCGCTCCGGAATTGAATTCTGTCGGACTGGATTCACCTAGCGAACGGTTGACCGTCTCAAATACTGAAAACTCCGCTTTGTCCGAACCAAAAGTATTGCTCAGATCAAACAGCCAGCCGCTATCCCACTCTTTACGCCAGCCCAAGGCGACGGAGTAGTCGGTGACAACTGCATTGATTTTTGGCAAGTAACCGTTTGGGAATATCTCTGGAGCATTGTCGGGCGTCCTGAACCCAGCTGGATTAACGGAATCCTTTCGGCTGACCGTCGCGAAGCCGTAGAGTTCCCCTTGAAGAAAAGGCAAACCCGCATTGATCGCCAGGGACCCAACTTCTATGTCGGGATCCCCGATCTGATATGTAACCCGGTCAAACCGCTGATCAATATTTGCTCGGTTCGTGCTGTCCTGGTTTCTATACTCCCCACTGAGTGTCACGAAGCCATCGTCGGCGAGTTTGTGCCCTGCCCAGCCGCCAACGATAACGTTGCCGCCATCGCCCTCTTCCGTCACGCCCCCTTGTACAAAGGCCATGCCGCCTTGATCGGCTTCCCGCAGGATGACGTTTACCACTCCGGCGATCGCGTCAGATCCGTATTGCGCGGCAGCCCCATCCCTGAGAACTTCAACACGTTGCACAGACGTCGTGGGCAGAATATCGAAATCGACGCCAGCAGACCCGCGACCAACCGTATTGTTTATGTTCAATATGGAGGTTGCATGCCGGCGCTTGCCATTCACAAGCACGAGCGTTTGATCTGGCGACAATCCTCGAAGCGTGATGGGTCGACTGTTTGCCGTAGTCGCCGTCGTGGCTGCCCGTGGGTAGTTTATGGATGGTTCAACATACATCATCGCACGAGAAAGGTCGCCAAATCCCAGGTCGGACAGTTCTTTGCTATCGAGTACGGAGATCGGTGCACTGGACTCCAGCGCCGCTCGCCCCTGACCGCGCGTTCCCGTGACGACGATAGTTTCCTGAACAGCGGTAGAGTCGCTCATATCCACCTGTTGGGACACAACCTGAGCCGCAGACGTCCCCGCCAGCGCAATCATTGAGCTACCGCATATCAACAGCGTTCGAAATGATAGGATATTCATGTTTTAGCCCCTCTCGGATTTCTAGGGGACTGCTACGTCATGGCTTGATGGCCGAGAAGCGCAATATGCGAAATGGCAATTGCGCCTCACGCAATTAATTCACATCAATGTCACACTGCAGAAATAGCCTCCAGGTAGGAGACAAGCGTGCCCAGAAGAGTTCCCCCTCTTGAAGCCGCTGAGGCTTTTGTCGCAGCAGCGCGCGCGCGCAGCATGCGCGTAGCGGCTGACCGTCTCGCGTTAAGTCCTTCCGCCTTGTCGCGCCGCATTCAGGCTCTGGAAAATTTTGTCGGGACTGCCCTGCTGGTTCGTCATAGCAAGGGACTGTCCCTAACGCATGAAGGTCGACGATATCTTGATCTGATCGAGACCGTGATCGAGACACTTGGAGAGGCGACAGATTCTCTGCGTGAACATGGCAACACTTTACGTATTGCTGCCTCTCATACGCTGGCGGCGGAATGGCTGATGCCTAGATATGCCCGCATGTCCTCGGAACTGGCCCTTTCCCTGGAGTTTATTATCGGCGATGCCGTCGCTGCTGTGAAAGATGGCCGCGCAGACATTGCCCTGATTGGAGGGTTCGCTCCGCCCCTCGGCCTCGGGTCAGAGCCGTTGGCTGTCGGCCAGCTATCTTTGCTTTCGGCGCCTGATTGTTCAGGCCACCAACGTTGGCAAGAATTGAAATTGGCGCGGCCGGACTATCCTGTACTTGGCGATAGCGCGCCCGAAAAGGATTGGCCAAGTTCGGATGGAAAGATAGACTTTGAAGCCATTCTCCGCGCGCCATGCTTTGCCTACAGCACGCTTCAAATGACCTATGAAGTCGCCGCTTTTGGAATGGGCGTGGCACTGGCTGCGCCACTCGCATCGGAGCGGTTTATATCGAGCAACAGGTTGCAAGTCTGCTCTGGTGTGGATGGCCGAGTAGAAGTTGGCTATTGGATGGTTAAAAGCTCTGCTGCAGCCCACAGCCATCGTCCTGCTACACTGCGTGTCGAATCCTGGCTGGCCACCGAAGCTCAGAAGTCTCTCGCTATCTACAATGAATTGACTTCGCTCAACTAAATTCGTTCTGACTGAAAGCAACTTCCTGGCCTGCGGCGCCCCCACCAAACCACCGTTGCAATTGGCGCAATCGGGCTGCGAATATTGGCAATTGCTTCTAAATGAACCCAAAACCTAACTATCCCCCAGACTTGTCGAGCAAACGCTTATTCAAGCGAGACTGCAAAAAAAGCAGTCACCATGGGAGGAAAATTCATGCGAAAAATTCTTTGTGCAACCGTTGTCGTTACAGCTACCGCTGGGTCTGCCAACGCTCAGGACAATTTGTCGGCTGATAAAGATCGTCGACTTGGTGCTGTGGTGGTCACGGCCACCGGGCGTGAAACGAGCCTGCAGGATGTACCCCTGTCTGTTACGGCTTTCGACGACAAGGCGCTGAAACTGTCGGGCATTGAAGATGCGCGCCAGCTAATGGCCTTGGCACCCAGCCTGACGCTGAACGTCACGACATCAGATTCCGCCGGCGTTGTCATTCGACTTCGCGGTATAGGCAGTGAGGCGATCAATGCAGGCCTGGAGTCTTCTGTCGGCACCTATGTCGATGGTGTCTACCGCGCCCGCTCGAATCTGAGTCTGAGCTCGTTGCCTGGGATAGATCGTATTGAGGTCCTTCGCGGGCCTCAGGGCACCCTGTTTGGGAAGAATACGTCTGTAGGCGTGCTCAATGTCGTCACCAAATCTCCGGAATTCGACCCTTCCGTCGAAATCGTCGGAACCATTGGCAATTACGATTACCGCCAAGTGTCTGCCGCCCTCACCGGACCAATTGTCGGCGACAAGCTCGCGGGCCGGGTTGATGCAGTCATAACTCAGCGGGACGGCTGGATCGAAGATATTGATTCTGACCGCACGTTCCGAAACAAAGATGTCTATACGTTGCGAACCCAACTGCTCTGGCAAGCCAACCCGGATCTGAAGGCACGGCTGATCCTCGATCATAGTTATTATGATCAGTCTGGTCCCGACACCTATGTTCCGACCTATTATGACCCCGAAACACTGAGCTTGCTTCAAGACGTCTTTCAGGTTCCGACCGGTCTCGGGCTCGACTCACTGACAAACACCATCAGCGAGGACCGCGACTCCCGCGAAATGAACACACAGCACGGAGCGTCCTTGCAGGTTGACTGGGATATTGGCGACATAACCGCGACCTCGGTTTCGTCCTACAGAATGTGGCGGAACAAACAGGGCCGCGAGGTCGACTATTCTGAAATTGATCTCGCCTATATAGATTTTGGAGGCGCGCATCAGTATTTCGAGACAGCCAGTCAGGAATTCCGGCTGACTGGAGAAAGCGGCCCGGTAGATTGGCTTGCTGGCCTATATTATGCCAGGGAGGATATCGACGCTCGGTATGGCTACCGGATTGGCAACGACCTCGGCGACTGGTTTGATGCGCGTTTCGGAACGGATACTTTCGCAGCTTTGCTTCCCGGTGGTTTCGGCTCCAACACGCAATTCAATCAGACAACAACGAGCTATTCTGCTTTTACCCATAACATCATTGCGTTGAACGACCGCACCAATTTGACGCTAGGCGGCAGGTACACAGTCGACGAGAAAGAAGTTGATGCCATTTGGTCACTCGGCAATCCCGGCTGCACCGATGACCTGACCGGTCTTGCCAGGTCTCTTGCGTGCCTGCAGCTTTGGGACCCTCGCTACACTGAAGCGGCCCGTGGAGGCCCAACCTATTCGACCGGGAATACAGAGCGTGAGTTTTCGGGGGTCGCGTCGATGGACTACGCCCTGACCGACACAATAAACCTCTATGCCACGGCGGGCCGCGGTTATAAGGCAGGCGGGTTTGCATTGGATCCGGCGGGCTTTGACCCTATCTCCAGCGAAACGCCAAATCCTGATCCTCAGGCACTCGCCTTCGAACCTGAATTCTCAAATCATTTCGAACTGGGCGCAAAAACGCAATTCTTTGACCGACGCCTGACCATCAACGCGGCAGCTTTTCATACGGAGCTGGAGAATTTCCAGCTCAGCTATAATACCGGAGCAGCGCTCCCGACTGTCAATATTCCGCAGGTCACCACGACCGGGGCAGAATTTGAACTTTCCGCCCGGCCAATCGAGTCCGTAAGTTCGACCTTTAACGTGGTTTACGCGAATGCGCATTATGGAGATATCGACCCTGAGCTCGGCCTGCCTGCAAATATTCTGGCACTCAACCAGCGCAGACTCTACAATGCCCCATTGTGGACCGTTACAGGGTCGCTGGGTTGGGATGACCTTGTATTTGATGGACGGTTTAGAGCTTTCGCCTACGCCGATGCCCGTTATCAATCATCTGCCTTTACCGAGCGGTCATTGCGAGCAAACAGCGAACAGGATGCCTATGCGACGGTCAATGCACGGATCGGTATTCAGCCGCCTGACGAAGCGTGGTCCATCGAGCTTTGGTCACGGAACCTGACAGATGAACGGTATCTCGTCTCTACGATAGCAGCGACATTCACAGCTGCGTCCAATGTAGGGGTTCCCGGAGAGCCGCGTCTGTATGGCGTCACGTTCAGGCGAAACTGGTGAAAACCCGTCTCGAGTAAGTTGAAGAGTGACGATCATGCGAGCACCCACTATGCGCTAGCGATTGACCGATTTGAAACCTTCACTGAAAACGGCGATAATTGTGTCCAGCACGGCCATCAGATCGGATGACTGGCATAGTCCATTGGAAAGGTCATCGATACGGCCCGTCTGGGCAAGACCATGAGTCAGACTTGAGGAGACCAGGTCGAAAAACCAGTAGATGCGTTCAGGAGGTGCGTCTGGGGCCAGGGCTTTCAGCATATCGATGAAGCGATAGACAATCGGGTCAAAGTTCTCAGCCATGACGTCCTTGCCACCAAAATGTGAGGCGTTGGAATGGCCCACAATCGCAGCGAAATACACCCAGCCTTCGCCTTTTTCGATAACCGTTTCATAGATGGGCCGAAGGAAAACATCGAGAACGCTTTCGATTGTTTTTTCGTCGCCCACGCTGGCCTCATAGGCGTCCATTGCCGCAATTCGCGCCGAGTTAACTTCACTGGCACGACGGGCGAACACGTCGCGAAAGACCTGATCCTTGTCGCCGAAATAATAGTGGATCAAAGCAGTATCGACACGTGCCGCCTTTGCGATCGCTTTTAGGGTAACTCCATGGCGTCCATGCATGGCGAAGAGTTCTTCAGCTGCATCGAGAATGGCGGTGGTCGCCCTCTCGCGACGCTCCGATTGAGAACGACGAGGCGACCGGGCGCGTGTCTTTGAACTGGAAGCGATGTTGGTCATTGCGAGATAATAATCGGAGCCGATGCTATGGAAAAGGTGGCGACTGATACAAGCATTTCACTGCTGATACTAGACGTACACATTTCCTTATTTGTGCGCAAATAAAGTTTGTTGACAACCGGACACGGGTCAGTCTTAACTCGCGATGTCTGATTGAGGACACCAACGAGTTGATACCAAATCGACCGTCACAGAGGGGAGGAACCGCAGATGCGGCAAACCACAATTTTGGGTGTGAGCGCATTCGCCCTCACCCTGTCTGCCGGCTCCGCATGGGCTCAGTCGGCAGCTTCACAGAATGAGCAGTCGGCAGATCCACAGACTGAAACGGACGATATGACCCTGGACGAGGTTGTCGTCACGGCTCGCCGCACTGAAGAGAACATCCAGAATGTCCCCGTCGCGGTGACTGCCTTCAGCCAGGAAAATCTGCGTCAACGCGGCATAGAGACCGGCACCGATCTGCAGAATTTCACGCCGTCGCTCAGTGTTGTGGGCAACACCAATCGCAACCAGGAAAACTATACGATCCGCGGAATCGGCGGAATTGGCAGCTTGGGAACAGGTGGCGGACCAGGCGTGGTCGCATATTTCGCCGAAGTGCCCTCTACAGCGAGCGGCCCCGGCCTGCTGTTCGACCTGCAATCCATTCAGGTGCTAAAGGGGCCGCAAGGCACGCTCTTTGGGCGCAATACCACAGGCGGCGCGGTTCTGCTGGATCCTGTGAAGCCTGATTTCGAGCCAGGTGGTTATATCCAGGGCACAATCGGAAATTATAATCGCCGCAGTGGACGGGCAGCCGTCAACCTCCCCCTTAGTGACAGCTTGTCTCTACGACTGGCCGGGCAGTTCAGTCAACGAGACGGCTTCGTAACGGACATCAATACCGGTCGGGACTACAATGATCGCAACAATTTCAGCTTGCGCGCCGGCCTGTTGTTCGAGCCGAACGACCAGATCAGCAATTACACAGCCGTCAACTATGTCGACATCGACGAAAATGGTCCGGGCACTGTACTGTTAGCGGTCAACCCGGCAGGCCCCGCAGCCCCGCTCCTCACCCCGTTATTGACCGAACAGCAAGCACGCGGAAATGACAAGATCGCGCTTAGCGCAAATACCAAGAATCTTAGCCGGGCCTTGCTGGCGCTGAATAAAACGACGGTCCATGTGAACGATATCCTCACATTAAAAAATATCGTCAGCTACACACGAAATCAGGGGGACTTCGCGTCGGACGGTGACGCCTCTACCCTGATCATCAACGATTTGAATGGTGCCATTCCCGGTGAGTGGAACGTTGATAACGAAACCTGGACAGAAGAGCTACAAGCCCGGATGGAGTTCGGAAAACTGTCTTTCCAGACTGGCTTATTCTACTCAGACACCTCGACCAGGTCACCGCTGACCTTCGTCCAGCGCACAAATCTGGGGGCGGTCACCCTTCTGCAAGATAGCGCGCATGCCAATGACAGCTCCAAGGCTGTGTATGGTCAATTCAGTTACGAAATGACAGATACCCTCACCGCCAATGCAGGCTATCGTTACACATGGGACGAGTTTGGGGGAGATATCAGCATCTACATCCCGGAACTCGGCAATGCCTGCGGCACCAATCCCGGATTTGTCTTCCCGGACTGCAGCCGCTCGTTCAGCGGCAAGAGTGACGGGGACACCTGGCAACTGGGTCTCGATTGGCAGGCGACATCTGAGACGCTGATATACGGTGTCAGCCGTCACGGCTACAAAAGCGGCGGGATCAATCCTTCCGTATTGCTGGTCAGCGAAACCAGCCCGCTGTTCAACATCCGACCCGAAACGGTCACTGATGGCGAACTTGGTCTGAAGCATGATTGGACACTCTCAGGGATCAATGCCCGCACAAATTTCTCTGTCTTTTACATGAAGTACGAGGACATACAGCGCAGTGACTACGCCTTGATCGGCGGATTCAATACACAACTGATCACCAACGCCGCCGAGGCTACGGTAAAAGGTTTCGAGTTCGAAGGTATCCTGCAGCCGTCTGAACCACTGACCCTCACCGCGACCTATTCTTACAATGATGCGAGCTACGATAAATATATTGACGGGCTCGGCGTCGATCGAAGCGGTTTCCCGTTCCAGTATGTTCCGGAAAACAAGTACAGCCTCGATGCAAAGCTGTTTCTACCGGTTCCGTCATCGCTTGGTGATGTCAGTGCTCGAGCATCCTACTCCTGGCAGGATGATCAGCAAGTCGCATCGGACCTGCAGCCGTTCGGAGTCATCCCCGCCTATGGTCTGCTGAACTTGCGTCTGGATTGGGAACACATCGCCGGATCGGACGTCGCCGTATCGGTCTACGGGACCAATATGACGGACGAAGAGTACCGCGTGACCTCCAACGCCACCTACAACACGACCGGACTTGTCGGCGCTACTTTCGGCGACCCGCGCTTGTACGGCGTAGAACTGCGTTACAGCTGGTGAGGAGCTCTTTGTTGTCTATAAACTTTCATGACGTGCGGGTTGGAATGGTGTTTGCCGCATTGACGTTTGCGGCTCTCCTGTCTGGAGTCGGCTGCAGCAACTTGGCTGAAAGCCAGCCGCAGCCTGCGCAGGTGTCCTTCGCCGAACGGGCAGTTATCCAACAGGCGACAGACGTCGAGACGAAT
This sequence comes from uncultured Parasphingopyxis sp., assembly GCA_905479515.1. Next base: position 19,268 of record CAJQMX010000025.1, read on the forward strand.
GTCCGCGACGACGGCGGCTTTACCCTCAACGCCAAGCTGGAAGGGGATCACTTCGCCATGGCCGTTCCTGAGAACTGGAACGGCCAGGCTCTGGTGTTTGCTCATGGATACTCATTGCCTGGCAGCTCGATCTCGGTGTCGAGAGATCCAGTCCAGAAGGATCCATCGGGCGGGTTGATGAGCGGGGCCTATGCCCAGGGCTTTGCCGTCGCGCACAGTGACTACGACAAGGCGGGGGTCGGTGTTGCCTCAGCGGTCGAAAACACACTCCGCCTTCGGGACTTCCTGAACCGGATGGGGGTCACCGACGCCTATGTGGCGGGTGCTTCCATGGGCGGCAATATCGTCATGGCAATCATCGAGACCCGACCCAATGCCTTCAAAGGCGCCTTGTCCGGATGCGGCCTCGTGGACAATTGGACCGATGAGCTTGGGCTTTTGATAGATCTTCGTGCCCTCTATACTTATTATACCGAAGGCACAAAGTATGCCCTGCCCGGTGAGATGGACCTCAATCGGTCCGCGCTATCACCAATTCCACCGACCGGCGATGGCCCCCTGAACGAACCTTTTCGACTACTGCAAATGAAGCGGATCGCCGATCCCATCGCCGACCTGTTCAAGGCAGCGAGAGATGACCCCGAAGGACAGGAAGCAGAGATTATTCACAAGATCGCCTCAATCGCCGGGGTGACGCCTGAGCCTGCTTCGCTGATTGTGCCTATAATGACTGTGTCGCTGGGCATGGACGACATGAACGCGACCTTTGGAGGTGGCATCTATGACAGTTCGGACAAGGTCTATTCGAGCTCTCTCCTGTCTACCGACGAAGCTATGGCCCTCAACCGTGACATCGGCCGTGTGCGCGCCGAGCCGGCAGCGGTGGCTTATGCTGATCGCTGGCATCGTTCGACAGGAAAGTTCAGTGTCCCACTGATTGCGCTTCACAATCGCATCGACTCATTGGTGCCACACAGCCAGTTCGAAGGCTTGATCCGGAAAGCGGAGGCCGTCGGCACCTCCGACCAACTGCTCGCGGTTACAGTTCCAGAGGTCAAGACACCGTTGCCTGGCACCGGGCTGGAAGGTCTGGCTCATTGCGGCTTCACACCGGCTCAACTTGATGCGGCGTTCAACGCGCTCCAGACATGGACCACTACAAACCAGAAGCCATCGCTGGTTTTGCCAGCCACAACTGTGGAGCCCTGAGCAGATAGCAATCTGCAGAAAGGACTGAGCGGCCCATGACATCGACTTTCCTGAACCGCCGCAATTTCATGAGCGCAGGCGCTTTCGCGGCCATGCTTGCTGCTCGGCCAGCTATTCTGACTGAGACCGCCAAGGCAGGCACGCCAAACGAAGAAGCCGTGTCACCATTTCTGTGGGGAGCAGCCACCGCCGGTCACCAGGTTGAAGGCAATAATATTGCCAGTGACATCTGGCTACTTGAACAGGTCGAGCCGACATTGTTCAGTGAACCGTCCGGCGATGCTTGCGACAGCTTCGAACGCTGGCATGAAGATGTCGAACTTGTCCGGTCTCTCAGTCTCAACGCCTACCGTTTTTCCATCGAGTGGTCGCGGGTGGAGCCTGCGGAGGGACAGGTCTCCCTTTCGGCGTTGCAACATTATCAGCGAATGGTTGTAGCCTGTCGCAAGGCGGGGCTGGCCCCAATTATCACTTTGAGCCATTTCACTTCGCCCCGCTGGTTTGCTGCAAAAGGAGGCTGGCTGCATCCCGACGCGCCCGCAACGTTCGCGCGACATTGCGAGCGTGTTATTCGGCATCTGGGTAATGACGTCAGTCATGTCATCACCTTCAACGAGCCAAACCTCCAGCTTCTGGGGGAATGGGGACGAACGCCCGATCCCGTGGTCCGCCAAACCATGAAGGACATGCTGGCATCAGCTGCGCACGCCAGCGGATCTGATCAATTCTCACTCATGAATACCGGTGACGCCGCTACGATGGTGGCGCCGGTTCTGGAAGCACACAAACGCGCGCGGCAGGTTATCAAGAATGTCTGCGGCGACCTTCCGGTCGGCATGACCCTCGCGATCCCTGATGACCAGGGTGTCGGACCTGACAACCGCCTGGAAGACAAGCGAGCTGCAGTTTACGCCCCATTTCTTGACGTTGCCCAAAATGACGACTTTCTCGGCGTCCAGACCTACAGTCGAAGCCTGATAGGGCCAGAGGGCCCCTTGCCTGTGCCTGAAAGTGCCGAACAGACCCAAACCGGGGACGAGTTTTATCCGCAGGCCATCGGTGCCTCGATCCGTTACGCCCATGGCCAGACCGGCGTGCCCATCCTTGTAACCGAGAACGGACTTGCCACCGAAGATGACAGCCAGCGCGCGCGCTTCATCCGCGCCGCCACGGCCTCAGTCATTGAAGCTCGTGATGAGGGCATACCTGTCCTTGGATATCTACACTGGTCCCTGCTTGATAATTTCGAGTGGTTTGCTGGCTATGGCCCGAAATTCGGCCTGGTGGCAGTTGATCGCAAAACCTTTAAACGCACGATCAAGCCCTCCGCCAATATCCTGGCCAGTATCGCCCGTTCCGATCTGTCGCAACGAAAAAGGGGGCCGACCTGATGTCGAAGTTCACCGCTCAAGGCATCGCCTTAATTCTTGCATGGCTCGCATTTATCGAGCCGGTGGGCTTTGCCCAGACGCCCTCGATGGACGCAGAGACAGAAGATCCCGCGACGGTGCATCTGCCACCAATTGTTCTGCCTTTTTCAAACTTCGCCAGCGCTGAGGCGCGCGCGCTGACCGGAAGATTGTTGCATCAACCGCCCTTCGAATTCGGAGATGATATTGCGAAGGCCCGCGAACACTATGGTCATTATAATGATGACCGCCTCGCCGAAATGCGGGCCCTGTATTCAACGCACGAAGAGCGCCGGGTCATGGGCGGTGTTCCGGTTGATGTCGTCGTTCCCGCTGAGGGCGTCTCCAGACGTAATTCACATAATGTCCTGATTAATGTTCACGGCGGGGCATGGATGTGGGGGTCCGGCAGCGGAGCCCTGGTCGAAGCCATCCCGATTGCATCAGTGGGACGTATTAAAGTCGTCACGGTCGATTATCGTCTTGCGCCGGAACACACCTACCCTTCAGCGTCGGAAGACGTAGCTGCAGTTTACCGAGACTTGCTGAAAACATATCCGCCCGAAAATATTGGCTTGTACGGCTGCTCCGCCGGCGGAGTTATAGTCGCCCAGGCCACTGCGTGGTTCCAGACCCACGATCTGCCGGTACCTGGCGCGATTGGCACGTTCTGCGGCACAGGTTCGGGCTATGGCGGCGATAGTATCTTTCTTGGTCAGGCCATGACCGGGGGCGCCCCGCCTCCCCCGGCTGCAGCCAGATCTGTTGGAATTCCCAACCCATACATGGCGGGTGTGGAACTGGACAACCCCGAGGCCTATCCAGCAACGGACGACATAGTTCTCAGACGTTTTCCACCCACCCTTTTGCTTGCAGGCGGTCGTGACTTTGCCGCATCGACCCTGACGACGATGCATCGCCGGCTGGCCGCTGTCGGCGTTGAGTCAGACCTCTTCCTGTTCGATGGTCTGGGGCACGCTTTTTTTGTCTGGCCCGAATTGCCGGAGTCCAGAGAAGCCTACGGTCTGATCGCTGAATTTTTTGACCGTCATCTGGCGCTCGCTCCGGAGGCGACGGAGACATCAAGTCCCGCCCGGACGATCGACAGCACTGCGCTACCCACAGCTCACAAAACGGTCCGAACCCCGGCCGATCTCTATGGGCCCCTGTTTGAAGCGGTACAGAGAGCGAAGATATTCTCGGATGGAAAGACCTTCGTGGATGCTACGGCACGTTTTCCCGCCGGGCAGATCATGGACGATTATGTGCGCGAACAGCCACAGACAAAGGCGGCCTTGCGTGCGTTCGTCACCGCCCGGTTTGATGTTCCTGAGACCCTCCCTCCTGCACCAGTCGCCGGGCCTGTTGCCAAGGGGATGTCCTTGAAGGCTCACATCACTGCGCTCTGGCCGATATTGACCCGCCCCGCACTTGAGCCCCTCGCGGGATCCTCTGCCCTGGCTTTACCCTCGCCTTATGTGGTGCCGGGCGGACGGTTCCGGGAGATATATTACTGGGACAGCTATTTCACCATGTTGGGCCTCAAGGCCGATGACCAGCAGCCCCTCGTCGAGTCCATGATAGATAATTTTCAGTCGCTGATTGCCATCCACGGACATATTCCTAATGGGGCAAGAACCTATTATGTCAGCCGCTCCCAGCCGCCATTTTTCGCTCTCATGGTCGGACTGTCGGACCGCTCCGATCCTGAGAGCCTCACCCAGCAGCTACAAGCCTTGCGTAGCGAGTACGCTTTCTGGATGGACGGGGCAGAATGTCTGGATGACACGGGGGCCTGCAAGCATGTCGTGGCGATGCCGGATGGCAGCCTGCTTAACCGTTACTGGGACGCCCGCGACACGCCCCGTGACGAATCCTGGGCTGAGGATGTGGCAACGGCCGAGAGCACAACATCCCGCTCAGCGCCCGATCTCTATCGCGATTTGCGATCCGGCGCTGAAAGTGGTTGGGATTTCAGCTCCCGCTGGCTGGAGGATCCGCAGGACCTGTCGACCATTCGCACGACGCATATCGTCCCGATTGATTTGAACAGCCTGCTCTGGACTCTGGAACAGACGATCGCAGAACATTGCCGACTGCTGGCCGACAGCAAGTGTGCACACGATTACGATGATCGGTCAGTGCACCGCAAAGAGGCGATCAACCGCTATCTTTGGAGCGACGAGCATGAACGCTTCGGGGACTGGGACCGGGAAACCGGCCGGATGACGGCCAGCATCTCGGCGGCCGGTCTGTATCCGTTGTTCACAGGTTTGGCGAGCACGTCCCAAGCCAGTGTAATGGCGCGCCTGACCGAAAAAGTGATGGTCGCCCCTGGCGGCTTGCGCACGACGGCGCTCTCTACAGGCCAGCAATGGGACGCCCCCAACGGATGGGCCCCCCTTCAATGGGTCGCGATCTCGGGTCTGGAGAGGTATGGCCATGAGGCGCAGGCAAAAACCATTGCAACCCGCTGGCTATGCACTGTTGACCGCGTCTACCGCAAGACCGGCAAGATACTTGAGAAATATGACATTGAGCAACAACGGCCAGGTGGGGGCGGCGAATACCCTCTTCAGGACGGTTTTGGATGGACAAACGGCGTCACACGCGTCCTGCTTGATCGCTATCCTGACGCCCTGACCCACGCTACAGAAACACCAACCGACACGTCGTGCCCATGAACAGTTCACCTCGTCTTGAACCTCGCATCGACCAGTTTTCTGGAAGCGCACCTGAAGGGCATGTTGCTTATCTGCAGTGGTTCGTGTTCGGCCTGTTCTTCGTTTTCGGAGGCATCACCAGCCTGAACGATGTTCTGGTTCCCAAACTGAAAGAATTGTTTGAACTCAACTATTTTCAGGCAATGCTGATTCAGACAGCTTTCTTTGCCGCTTATTTCGTAGTTTCTCTGCCTGCAGCAATATTGGTACAGAAAATCGGCTATATGCGCGGAGCAGTGGTCGGTCTTCTTATAATGATGGTCGGTTGCCTTCTATTCATTCCTGCAGCAAATTTCGGACTCTTCATCGCCTTTCTGGGCGCGCTGTTCGTACTCGCTACCGGGGTTACCCTCGTCCAGGTCGTCGCGAACCCCCTGATTTCAATGCTGGGCAAGCCGACGACCGCACCAAGCCGCCTGACATTCGCTCAAGCTTTCAACTCGCTGGGGACAACGGTCTTTCCGTGGGTCGGAGCCACATTAATTCTGGGGTCGCTGGCGAGCGTTAGCGCATCCGAGCTAAGCGGCGAGGCTCTCGCCGTCTATCGCGCAACAGAGTCCGCCGTCATTAAGCATGCCTATCTTGGTATTGGTGCGGCCCTGGCAGTCGTTGCGCTCGTCGTTTGGCTAAATCGTAACAGGCTGATCGAAGAGAAGGCGCCTCGCGTTGACCTCTCAAGTTCATTTAGTCTGTTAAAGCGCCCGCGGTTTGCGTTTGGTGCCTTGGGTATTTTCGTCTATGTCGGCGCTGAGGTCGCGGTGGCTAGCTTGATGACCAACTATCTGATGCAAGCCGACACGCTCGCCCTGTCGGCGCAGGACGCGGGTGAACGTCTGGCGTTATATTGGGGCGGCGCCCTTGTCGGGCGCTTTATCGGCGCATTCCTCATGCGCTTCATTCCGCCATGGAAGGTGCTGGTAGTCGTGGGACTTGGTGCGATCGGCCTCATTGCCGTCTCGGTTTTTACGACCAATACGGTGTCTGGATATGCACTTCTGGCCGTTGGCCTCTTTAACGCTATCATGTTCCCGACAATCTTTACCTTGGCCTCTGCTGGGCTCGGAAACCGGGCTGCCGAGGGCTCCGGCATTATCTGTATGGCTATCGTAGGCGGTGCCGTTATTCCGCCGCTGACAGGACTTGTCGCTGACATGGCCACGTTACGAGCTGCCCTGCTCATTCCGGTCGTGTGCTATTTTGTCATCGCACTTTATGCCCTCTTCTGTCGTTCTGATCAGACACAGTCCAAAACCCTCCCTCTCATTTAGACGTCCGCCTGCCGCTTTACGAAAACTTGTCAGCTTGTGCCGACATCAGGTGGATCTGTGTGCCACGACGCGCAGGGCAGGATCGATCCAGGCCAACGGAGCATCGTCGAAGCCGAAAACCTGTGTCGAAACATCTTGAGGCTTGAATGCCCCAGCGCAGCAGAGCGCGGCAACGGGCTCCATCTGCGCGCGACAATTTGGTCGACCGGTTCGATAATGAAGGCCTTTGCTATATGCTTCCATGAAGGGGGCAGAAGACAGCTCCCCGAAATGTATCGAACAGCTCGTCACGCAGCCCTCTGGCTCTACGTAGCGGAAGGCTTCAATGAGCGCTTCGGGGGCAACAGATGAATCGACGATGATTTCGTAAAGCCCATCCGGCTCTGCCTGGCCTCGCTTTATCGGATTTGCGCCGAATTTTGCGGCTTCACAGAGCCGCACATCATCACTATCGAAGAAATCTACGCTTTGCGCCCCCATCGCCACCGCGATACCTGCTGCATATATTCCGATAACTTCCGGCAATCCACCAATGACCAATACACGTGCGCCCGGGCGTTCGGTCAAATAGGGGCCAACACAGCGATAAGCATCAAGCGCCATGTCAGAAAACCCGATCCACTCGACAGGGTCGGCACCATCTGGCAGTGGAAACAACATCGCATCGGCAAATGGTACCCGCACCAGATCAGCTGCTCCACACCCATAACCGCCTTCGCGGCCCATCCCGTATGACGCGCCGAACGGCACAGACTGACAGCGTCCCGTAAATCCGCGACGACAATTGCGGCAAACCCCGCAACTGATCTGTGCTGGCACAACGACCCTGTCGCCAGGCTTGAACCGCTTTACACAGTCGCCGATGTCTGTGACCACGCCGATGACCTCATGACCAATCGGCTCACCTCGACCAAGCGGCGCGACACCGCGAACATATCCAACGTCGAGGTCGCAGCGGCCAATTACCAATGGCTTTACGACAGCCTCTATACCGGCCATGACCTGCGCATCACTAGTTTCGCGCCATTCAACCTTGTTGGGTTCGACAAAACAGAGCTGTTTCATGAGCGGGTGATCACACTTGAGGACTGGCTCAACATACGGCGAACTTACCAGATGATCGCGAAATGTTAATTCGATTGCTTGCAATCATGGTTTACAATTATGCATCGGCGCTAGCTCGAAGGGGAGCAGGAGTTTGGTATCGTCACTCATGATCGAAATACACTGGATGAGGTTGGTCTGAGGACGCTCGACGGTTTGGGTAACTGCAACGAGAACAGAATCGACCGGTAAGACAGCTGAGGCTTTTCCACCGCAGGTCAGCCGCTTGCCGCGTCAACCGGCGTATTCTGCCCGGCGGCGAGCCACCAGGCTCCATTGCGCTGGACAAGGACGTAGAGCGCCATTTCCGAGAATGCCTGATCGGGGGCCATCGCCGTTCCATCCGCATCGATAGCCTGCCGCCAGACCTGAGAGATGACCACATCCGGCGCGATCCTGCGGGCCGAAACGATCTCGTGCCGCGAATGTCCGACGCTGCGTTCCGCCTGAAGCCGCCGGTGGATCGCATGAAGCTCGTCATAGCCGACGAGCGTCTGGCCATAGGGAGAGCCCCAGATCACCTCATCGGCATCGCCCGCGTCGAGACCTTCCTGCAGCTCGGCAACGAGGTCATTTTCCGTGGAAATACTGGACTTTGATCAAATTTTCGGTGGTTATCATGCGACGCGCGCTGTTTGCCGTCTTGTTTCTCGCCATTGCTGTGGAGGCCGGCCGGTCTTGCGCCGGAAGGCTGGGGGCGCAGCGAAAGGACGCGTTGGTCGTTTATGCCGCCCCTGGCGGCGACGAAGTGATGCTGTTTGCGCCCCCCAGAGACAAGGAAGCGATGCCGACTTCGCAGGCGCTCGTAAATGCGAGCGGCGGGCGCCTCGATCATTCGAAAATGTATCTTGACGGTCCGATGGCGGTGTTCGAATTCGCTTTCGAGAAACGCGGCGTCGCCATGGCCGGGGCCGTCTTTGGCGCAGATCAGTCTCAAACCATCCGCTTAAATTTAACGGAGTCTAAACGCTAGCGCCCGCAGATTGGGACTAGAGGCGCCGGACCGATTGAATTTTTCTTGCGCCGAGCGCCGAGCGCCGAGCGGAGTGTGGGAAGCTGGTGCAGCTAGCCTTCCGAGGCGCCAAATACCTCTTGGGAGGCGATTGTGCTGAACACATTTTTCACAGGAAAATCGCTCCGGTTCTGGATCGGCGCCGGCTTGACGTTAGCGATTGCGCCACTGGCGGTAGCGGCCCTCGCAGGCTATTTTCTCCTCAGCAACACGGTCATCGGGTCGTTCCATGACGCTTCGGTGCGCGAACGCGAACAGGTTGCGCCTATCCAGTCCCTTCGCGTGCTCGTCTGGGACACTCTCATTCCAGTGGACGAATTCGTTGACGAAGGCGGCGTGCGGCGGCCTGGCGCCTACAGGGCGCTGCGATCGAGAATAGAGTCGGGGTTTGCGGATCTGAAACGCGAGTTCGACAGCGAGCCCGCCGCCTTGACGCTGGTCGATCGTGCGCTCGAATGCTGGACAGACGCAGACCGCCTCGCAACGGAGCTCCTGTCCGTGGAGCGCCCGCCCGGTGATCCGGAGGCGGCGGTGATGATGGAACGGTTTCACGGCCTCGTCGCGTCAAGTTCCGACCGGCTTGGCGGCGCTTACGAGAAAGTCGCCATGGAGATCGAGGCCGATCACAATGCCGCTGTCACGGCTTTCGAGCAGGTGAAGGAAGCTGCGGCTTTGGCGGCGATCATATCCGCCCTTGCGGTCATTGCCGGCATTGTGTTGATCGGGCGCGTCATGGCGGCGAGCGTGGACCGGCTGGTTGATGGCGCTAGCCGGGTCGCGGAGGGGGAACGCGAGCACCGGATTGATGTCCGCGTGCCGCCTGAACTGCGGCGTGTCGCGGATGAATTCAACCGCATGATCAAGCGCATTCAGGAATCGGAAGCGACACTGTCCGAGCTGGCGCGCATAGACGGTCTGACAGGCTTGCAAAACCGGCGCGCCTTTGACGAAGCGCTCGCCGAGATGCATGCGCGGATGCGAAGAACAGACGAGACGGGCGCAGTGCTGTTCGTCGATGTCGATCACTTCAAGCGCATCAACGACACCTATGGGCACGCCGCCGGCGACGATGTATTGCGGGCGATCTCGAAGCTCGTCACGTCGAGCCTGCGTCCCTTCGATGGCATTTATCGCATCGGTGGTGAGGAATTCTGCGTCCTGTTGCCGGGCGTCAGCATGACGGCGGCGAGCGACCTCGCCGAAAGGCTGCGCGAGGAAGTCGCGGATCATCCGGTCGCGGCCAATGGCAGCGAAATTGCGATCACCGTGAGCATCGGCGGTGCAAAAGCGATCCCAGGGCTCGACCCCGTCAAGATTGTCGAGGCGGCCGACGCCGCCCTTTACCGGGCAAAGACGACCGGACGCAACCGCGTCGTTCTGATCGATGAATTCGGCGCGCACAGGGGAGGCGTTGTACCGCTCGATCAGCAGGCGAAGAAAGGCCGGACGGGCGGATCATCGTGAAGCGGGCGAACTCCTTCAGATGAGGGAGGCCAGATGAAAAAGGACCGTCTCAACGTCTATTTCGACACGTCGCTCTCAGCGGAACTGGACGCGCTAGCCGCCCACCGAAAAGTCTCGAAGTCGCTTATTGTCGAGGCAGTGCTCGCCGCCTTCCTCTCAGACCGTCAGCCAGACGATGACTAAGCCACTTGCACGCCTCATTGGGGGCAGCCCTCCATCTCTTTGGCGATGATCCGAAAATATCCCGGCAGGACTGCGTCGAGCCGGTCCTTTCCGAGGGGCGTCATGTCGATGAGGCGGATGCGGAAGCCCTGCAGCCCATTCTTCAGTGTCTGGGCGATCGCGCCGGTCGAGCGCTGAAGATGGAAGCGCAAGGGCAGCGCCATCACGTGCGCGAAGAGCTTCCGGCTTATCGACTGTTCGGCCCCGCCGAAAAGCAGCATGCGCAATTCGCCGGCGAGGCGGCTGAACCCTTGCGCGCCGACATAGACGCCGAGCAGGACAACCGGCGCGACGACAAGGCTGGACGTCGAGGGCGGCGCGCGGGCGCCCGATAGCGTGTCGATGAGGAGCTTGAGGGCGACGGGACCGAGGGCCGAAAGGGTCGAGGCCGCGGCGACGCACAGAAAGGCTGCAAGGATGCGGGCGCCGTCCGCCTTGCTGAGCAAGGGACGGATGGCGGCAAAGCCTCGCCGAAGATTACCGCTCTGCGTGCTGTTCTTTTCTGGGAACTCTTGCGCCGAAATCCAGACTTCCTGAAGGACTCATCTCATTCTTCCGCCAGTGAGCTTAGCTTCACTCCCGCCTGCCATCAGATCACACTCGTCCGACCTCGAGCCTCTCAGGTGCTAGCCGAGCGCTGGGGGCTGGCCTTCTTTCCAGATCCAGAGGAATGCGGCCTTGAAGCAGACGCCTTCTGGTCGGGAGGTCTCTATCCGAGACGTGTCTATATGCAGGTTTCTCCGAGTGGTCCGAATGAATCTTGCGAATTCTACGATCGCACTGTGGGCATCTGCCGGATCACGCACTTTACAGACATGGCGGGCCGAGAGCATTTCCTGCTGAAGGGTAATGGCTGCGTTATTCAGGTGTTCTGCACGGGCATGTCATTGCTTGCCCGCGAGCCGGTCAAGCTCAGCTTCATTATCGACAGTCTCGATGAATTTCAGATCAAACTGAAAACGCTTCAACGGGCGCAACGCGTCTACGATCCACAATCGGAGACAGAAATTCCTGAATGGACCCGCCACTCACTTTCGCTCCGCAATGCACTGGTAGCCCTTGATTGCCACGATGCTGGTAAGTCCTACTTCGAAACCGCCTCCTTCATCTACGGCGATGTCCGTGCCAAGGACGCCTGGGACAGTCCCAGCCGCGCCATGAAAGATGAGATGAAGCGGGCCCTCGCCCGTGGACGGGAGCTCAGGGATGGCGCCTATTCCTCGCTACTGGGCCCCGTCGAGAACGCGCAGATGTTAGCCTGAGGTCGAAAGTGGCATTCCTTTTGCAGCACCCGCCTGCGAGGGAGTCACCCGATGAGGACGGCCGCCACGCACTCGGTCCGGATTGAACTGGACGATTATGCTTATACCTGCCGGCTGTCGCGGAGCCGCTGGGCATGGGAATTTCTGCGGCGTAATCCCGAGTTCAGGACGGCGGCCAGCGCATCTGACCCGTCTCAAATCTCTGAAAAGCCCGCCTGCAACGACATCCGGCTTTTGCGTCCCTTGTGCGATCAGGTCGATGCGGAAAAGTTTGGCCTGGTTTTCTTTCCCGACATGCATGCCAATGGCCATGACGCCGATGTGTTCTGGATCCCTGCCCTCTATGCCCGCGCCCTGACCGTCCAGATCACGCCGCGCCATCCAAGCGAAGCCGACGAGATTTTCGAGCAGACGACAGCTGTCTGTGAGATTACGCACCTGACCGACCGCGTCGGCCGCGAATATCTCCTGCTCCGCGGCAATGATCATGTCGTCCAGGTTGCCTGTTCAGGCCTTTCCCTGCTCAGCGTCGAGCCGGTGCGTATCAAGCTGATCATCGACCAGGTCGCGACCTTGGATGATACACTGAGAGTTATCGCCAAGGCGCAGCGCATCCTTGGCAAGGCCGAGTATGACATCTCTCCCGACTGGACCCGGACGTCGCTGGCGTATCGTAATGCGCTCATTGCGCTCGATGCCCATGAAGCCGGCCTCACCTATTTCGAGACCGCCTGCATTATTTACGGCAAGGACCGTGTCGACGAGGCCTGGCGCAGCGCAAGCCGGGCCATGAAGGACGAAATGCGCCGTGCCCTTTCCCGTGGCCGTGAACTGCGGGATAGCGGCTACAGGGATCTTCTCACAGCACAGACCTGATAAGGCGTCAGGCCTTGATTTGGCGATCATCCCTCGCTCGCACGAGGGGGCTGTTTCGCAGGTGGCAGGCCACCTGCGGCCCGCCTCGTCTCCGGACCCCTGGACTGCCCTTGTCGGGCAGCCCAGGGGCATGCGGGTGTCTCGCCGGTGATCGCGCCAGCCTGCGCTTCCCACTGACAAGCAGAGGGGTCGCAGGCTGCTCGGCATTCGTATGCCTGGCGAAGTCGCAGGATCAATGCTCCTCTGATTTATCGAGCCATTTGCCGAAAACGGTCACGTCCTGGGACGCATAGCCAAGCGTCTCGTAGAATTGACGGGCGGTCTCATTTCCCGTGCGCACCATGAGCTGGATTTTGGGCACGCCCCGGCTGACGAGCCAGAGTTCGGCTTCAGCCATCATTTCGCGTCCATGGCCATGGCCTTGGCGCTCTGGATGGACGGCGAGGTAATAGATCCAGCCCCTATGTCCGTCATGACCGACCATGACAGATCCGATCAATTCATCCTGCTTGATCCCCACCATGAGCGTAGCTTCGCGGGTCTGCATGGCACGTGCGATATCTGACGCAGCATCATTCCAGGGACGTACAAGCCCGCACACTTCCCACAGCGCCACGACAGCGTCTCGGTCAATATCTCGATAGGTGCGGATATGCAGGCTCATGGGCACATGTCTTGCCGGATTCGGCACTATTGGCGCGCTCTGGCCTGCATCTGTCTTCCCGGCGTCCAGGACTGTCCTCCTCTCAGACGGAGGTGGGCGGACGACCGGTCTGCCCGGACCCGCCCCTGGCGCAAGGCGACGGGTCTGAAAGCGTCTTGAAGCTTCACGGCCGTCCTACCTTCCCGCCTTGCCCCAGCGGCTAGGAGGTCCGGCCTGCCGGCCTTCTCGCCGCCCACCCCCGCTTGATGCGGGAGGGACATTTGGGCGGGGAAGCGAGATTTGACCCATGACCACACCCCAGCCCTTAGCCCCCCTTGCGGCAGACGCTGCACCCACATCTGAAACCCGCCCCCGTATCTATGTGGCCTGCCTTGCCGCCTACAATAATGGCTGCCTGCATGGGCGCTGGATAGACGCCACCACGCCCGATAAAATCATGGCCGAGGTGCGCGCCATGCTGGCAGACTCGCCGCTGCCAGATGCCGAGGAATGGGCGATCCATGATTATGAAGGCTTCGAAGGCGCACACCTGTCGGAATATGCGAGCTTTGCGACGGTCTGCGATCTGGCCGAGTTCATTGCCGAACATGGCAGGCTCGGCGCGCTGGTTCATCGCCATTTCGGCGATGACCTTGAGCAGGCCGTGGCCGCTTTCGACGACTATGCAGGCAGCTATGCAAGCTGCGCAGACTTCGCCGAGGCCCTGCACCGCGATACGGGCACTGAAATACCCGCCGCTCTTGAGTACTATATCGACTGGTCGGCGCTCGCCCGCGACATGGAGCTGAACGGCGACATCATGGTGTTCGAGACGGGGTTCGAAGACGTTCACGTCTTCTGGACGCGGTGAGCGCCATGGCGAGATTTCAGGCAAGACCGCGCGAAGATGGCCGTGGCCCCTATCGCTGGGCGCATGTCGTGAAGACCCCGCAAGGGTTCGCGCAAGGAACGATCTACCGCCAGTCAGGTGATCAGCTGGATGAGGCAGACGCGCGCGAACTGCGCGCGCTCGGCGACCAGATGGGCTTCGAACTTCGGAGGGCATCATGAGCTTTACCGAGCGGTTTGGCACGTTTGTCTGCATAGGCGATACGATCAGCTGCGAAGCCGAGGGTTTCAGCGTCACGGCCCGGATCGTGTTTGACGATTGCCCGGATGCGCCCGACCAGCGCCAGGACGGGTTCTGCCCTTCGCTGTACATCAATGATCCGGGATTCATCGGTCCCGGAAACGGGTTCCGCCAGCGCTTCGCTAAGGCGCAGGCCGAGGCCGAAGCTGTCATGGAGGCGTGGCGCAAGGATGAGTGGTTCTATAGCGGGATTGTCTTGTCGGTCGCCCGCGGTGGCATCGACCTAGACACCCACGCGGCGAGCCTCTGGGGCGTCGAGTGTAACTATCCCGGCAGCGACAATGCCTACCTCGCCGAGGTGGCGAACGAGCTTTTGCCCGAAGCGCTGGACGCGGCAAGCGCCGCTGCGCAGCGCCTTGCTGACACCGTCACGGGATGGGCCGCGACATGAACGCGGCCCGGACCCTCGCTGAAATCCTTGGCCCACGACCACGGCTGACGCTGGTCATTGCCGAGGCCCAGGTCGCCGAAATCTGGGTCGAGGGCCGCGCGCCCACCATCACGATCCGCGATTACGATTGGGGCGAAAGCGACCCTGAGCCGAGCCGCGATGGCGATGGCTTCCCCTTCACCAAGATTAACTGGAGAGGCCCCGCATGGGCGCTGGGTCTCTCACTTTACCCGCCAGAAAAGGAGACCTCCATGGCACAGCCCGACCTGAAACATATCCCGCTGGACGAGCTACGGATTTCAAAACTCAATATGCGCCACAGCCGCAAGACACCGGACGTGTCCGACATCTTGCCGTCGATCCGCGAGAGCGGACTGCGCCAGACCTTGCTGGTGCGCCGCGAGGGCAAGTATTATGGCGTCATCGCCGGACGCCGCCGCTTCTTCGCGCTGAAAGACATCGCCAAGGAGACGGGCGAAACCCCGCTGGTGCCGTGCGCGATCATGACCGAGAAGGATGCGGCAAGCGCGATTGCCGCCTCCGTTATCGAGAATGTCGGACGCCTGCCTGCGACCGAGATGGAGCAGTATGAAGCGTTCAAGCGGCTGCATGAGGAAGGCAAACCGGTGGAAGACATCGCCGCGTTCTTCGGCGTAACCGAGCTTCTGGTGCGGCGTGTACTCGCGCTTGCTTCGCTCGCCGATCCTATCCGCAAGCTCCACGCCGAGGACGAGCTTGACCGCGAAACGATCCGCGCGCTGACGCTTGCCACGCCGGACCAGCAGGCCGAGTGGCTTCGCCTCTTCGAGAGCGAATCCGAGCGCGCCCCGATGGGCCGGTCCTGCAAGGCATGGATCACGGGCGGCACCACGATCACGACGGACAAAGCCCTTTTTGATCTGGACAGTTATGACGGCCAGATTACCGCCGACCTGTTCGGCGAGCAGGGCGTGTTCGCGGATGCCGAGACGTTCTGGAAGGCGCAATCGGCGGCGGTTGCCGCGAAGATCGAGGCCTATCTGGCCGATGGCTGGCGCGATGTGGTCTGCCTTGAGCGCGGCGCTTATTTCCACCGCTGGGACCATGTCCAGTGCGCAAAGAAGAAAGGCGGCAAGGTCTTTGTTGAAATCCGCCATGACGGCACGGTGACCTGCCATGAAGGCCAGATCACCAGCGCGGAGGCGAAGAAAAGGGAGCGCGCAGCGAAGGGTGAAAGGGATGCGGTGCCCGCTTCCGTCCGCCCGGAAATGTCCGGCCCTTTGGCAGACTATATCCTGCTCCACCGCCATGCGGCGGCGCAGGCAAGCCTTGCCAGTGCCCCCGCCATTGCGCTTCGCCTGATGGTCGCGCATGCCATGGCCGGAAGCACCCTCTGGGATGTCCGGCCCCATGAGTTGCGCGCCCGGAAAGAAGAGACACAGGCCAGTGTCGAAGCGTCCGAATCGATCGCGGCTGTGAGCGAGGCTGTCGCCAAAGCCGATGCATTGTTCGAAGCCCTGAACACCCATCCAGCGCTTCGCCGGAATGGCGACGACTACCGCCTCTGCGAACTGTTTTCCACCTTGCTGGCCATGTCGGATGAGGAAGTGTTGCAGGTTCTCGCCAGCGTCATGGCGCGCACGCTTGAGGCTGGAAACAGCATTGTCGAGGCGGTGCTGCATGTCTGCGCGACCGACCTGTCCGCAGGCTGGGCACCCGATCCGGCCTTCTTTGACCTCACCCGCGACAAGCGGGCGATCAATGCCATGGTGGCCGATATTGCCACGGACTCGCTGGCTGCCAGCTGCAGCATGGACACCGGAAAAGCGCAGAAGCAAATACTTGTGAACCGGATCAGCGGAGAGGGCTGCGCAGCCAATCCCGGCTGGCGGCCGGGCTGGATGCAGTTGCCACCGAGACGCCTTGTCGAAGGGGCGGGGTCACCACCCGCCGATGCCTGGGCACGGGTCGCAGGCCTGTTCGAGCCGAGCGAGACAGATAGCCCCGAAATGGCGACCATGTCCCAGCCAGACGCCGCCTGAACGTCCGTCTCCTGTTCAACGGCAAGCGAGCTGTCCGGTGCCTGGCACTGGGCGGCTTTCGCGTTTCCGGGATGTGGAGGCTGCTGAAGTTGAGGTTCTGCACGTTGGAAATACCTTGCAAAAAATCGCGCGTCTTGAAGCTTTCACCGACATGCCTGTGCGTTCGAAATCGCGTCTCATCTGTTCCTTCACATTCCGTCCCAGACCCCTTGTTCCCGTCTATGCCTCGATGACCTGGACGGCGACCGTCTGGCCCTGAAACCGGCCCATGCGAAGAAATTTCCTCTTCGCTTTCCCGCATTCACCGCGAAGCAGATTTCTTCTTCGGGCCGGTGCTCCGCTACGCTGCGCCCCTGACGGGTTCTGGCCATCCGCCTGCCATCCGGGCGGTCCGGCGTCGACGGGGACAAGGGGTCCCCGGAGACAAAGCCAAGGAACGAAAAGGAGACCCCCATGGCAAACGCTCTCGGATATGTCAGTGAAACCAAGTCCGGTTTTGAAGGCACCCTCGCAATGATGAACCTCTCAGCCGCAATCCGCATCGAAAAGAATGCGGAAAAGGCCGAAGAAGGACAGCCGGACTACCGCATCTATGCCGGTGAAACCTCGACCGAAATCGGCGGCGGCTGGATGCGTAAGTCGAAGGCATCGGGACGCGATTATGTCTCGCTCACCCTCGCAGACCCGCAGATCGGACCACGCCGGATCTTCGCCAACCTCGCCCCGGTCAAGGGCCAGAAAGGCCGGCACGTGATCCTCTGGAACGCCCGGGACTAGGGCCGGATCACATCGTCACTGAGCCGCTCCGGAGAGATCTCCGGGGCGGTTTTCTGCTGCCTGAATGTCCCGGAAATCGCTGCTGATAACTCAATCAGCACGTTGAATTTGTACAGGTTTTTGAATTTTCTTCAGGGGTGTCGCGAGCGCCCCGGGCCGGTTCGACACTCTTAATCTGAGGATGAGCTGTCAGTCTGTCAGCGGTTCAATAGCGTAGAGGAAAGGACAGATAGAGCCATGACAGAACAACACAACCAGGATGAAAGCCTGCGCCCGAAACCTAATCTCCCGGTACCAACCGAATGGTTGAACACGGATGAAACCGCCGATCATCTCGGCCTCAAACCCAAGACGCTGATCAATATGCGCTCGCTCGGAACAGGCCCGGTCTATCACAAGATCGGCGCTAAGGTCTGGTATCGCGGCAAGGACATTATTGCCTACACAAATGGCCGCCGGTTCATGGGCACGGGGATGCGCGATGACTCGTAGAACCCCGCTCCTCGTCATGGGATGCGGGTTGAGTTTGACACTCGCGGCGAGCTTGATCGATCGCTCGGATTTTGTCTGGAACCGGACTGAAAGTGTGCCCAACGGGCTCTATTGTATCGACCGCTCGGCGTCTGTTTCGAAGGGTGATCTGGTGGCGTTTGAGCCGTCAGACGAGGTCCGACGATGGCTCTATCAGGAGGGAATTCTCGGTTCGGACTGGCCACTCTTGAAGCATATTGCAGGCCTTGAAGGCGACGGGATTTGCCGGTGCGGGGTGCAGGTATTCATCAACGAATTGCACGTCGCTGACGCCCTTGAAACAACAGGGTCCGGCAGCCCCCTGCCCGCCTGGCAAGGATGCCAGACGCTTCGATCTGACGAGGTCTTTCTGCTCAACGACCATCCCCGTTCCGTGGATGGACGATACTTCGGGGTGCAGGATCGCGCGCGCATCCTGGGTGTCGCAAGGCCCATATGGACCTATGGCAAACGGCCGGCTGAATATCAGGCGGGCGTCAAAGCGTTGGAAAGCGTGTCGGGAGAGGCATCAGTGTCCCGGAGTGCTGTCGTAACCCCGCCCGCACCCTGCCGCGAGTCCGGTCTCGATGGCATCGGGTATGATGGCGGTTTTCACGAAGGGAGACAGCTATGATCGTATTTGCAGGTTTGGATATTTCGCTGGAGGAGACGCATGTCTGCGTCGTCGACAGCAATGGAAAGACACTCAAGGAAGCGCGTGTTCCGACGGAGCCTGAGGCAATCGTGCCGGTGCTCCAGCGGTTCGGCGAGGGGCTGAAGCGGGTCGGATTTGAAGCCAGTTCGCTGTCGCCCTGGCTGAGCAACGAGCTCACAACGCACGGGCTTCCAGCGATCATTGTCGAAGCCAGGCACATGGCAGGCGCGCTCAGTGCGATGCGCAACAAGACCGATCGGAATGACGCGCGTGGTCTCGCCCAGATGATGCGGACCGGCTGGTTCAGGCAGGTCCATGTGAAGAGCGATGACAGCCATCGCATCCGGGTTCTGCTTGCCAACCGCCGTATGCTGAAACGCAAGTTTCTCGACATCGAGAATGCGATCAGAGGCACGCTCAAAGTCTTCGGCGTGAAGATGACGCGGACAACACGCGGGCGGTTCGAGGAATATCTGCGCGAACGCCTGAGCGAAGAAGATCCGGTCTTGCAGGACATGACCGAATGCATGCTCCATGCGCGCCGCACATTGTATGAAGAGTTCCAGAAATGCCATCGGCTGGTGATGCAGATTGCCCGCGAAGATGAGGTCTGTCTGCGCTTCATGACAGTGCCGGGCGTCGGTCCGGTCACCGCCTTGTCCTTCAAATCCTGCATCGACGACCCAGGGCGGTTCAGGCGGTCAAAAACGGTTGGGGCGCACCTTGGCCTGACACCGAAACGCTTCCAGTCAGGGACAGTCGATTACAATAGCCGGATATCAAAATGCGGCGATCCGGAGACCCGCTGGCTCCTTGTCGAGGCTGGCAACTCGATCCTGTCGAATGTGCGAACCTGGTCAGTGCTGAAAGCCTGGGGCATGCGCCTGCAGAAGCGGCTTGGCCATCGGCGCGCGGCTGTCGCACTCGCCAGAAAACTGTCCGTCATCCTGCATCGGATGTGGCTCGAAGGCAGCACCTTCATGCCCTCCAATGCCGATCTGAAAGCGCGCGCAATCTGACGGATGTGGACCCAAAATATGACGCCAGGAGGCCCTCCATGACCTCTTAAACCGACACCCGAATCCGCTTCGGCGGAGGCGACCCTGACGGGCCGCGGGTTGGATGATCCCGCTATCTTGCCTGCACAGGAAGTCCATCAAACAGGCTTCCAGAATAGTGCGCTGTGAGTGCTTCGAGGACGTCCGCCCCATCGAACCAGAGCATGTGCGAAGCCTTAAGCGCTTCAGCACGAAGTAGTGCATGGGCCGTCAGTACCGCGAACAATTGAAAGGAAGTATCATGTTGAAACAGGATCAAATGCGACCCTCAATGGCCGAAACTGGCTTGACAGGAAGGCCGGGGTTAGTGAGGGCAAGATTAAGGGGCTGTCCCACAGCGACGCCTAACCCATTGTCTGCACATCTTTTTCCATGTGACACGAGGCCGGAGGGCACGTGTATGGATTTAGGATCGCCTGAGCGTCCAGACCCTTGAGTGACGATTTCGACTTCGTTCCGAAGCTTGGGCGGATCAGGTCGCAGGGAAAAGCGAAGACCCAGCTGAAGCGCCTGAATCGGGTCGTGAGCATGGGCCGGCTTGGCAACAAAGGTCGCAAGTCGCTGAAGCCAGGCACTCTGCGCAACAAGGGACGCGGCAAAGCGCAAGCCGCGCTTGTCCGGCACTGGTCAAACCAGCGCGCCCGGCGGGTGATTGTGAAAGTCCATATCGCGCGTTCGGGGCCGACCGGTGCCGCGAGTTTCGGCAAGCATGTTGCCTATATCCGCAGGGATGGGGCCGGCCGTGATGGCGAGCGCGGAAAACTCTATGACCGGAGCCGTGAGGAGGCCGATGGGAAAGCGTTCAATGAACGCGCTTCGGATGACAGCAGGCAGTTCCGTCTGATCGTCTCTGCGGAAGACGCCGAGCAGATGAAGGATCTCACCCGGTTCACGCGAGAGTTCATGGCGAAGGTTGAGCAGGATCTAGGCGTTCGCCTCGACTGGGTTGCCGCCAATCATCACGACACGGCCCAACCTCATGTGCATATTGTCATCAGGGGTGGCAACACGCGGAACGGCGAGCTGCTGATTGACCGCAAATACATCACGCATGGGTTCCGAACGCGTGCGCAGGAACTGGTGACACTGGAGCTTGGTCAGCGACGCTTGCGGGAAATGGCAGCGGCGCGCTCGAAGGAAGCCGAACGCGAGGCGCTGACGGCGATTGATCATGACATCGCGCGGACCGCGAGCGATGGACGTGTCACGCTCGAGCGCGACACGCGGACCATCTCTCGGTTTGATGCGCAGGTTCTGCGGCGGCGTTTACGGTTCCTGGAGACACTTGACCTAACCAGCCGAGACCGGAGTGGCTGGACGATGAAGTCAGGCTGGCAGGATGAACTCCGGGCGCTCGGGCGGCGCGGCGATATCATCCGGTCGCTTTCGAATATTGAAGACAGGAAACTCGATGCCTCGAACCTACATGCCCTGCCCCGTGATCTTGGCGGAGCTGGCGAAATCCTCGGACGGCTCTCTGCCACCTTGCCCGGTGATGAATTGCGGAACGGGAAAACGGCTCTGATCGAAGGGCTGGATGGTCGCGTCTGGTCAGTTGAGTTGACCGAGCAGGAAACGCTTCAATTGCCGAAGGTTGGTGGGATTGTGTCTGTCTGTCGGAAAGCGATTGAGCCGAAGCCGGCGGACCGAACGATTGCGGCGATCGCAGAACGCAATGGCGGAGTGTATTCGGAAGAACTTCATGAGGCTGTGGACCCGGCGAGCTCTCCGGCATTTAGACTGGCTCACAAGCGGCGGCTAGAAGCGCTCCGGCGCCTGGGCATTGTCGAACGAAATCCGGATGGGAACTGGAGAATATCGGCCGACTTTGAGCGACTTGCTTCAAATGCAGATGCGAAACGACAGATGTTCGCGGTCAATGTTCGATCCTGGTTGCCGATTGAGGTACTTGTGGAGCGACATGCTGAAACCTGGCTGGACAGGATGGAGCCGAGCGTCGCGGATGGGGCGCGAGGAGCATTGGCGACTGAGTTGAATGCGGCAGCTCAGGCGCGTCGAGCCTGGTTGCAGCAAGAAGGTTACGTGCTTGATCAAGATGGTCGCATTGCACCGGACAGCGCTGCAGATCTACGTCGTGGGGAATTGGAGGCGGCAATTGGGCGTGAGGCAGAACGTTCAGGGTTGTCGTATCAAGCGCTGCAGCAGGGAGAGCAATTTAAGGGACGGTACGCGCGCGACATTGAGCTGGCTCAGGGACGGTTTGCGGTGATCGAAGGTAAGAATGGATTTGCGATCGTGCGGACATCAGAGCGGCAGGTGAACTGGAGAGGACGCGATGTGACGCTTAATCGGTCAGGGCGGACAATTCAGTGGGCATTAAAACGAAGCAGGTCTATCGGCTCCTAAGGTCGCAAAAGCAGACGAAAGGAAATTAACCACTAGTACTCCGCCTGTTCTCGAGCCGCCTCTGGGATTTTGATCGAAGGCTGGAAAACTTAGTGAAATTATCAAGCTATTCGGCTTTCATCTGCGTTGCCAGAATACGCGCCCGCTCCTTTAGAAGTTCAATCGTGCACTTACGAACGTGCTCAACCGCTTTGGCATGTGTCATTGGTTTTTCCGGCGCCGAAGCGGCACCTGGACCATGACGAGAGAGCGGACCTAGAACCTCAAATGAGTTTGAGGTTTGACCAAATAATTTTCTCCAACCGGTTTGTCCTGGCTGCAACGCTCCTGTCGAAGCGATCTTATTATCGCTCCAACCGGCTGATTTGCAGAACTCCAAAAGTGCGTACAACGTGACCCAACTCAGACCGTTGGTGCCCACAAAATTAAGCACAGAACGAGTTATTTCGTCGTGTCGAGCGACATATATCCATAATCCAATAGAGGAACCATTTGCCTGTTCTAAGTACTCAAGTTTCCGCTGCGATGAGACCAGGTCCTGATCAAAATAGTCAGTTGAATAAGTTTCGTGCATGTCTCCGGTGACATGATGTCCGGTCGCAACATCATAAAGGGCCGTCACTCGAAAAGGCGCGAGATCTGATGCTTTGATGCTGAGCGCACCATGAAACAATCTCAGAAGGGCCTGCATTCGACTTACAACCTGGCGCTCATCAGTAATGGTGTCCAGATGCCGCGACGACACTGTAAACTCAGGAGGTCGACTATCCTCTTCCTCGATAAGAACGCAGACATCTAAATGGCTGACATCCCTTGAGAACGATTCAAGCATCATGAAATCATGGCTGATGGTGAATTCCCATCGATATGCATCGAAATTTGTTAGCATGACACTGGAGTAGGGCGTGGCCACACTAGATTCAATGGCAATCATTTTGGGAAATCTTCTCGCCGTGCGTGTAATGGCGGGTCGTTCGCGGACTACTGCTCTGGGCGCAAAAGGAGACAAAAAGAGACCATGGCAGTCCTTAATGCAGTCGACGGATCGGCTGCACGCTCCCCCCTTTTTCAGCGCGCGGGATGTAAACTCGGCGGTGAGACATCGGTCACAATCGTAAAAGAGCCCTCGCAAACCCTCAGTTTATGTCGGTGTCGACTTCCTCGGTGGTGAACCACTTCTTGTCGATCAGGGTTTGCCGCACGGCAGCTGGGTCATCCGAATAGATTACCAGTGCCAAGCTCTCCTCGGCGCGCGTGCAGGTCACATAGAGCAATCGCCGCGTGCGATCGAAGGCCGTGTCTTTTCCTTCGGCAGCATTCTTCTTGTCATTCGCTGACGCGGGCTTGGCGCCAAAGAGTTTCTCGTAGGACGCAGCGCCTTTGAACCGCAGATCATTGTCATCTGCGATCACCATGACGCGGGGAAACTCAAGCCCCTTCACGCCTTGATGGGTGCCGAACCTAGTCTCATCGGCCGCATACTGTCTATAGATCGAGATTTCTGAAAACTGGACGGTGAGAAAGCGCCGCCACGCAGCACTCCGAGCATCATCATCGTTCTCGTCCTCTGCGAGCCGACCGAGCGCAAGCGCTTTGGTCAGCGCATCGGGTACAGCGAACAGCTTTTTCTCAGCGACCGCTGACAAGAGTTCGCCGCAGCATGGGTCGGTGCCGGATTTGAAGCAGCTCATTAAACTCGTAACCGCGTCGCGGACCGCCGTCATGGTCGCCTGCGCCGTGGGCTTCGTCCCTTGAAGTTCAGACTTATCCAGCAAGGGGCTATGGGCGCGCAAAATGGCCATGGCGGCAAATTGGTTACCGGCGTTCTGGGCCTCGACCAGGGGCAATATGCGCTCGGTGAACAAACGAAGCGGTCCGAGCGTGCCATCCTTGAACCCGGTCTTAAGTTCCGTCACAGGATCAATGGCCGCAAACAGCGGGGCGAACCCCAATCGTTCCGCCGCCATATGGCGTTCGACCGTCAGTTTCTTGACCGTCTCTGGATCAGTCCAATCCGCATCGCCGGTTCGATCCGCCATATCCGCGCAGATTGCCATCTCGGCAGTGAGCTTGTCCGGCGTCGAAGCGGGCAAAATGTAGGCGATCGCATAACCACCTTCTTTGTCGGCCCGAGCCCTTTGAGACCCTCCATCTGTCTCTTGCCTCACCGCATTAGCAAGACGAATGATCCGTTCTCGGCTGCGATGGTTCATCTGCTTTTCTGGCCGCGCCCAGGTCTCCGGGATCGCGGCGGCCAGATCGGGTTTCCCTTGCGGATAAATCCGCTGCATCGTGTCGCCGAAGAGACCGAGCGCGAACCGGTCCCGATACAAGCCTTCGAACACAAGAAGCGCGTCCATCAACTCCTTCATCGTGTCTTGGCTCTCATCGATCAGCAAGAATGGATAGCGGGCCAGAACGATTCTCTGCAGCGCCTCTTTGGACATGAGAAAGGCCGATGCCATTTTGATCACTTCATCATGGGACAGCGCATCCGTGCCGATATTGTCGCCATTGGGATTGTAGGTGAATTTGCGCACTGCCTTGAGCGCCGTGAACCTGGCTTCGAGACCGGCAATGTCCCTGGAATAATTGGCTTTGGAATTGTCGGTTCTGGCGCGTGTGAGCTTGTCTTTTTTTTCCGCTAAGTCGTCTGGGATCTTCGCCAAAAGCCAGGCGCGTATATCTCCTGTACGCCCTTCAATCAGAGTCCAAGCAAAGCTATGGATCGTCGCCACGTGAAAAATCGGTGCATGGGACACCCGGCGCAAAATCTCATCTCGCGCGGCATTGGTGAAGGTGATCACACCCACTTGCCGCCTATGGCGAGCAAGTTCTGGTCCCACTGTTTTTAGTATCTCTTCCAAAGCGTCCTTTAGCGAGCGGGTTTTGCCGGAACCCGCGCCAGCGTAGAGAAAAAAGCTTTTGGGTGCTTCTAAGGATAAACAGGCCTGCACGACTTCATCGGCGCCAGCGTCGAACGTGTCGTCGTTTTTGGTCCGTGCGCCGGTCATAGGGGACTCGCCGCAGATTGCTTGAGTTGACCTTCGAGCCATTTGAGGCCGTCGCTAATGTAAGTCGGCGGCGCAAACTTCTCGAATTGATCGCTAGACAGAACATCGAGGGCAAAGGCGGCCTTTTGCGGACGGTCCCGTAATCGGTCATAAAGACCTTGAGCGATCGCATCTGCATCCGTCCCGTCCGTGACCATTTTCGCAAACTTGTTGGTCATGGCCTCGCCCTTCAAAGCCCCAATGAGCGATGGATTTGATAAGGCGAGTGCGTCCTCAAAAGTGCTTGGGATAATGGTTTTTTGCGCTGTGCCGTCAGGATACGTCACGTCGATTGCGCGCTGGTAGACGACACCCACAACCCCGAAACCGGTTCCGGCTTTTTCAGGAACCGCAGCCTCTTGCAGCAAATCATCCACGTCGATTTTGGCGGGCACCCATGTTTTGATGACCGTGTTTCCCGTCTCATAGCCCTTGCCCATTTCCGGTCGAGCAGGTCTGTTCTGGTTAGACGGGTCCATCGCATCAAGATCTGAGACGATCAGTGTTGGAATGGATAGGACATCGATCAGGGGTTTCAGCCGGTGCGCATGGCTGCCGCCTACCTCCAATAGCGAGATATAGCGCGCGGCTAATTCGTGGTGGTGATGGCGGATGAAATGCGGGACGAGTATACGCTCGGCCGCGCCCTCTAGCAGGATGACGCCATCGGCGAAAAATAGATCACAATGAGTGGTCTTCAAATAGCGACGCACAAACCGGGTCGTCTCATCATTGTCGCCAAACAGGCTGGTCAGATTGGCGACCACCGAAGTGGGCACGCCGCCTGTCTCTGCGGGCCGTCTTTTGAAATAGCGCAGATTTGCAAAATCGACCTCATGGGCCACGTGACTGGAATGGGTGCTGACAATCAGCTGAGTTTGAAAATCTGTCCCTTTCCCGAGCAAGCCATGGTTGCGCAAAACGTCATAAGCCTTGCGAATAAAGACCTGCTGGACCTGGGCATGCAGATGAGCCTCCGGCTCTTCCACTAGGATCAGTTGCAAGGGTTCAATGGCGGCGTCGCTGTCTCCACCCGATGAGGCTGACAGCTTGCCCACCCGCATCCACTCATCGCGGAAACGCATGAGCCGGAACACCATGGAAATCAGGTTCTGGAAGCCAAGCCCGCTATAGTCTTCGGGCAACCGGATCGCGTCGCCGTCCCCGCCAATATCATACTGCACCGCGGACGGATGGTTGAGGCCATCGGTCGGCTTGATCCGTGTGGAGATGGACAGTTTCGGATTGGACATGCCCGGATAGCCGAGTGATTCCAACTCGGTCTTTGCTGCGCTGAAGCCTTTTTCCAATCGCTCATCAAAGGTCGACTGGGCGGTATGGAATGCGCCGAGCGCGGACACATCTTCCTCTGTGGGGGCTTTGTTGGGGTCGAGATGTCGCCGATAGTAAGCCTGCAATTGGCTCGACAGCCGATGACGCGATCCCCCGGGGCTTGCGATTTCCTTTTCTTCCCCATCATTGCGCGCCGCGTCCGTCGCATCGGCAAAACCTCGCTGCGCCGCAATCTCACGCATATGGATGAGCCCGTCGAAAGGGTCCCTGTCCAGCGGGACTGGGTCTGGCGGCAGGTCTTGCGGCTGTGCGCGATGAACCCCGCATGGCGCGGCGACTTTCGCAGGATCAAGAAGATATGCCTGCCGCGTTTGGGAAAACCGCCGGTCAAGATAATCGGCAAAGGATTTTGGCCAGAGCGAGAAGTCTTTCGCCGGAGCGACGTTTTCCTTGGCATACTTTTGAATGTGGGCGTCGGCAGCAGACTTTGCCTCTCGAAAATCGGCCACAAGTGCCTCGAAATTTGACGCTTCGAGCCTGAGACGCACCCCAAGCTGGCCGCTCGTCCAGTCGAGGCTCGGTATTAGATGCGCCACGTGGTGCAGTTCGTGATCGGCCGCTGTAATCCACACATCGAGCGTCGGCATGAGCCGATTGAACGCCTCAGCATCAGGGGCCTCTTCTTCCCCGAGCACCATCCAACTTTCCGCAAGCGCTTCCAACTTTGCCCAGTTCAAAGCTGTAATGTCCTTTGTTGTGAAACCGCCGCGGTCTTTCAAGAATTGGCGCAGCGCGACCATGGCGGAAGTCTTTCCACTATTATTGGCGCCAACAAACAAGGTCTGCGTCTTGGCAATATCTATCCGCGCAGCGAGTAGCTTTCTGTAATTGCTGACCTCAATGAAATCTATTTGCATATGATTGGATTTCCTTTTCTAAGGCGCGACGTCTCTTAGTTTTAAAAGCAAAATGTCCGCATCTCATATAGGTAATAACTACCACATCTTGTGTCTCAAATGTTTCTGCATCCCATATATCGCATTTTGAGGAGTTTCCTTTCCTGCGGCTGACGTCTTCTAACGGGGTCAAACAGCGATCTCGTTATGTCTTCTAATAGGAACTTGGAGTCATGCTCGTTTCGGCTGCTTTCGGCATGGAGCGGACATTCGTGTGGTTTTGAATTGAGAATGACGCAAGTTGTTCGCGCTGCTTGTCTACTTTAGGCTGTCAATTAATCCGGGGCTTCGACAGTTTCCACTGATTTGAGGAACGCGACGATGTCTTTGATCTCACTATCGGAGAGTGGTTCCGGAATGTCATCGCTCTGAAGCGAGACAGC
This sequence comes from uncultured Parasphingopyxis sp., assembly GCA_905479515.1. The sequence continues at coordinate 47,074 of CAJQMX010000025.1, forward strand.
CAGGCGCGCTAGGTCTTCTCGCCTTTGTCGAGCTGTCCGCTTGAATCCATCGTAGCCCGATAGCGGATCGACGTGCTTACGGATTGTCTCGCTCAAGTCCGGAATCGCTCCGGAATGGGTCCAGGGCCCCGTACGTGTTACATTGATGAGGGGTGGTGTGCGAAACTTGTAGAGATCGGCGGTATTACGGGTCACGTTGAAGCGGCCATAGTCCACACCAAAACCATTCTTTCCAAAGCCTGTCTGGACAAACGGGATGGCGTGGAATTCAAGATCGCTGAGGAGCGGACCGGAGTGGCAAGAAGCGCAGCGGCCTTTTCCGTAAAAAAGCAATCCGCCGGCGACCTCATTTTCAGTCAACGAACCACTTTCAAAGATAAAATCGTGAAATCGCGTCTCTCTCACAGCAAACTTTGTACGTATGAATGCCGCGATCGCAGTGGCGACGTGTTCGAATTCTAAATCAACGATATCAACATTTGCGGCGGAGGCGAGCTGCGGGCCGAGCTCTGTGTCTTCCTGAACCCGGCTGATCAAGACATCATAGATACGGTCTGCAGCAGACACATCTTCTGCCTCAAAGCCGCGTTGGACCTCTTCATCACGAACGACCATTTCCCGGATCTCGACAAAGGGAAGGTGGACAGCCACCAGCAGAGGATCTTCTGACGGAGCCGCCGGGCCGAACTGACTAAAGACTCCCTCCTCTGACAATTGGACCTTTCCGTCCCAGAAGAATGTATCAAACCCTTTCGATCCCCTGCCCCAAAGAGCCAGCGTATTGCGCGGTACGATATCTCCGCCGCCCATTATGCGATCACGTCCTTCGCCCTGCCCCCCAGTCCCCACTGCGTTGGGCAGTCCATCTGCTGAAGCGAAGACGTCGAGATGGCAAGTCTGGCAGGACGTGTCGCCGTTAAAGCTCAGGAGCGTGGACGAAAACAGCGTTTCTCCGATATCGGTCATCTTCTGATCGGTTTCGACTTGGATCTCCGAGAGCGGCAGCAGTCCGGCTCTGATGGCCGCATCGCGCAAGGCTTGCTCCCGCAACGGAGAGGCCCACGCGAGCATGGAGGCCACCAGACAGATGGAAGCAATAACTGAGGCTCTAGTCGCGAATTTCATGTGCGTCCACCACGTCCAGTAGGCCATCCGCATCAGCCTCAATGGCTTTCAGCCGCATCAAACCGAGTTCGCTTTCACGCAGCCCCAGGATCAGCAAGTTCTTTTGGAGGATGTCATAGTCCTGGCAGTCAATTAGGCCGAGTTCGGTTTGGCGCAGCCGCTCAACATCACTAGGCTCGGCTTCGGATTGTAGCTGAGCCTTGGCCTGATAGTGGGCTCTCATCGCACTATCGCAGCGATATGTCAGTTCACTATACTTGGTTTGATTTAGTTGGATGATTGACCAACGCCACGCGGGCAATGCCAAGACTCCCGCTGCAACTCCCAACAGAAAAGCACCAACAAAAAGAAGCCTATTTTGCTTGAATGCCCAGCGCATCAAGCACCTCTTTTGATACTGTTCCAGTCAATGACAGACCATTGTCCATTTCAAATTTCATAATGGCCGAGCGCGTTTCAGGGCCAACGATTCCATCAAGAGCACCGCTGTAATAGCCGCGCGCATATAGACCGGCTTGTACCCGCCTGACGAGCTCGGTAAATTTTGCCGAATTCCCGGGAAGCGTCTTGGGCGAACTCGAAGTGTCAGGCAATACGGACGCTGGCGGCGTACTATTGGATCTACTCGGCGGCGGGGGTGGAGGCGGCGGGGGTGGCGAGTAGCTTGGCGTGTACCTACTGCCCCCCGAACTTGAACGATGTGAACTGTGAGACCGGTGTGAAGAATGAGATCGATGTCCTGCAAGCGAGTATTCGTGCTGCAGCCTGAACCTTTCAAACAGAGAGGCTTTTTGCTCGGGCTGATTTGCACCCGGGTCAGCTGGCGGAGTTGCGGCCTGACTTTGAGGAAGAACGAAACCAGCCGCAGCAAGTGACTGCACGAAGAATTTTCGAGTGCGGTTCATCTAATCGCGCCCCCTCGCGCATAGTCCTTAACGGAAGGATGCCACGCGAAGAAGCCTCCGCAAAGCGATTTGGCTGTGCAGTCGGTGCAGTCAGACGGCCAAGCCTGCTTCCAATCTGAGATAGAGTTGTGAAGAAACGCTTTCAGCTCCGGCCCCACTGTACAATAAGGCATATTGAAAAGGGCTGTATCAACGCCGCGAGCGCATGCCTGCGCTACTGCAGCCTCCAGTGGTCCAGGGTTTGCCGAGTGATCTATAAAAAGCGCGTCCCATCGATTGCGGGCAAACCCTATTCGTTCAAGCTGCATAATCGCCCAGTGCGAAACGAATGGCACACGATCGCTTATCATCAGGGCCAGGTCTGGCAACTTCTGATAGTTCGACTGCATTATAACTGTTCTCAGCTCGATGGCCTGGCCCGCGCGAGCCAAGATGGACAGACTTTGCAGGAGGCGGTCAAACGCGCCCTCCTTAACGACGATATCATCGTGCAGGGCGGGGTGTGAACTATAGAGAGGTATGCCCCAGAGAACACGCTCGAAGGCTGGGTGAGCAAGCCGGCCAATATCGTCTGGCGTGAAATGCTGAGCGTTCGAAAGGATATGAAAACTGAGATCAGGCCGCTTGGAACTGACACGCTCCACGAGTTCGAACAGTTGTTGCTTATAGAGCAACGGCTCGCCTCCGGAAAATCCAATCTGAGCGCCTAAATCAGCCAGCAGACAAGCTTCCTCCAGATACGGAAACATATCGACATGCGTCTTGCGCGGGGGTTGTGAACACATTTGGCATAATTGGTCACAACGTTCAGTCACTAGCAGCGTATTGTGCTTGGCGCCGCTTCTCAGCCACCTGTTCACCGTCTCGTTGACCGGGTTGGCGAACACGACATCTCCGACCAAAGACTGGTCTGTTGCACACTCCACCGAGAAAGTACGACCTTGGTATTGGAAATAGATTGATCCATCGAGCTCCCCGGCGATGGTCGCTCCGCCCAACACACTGTCATCGCCGAGCCTAACAACAAACGGTTCGTTCTGAGTGGGTTCAAACTCTGCCTTCAACGTCAATGGTATCATACGTAGCGCCTCCCCAGATCTACGCTGGCGGGCAAACTCAACCACTTTGAAAGTGATCCCCGAACGGCGCTGTCCGGAGAATTCAACAGCTTCATAGCCAAATCAAAGAGGTGGAGATGGCGTTGACAAAATGTGGTTGAGGGCTTCGGCGCTCCGACAAAACCATGTCTGGCAATATCATCTATCGGATCAATTCCGCATGCAGCCTGGTATGGACATCGCGAACACCACGGATCGAACGCGTTGAAAGCGTTGCTCTGCAGAGAACGACGCCGCTCATCATCGATGCCGCTGTTCACATGGCCCACTGACAAATCAATTAGTCCGGAACGCGCCAGCATACGGGCTTCGTCCGTCGGATAAATCTGACCGTTAAAGTCTATGACCTGATGATCATACGCCAGCCAGTTCGGCGAACGCAGATCTGCATGACTATTTTCACCGGGCCGCAACAATCGCTTCAACAAATGCGACAAGTAGAATTCTTCCCAAGGTTCGTCCTTGGCATCCTGGTTGCGGTTGATGATTTCCTCAATCACCCTCTCATAAAAAGCAGCCCACCGCGGATCATATGCCACCGATGTCGGGTGTCGCTTGCGCGCAAAACCATGATAGGTCACCGGCCGCAGATAGATGGACCTCAATCCGAACTCATCAAATGCATCTAACAGTTCATTTGGGGAAGGCAGAGCATCGACATCGAGCGTAGGTAGCGCGTGCACGCGTCCCGGTGCCAATCGACAAGCCTCGCGAAGATTTCTGAGGAAGGCATTCGTGATCAGTTCCGTTTCAGTGCGTTGCTTTTGGTGCAGCCAGATTGGTCCGTCCAAAGACGTGCTGATCGAGACATCTTCCTGCTCGATGAAGGCCCGCAAGTCATTGTCCAAGTTGGACAGGTTTGTGCAAATGACAAATCTCGGCTTCTCAAAACGTTGTCTTGCAAACTGCGCGACCCGTTCGATCAGGTCCATTCGAAGTGACGGCTCGCCACCTTGGAATTCGATTTGAATTGTCTTGCCGCCGTTCTTATCCAGGTAATCGATTGCAGATGCCAGAGTTGTCTCATCCCAATCATAGCCACTGGCGTTCTTCGCCGCGCGCGAAACCTGGCAATAGGCGCACGACAAGTCACACCGCAGTGTGGGCACCAGAATGACATAGGAAAGCTCGGCTGGCGGCTCCATACGCCGTGCAAGCGTGTGCAGGAACGCAGTTTCATTGACGTCTTCGCAGTCAATTACCATTCCGCGACTTTTCAGATAATCTTTGTCTCTTTCAGAAAGACGACCCTCAACCAGTCGAATTGCAAGATCAGGATCGCCTGTAAAAAAGCGCCCAGCTTCGTCAGCGAAAAGCAGAGTGTCTGAATCCAACCTGCGGAACCGAAGGGGAAGCACCTCACTCATTTCAATAGCCGGGCGTATAGATCAGCGCGCAGAGCCGCTATTTGAGAGGCATGCCGACATTGCAAAAACTGATCATGGATCAGCTGACTGATCGATGCGGTATCATCGCCTTCTGGCAGTATCACCAGCAGGTCGGCACCGACTAAACTGATCTCGGCGCCTGGTCTTAATACGCCGACGCGATGGATGACCTCATCAGCAACCTCGCAGTCCATTTTTGATAGTGCAATTTTCAACATCTGGTTAGATTGCATGTGTCCGCCTGGAGTCGCAAGCAGGATATTGTCTCCTTCATCAATGGTTTGTGGGGAGGGAAAAAATCACTTCTCTGTCCGTCCGCCAGTTCAAAAAGAAGATCCGGCAAACTCTACGAGCATCCCGGTGTCTCCTATACCTTTCATTGCACTTTCAAGCCACCATGAATGGTCCAGCTTGATAGCGTAATTATTATGACTCCAACAAAATTCCTTCTCGGCCAGTTTTTGCTGACACTTTTCCTGATTACCTGCTCGGTGTGGGTTGCGACGCAGTGGGTGGCGGGGGTTCTGGACTACCAGCCGCGCTTGGGGGCTCCGTGGTTTGAGGTGGGTAGGCAGCCTGTCTACAAGCCGTGGCGCCTGTTCCAGTGGTGGTATGCCTATGATGCCTATGCGCCGAACGTGTTTGCACGGGCGGGTGTGATTGCTTCTCTTGGTGGGATTGCCGGGATCGTGATGGCGGTCATTGCATCCTTGTGGCGGGCGCGGCGGGAGAAGAATGCGACAACTTACGGGTCGGCGCGGTGGTCCTCGGCGCGCGATGTTGACAAGGCGGGCTTGTTTGGCGTGACAGGCATTGTACTGGGGCGGTTCAGGGGACGCTACCTCCGGCATGCGGGCGCAGAACACGTCATGGCTTTTGCGCCGACGAGGTCCGGCAAGGGTGTGGGGCTGGTGGTCCCTACCCTCCTTTCTTGGACCGGCAATGCAATCATTCATGACATCAAGGGGGAGAACTGGTCCCTGACCTCCAAATGGCGGGCCTGCTTTTCGCGCTGCATCCGGTTTGATCCAACCGATCTTGCCAGCTCGCGGTTCAATCCCCTGCTGGAAGTACGGCTTGGCGCGCATGAGGTGCGCGATGCACAGAATGTGGCTGATATCCTGGTCGACCCTGAAGGTTCGCTGGAGCGGCGTAATCACTGGGACAAGACGGCGCATTCGCTTCTCGTGGGAGCGATCCTGCATGTTCTCTATTGCGAGGATGACAAGTCGCTCGCAGGCGTGGCGACTCTGCTGTCGGACCCGGCGCGGCCGATCGATGAGACACTGGAGCGGATGCTGGAGGCGAACCATCTGGGATCGCGGGACCGGCCGTTGACCCACCCTGTCGTCGCTGAAGCGGCGCGGGAATTGTTGAACAAGGCGGAGAACGAGAAATCATCCGTCGTCTCGACGGCAATTTCCTTTTTGGGTCTTTATCGGGATCCAGTGGTCCAGCGAGCCACATCCGGTTCGGATTGGCGGATCGACGATCTGATCCGGGGTGTGCGTCCGGCATCCCTATATCTGGTGGTCCCACCGTCTGACCTTTCCCGGACGAAGCCGCTGATCCGGCTGATCCTCAACCAGATCGCGCGTCGGCTGTGCGAGGAGTTGCCAAATGGACAAGAGACCCGCCAGACCCTGTTGATGCTGGATGAGTTTCCCGCGCTTGGCCGGCTTGATTTCTTTGAGACATCACTGGCCTTCATGGCGGGATATGGTGTACGAGCCTTCCTGATTGCGCAGTCACTCAATCAGGTCGAAAAGGCCTACGGCCAGAACAATTCCATCCTCGACAATTGTCATGTCCGGGTCGCCTTTGCGACCAATGACGAGCGCACAGCGAAACGGATATCGGACATGATTGGTACGACCACCGAGCAGCGGAGCCAGAAGAACTATACCGGCCACAGGCTCGCGCCCTGGCTCAGCCATGTCATGGTCTCTCAGCAGGAAACCCAGCGCCAGCTTATGACGCCAGGCGAAGTCATGCAGATGCCAGCAGATGAAGCACTGATCTTCCTGGCCAGCCATCCGCCGATCAAGGCGAAGAAGCTCCGCTATTTCGAGGATCGCAACTTCACTGAGCGTGCGGGCGCCCTGGAGGTGCCGGCTGCGAGCGGTCATCGGCCTCCACATGCAGGCTATCATGCATCGGGGCCATCGCCCGTTGGAGGCGATAATGGAGGCCTTGCCCGCTTGGTCGGGCCTGACATCTCAGATGATGAAGAGGCAGAACACGAGATAGAAGAGCCTGAGCAAGCGCCGCGAGACCGTAGCAACATTCAGGACCAGATCGCGCGCTACTATCTCCAATTCCACGAACAAAGCGGCCGGGAACGTTGAAAATGTCTAGTAATCCTCGCCTGCATGTCCGGGTCTCCGAGACTAATCTGCGCAAGCTGCGGCGTATTTCCGGCGATCATGGCGTTCATATGGGCGCGCTGGTCGATGAGGCCCTCACCCTTTTCTTCACGCCCCCGGAGGACCGGCCTGACGCCGCAATAATTCAGCGGCTGGAACGGGTTGAAGACCAGTTGGAGAAACTCGAAACCGGAGCTGCGTTCCAGACCGACTTGCTGATCGAATACATATTCGAATGGCTATGTCAGCGTCCCGGCAAGAACCCGTTCGAAACGCCAGCCGACGCTGCGAAGGCTCGCTTGGCACTGGAGGACTTGACCAAGCGTGTTGTTGAGCGAGCGAACCCGCATATCTGGCACTAGGCTTTAGATTTAGCGGCGATCTCGAAAAGCGACTCTCCCATACCTCTGATTGAGCAATCGGAGGTGGAACATGCGCAAACGCTTATGGCAGATAGATACGGTAATGGTGGACCTCGAAGACCGGGATGCAACAGTTTCAATGATCCATCAGAAGTCCCTGAGCGAAGTCACAGTTAAATTCAGGCTCTCACCGAAGCAGCTGGAAGATGCGGCCTTGCCGCTTCGGAGGCGAATTGAATTCCTGGCCGCCGATCTTGTGCTTGATCTGGGGTCTTTCCTGGATTCCCCGCCAGACTAGCCCTTCGGCATGACGGCGAGGGCTACGACACCGCCAACGACCAAGCAAATGATCACCCAGAACCATATTGGCGGTCGTGATGGTACATAGTCGCCGCTTTTGTCATTGTCCCAACCGCCCATTACTTGGCCTCCTTATTGGCTATATGTTGCCAGTTCGCGTCAGGGTTTCATAGCGCGAAGTGAGTTGCGGCCACATCATAGCGCGGAACTTCGTCTTGCCGCAGACGCAACCTCGTCTACTCTGGCGTTATGACGAATCGATTTGGTCTGCTGACTTACGGATTGCTAGCGGCGTTCGTGGCCTCTTGTTCAGGGCAAATCGAAGCCGAAACCCCGCAGTCAGCCCGCGAGACAATAGCGGGTGTCGCCTCAGTCGTGGATGGCGATACGATCGAAATCCATGGCGAGAGGATCAGGCTGTCTGGCTATGATACACCCGAGCGCGGCGCGCGGTGTGGTAATATCAATGTGTACCAGAAGGCGGCGCTTGAGCTGTCGGACTTCATTGGCACGCGTACTGTCACGTGCACCGTCACCGACACAGATCGCTGGAAGCGCATGGTTGCGACCTGTTCGGTCGGCGGAACGGATCTTGGCGACTATATCGTGCGTCAGGGCTGGGGCCGGGACTGGCCGCAATACAGTAAGGGCCGGTATTCGGATGAAGAAGCTTCGGCACTTGCTGCCCAGGCCGGCATTTGGGGCCTGGCCTGTCCGGCCGACCTCTGGGGAGACCGGACTTACAACTGAGCCAGTTCGTTTTGACTGCCGAGCGCTGACCTGAACCGGTCGGCCACGTCTTCGGTGCGGAACATGTAGCTGGCCGTGTGCTCGCCTTTTGCAAAATGGCTGTGTGAGCGCCAGTCAGGACCAATATTCGTATCGAGCCAGGCGGCGATGACGTCGAGACGTTTACCAAGGCCCAAGGGCGGGATGGGGAATTCGACATGGTGCGGGAATTCGCGCGCATCCTTCTCGGCCATGAGGACTGATTTATAGCGGCCCATGAACTTCTCCTTTTAGTTCGCTCTTTGTTCTTTTCCGGTATTAAGCAGTAGATCAATCGCGCGACCGACATTTGCTGTGAATTCATCCGTGCCTCTCCCGACAAATCCTTTGCGCACCCCCTGCTTCCTCCTGACCCATCTGGGGTTCTGATCGTTCTGATGTGACCTTGCCTCATCACTGATGAGGACATCCCGCGCCATGACTTCCCTGGCCCAACCTTCCGAAACAGACACGCGCCGCTCAGCCATGCTCCGGACAGCCTTTGACGGGCCGGTGGGAGCGGCCTTGGCGGCGCCGGATACAATCGAAATCCTCGCAAACCCCGACGGTTCGGTCTGGGTAGAAAAGGCGGGTCTAGGATTGCTGCGGGCAGAGGAGACACTCGGCCAGGCCGAACGCGAACGGATCATCCGACTGGTCGCGTCATCTGTTGGCGAAGCCTGCGACCGGGACTCGCCGATTGTGTCAGCCGAATTGCCGGGCTCAGGCGAACGGTTCGAAGGCATATTGCCGCCGATTGCCGAAGCGCCCTGCTTTGCGATCCGCAAACCGGCGGGACGTCCGATTGCGCTCGATACCTATGTCGAGACGGGCGCGCTGACGCCCGCGCTCTGCGCCGGACTGCGACAGGCGCTAGAAGACCGGCTAAACATTGTTGTCGCGGGCGGAACCTCGTCGGGCAAGACGACCCTCACCAATGCGCTCCTGTCTGAGCCCGCACTGGCAAACGACCGGATTGTCATCTTGGAAGACACCCGCGAACTTCGTTGCACAGCCGATGATGTCACACAGCTTCGCACGCATCGCTGCGGCATCACCTTGCGCGACCTTGTCCGCTCGACCATGCGGCTGAGGCCCGACCGGATCATTGTCGGAGAGGTTCGCGGCGGCGAAGCACTCGATCTCCTCAAGGCCTGGAATACCGGCCACCCGGGCGGGATCACCACGCTTCATGCGAACTCTGCGCTAGGCGGGCTCACCCGGCTTGAACAGCTGGTCGAAGAAGCAACCAGCGCCCTGCCTTACGCCCTGATCGGCGAGGCGGTTGACGTAATCGTGTTCATGTCCCGCGCCAGTGGGTCAAGACGGGTCGAACAGGCGCTTCGTATCACAGGTTTTGACGGCACGGGCTACCGCACTGAGCCGCTCGCCGCCCCATTCATCAGCATCGTCAATTGAGGAGAGACTTTATGCACAATCATCAGATCAAGGCGCTCAATCGCAGCGTTCAGGCAGCAGCGCTAATTGCATCGGTCGGCCTGCTCGCCCTTCCGGCGCATGCCGCAGGCACCGGCATGCCCTGGGAAGGTCCACTCGACCAGATCCTGCAATCAATCGAAGGCCCGGTGGCCCGGATCGTTTCGGTGATCATCATCACGCTGACCGGGTTGACGCTGGCCTTCGGGGAAACGTCAGGCGGGTTCCGCAAGCTGATCCAGATCGTGTTCGGCCTCTCGATCGCCTTTGCGGCGACAAGCTTCTTCCTGACCTTCTTCTCGTTCGGCGGCGGCGCGGTGCTCTGATGCTCGACGGGTATGAGATCCCCCTCCACCGCTCGCTCGCCGAACCCATCCTGATGGCCGGCGCGCCGCGCTCGGCCGCCATCGCCATCGGGACGCTGTCAGCCGCTTTGGCCCTCGGTCTCCGGCTCTGGATTCCCGGCCTCGTGGTCTGGGTGGCGGGACACTCGCTTGCCGTCCTCATGGCCCGCTCTGACCCCGATTTCCTGACTGTGGCGATCCGCTCGGCCCGTCACAAGGAGCATCTCTCATGCTGAACCTTTCTGAATATGCAGGCCACCCTACGCGCCTTGCTGACTATCTCCCCTGGGCGTGCCTCGTCGCGCCGGGCGTCGTCCTCAACAAGGACGGCGCCTTCCAGACAAGCTTCCGCTATCGCGGTCCCGACCTTGAAAGCTCGACGGAAGCCGAACTCGTTGCGGTGACGGCGCGGGTCAACAATGTGCTCCGCCGGTTCGGCTCGGGCTGGGCGCTGTTCTTCGAAGCGGACCGGCAGGAGGCCGAGTGTTCACCCGAAAGTGCGTTTGGCAACGCGGCAGCCTGGCTGATCGAACAGGAGCGGCGCGCATCTGCGGAAGAGACCGGGGCAAGGTTCGAAAGCACCTACTACCTCACCTTGCTTTGGTTGCCGCCCGCCGACGCGACTGGACGCGCCGAGAAGGCGCTGATTGAGCGTCCTGAAAAGCGCGACGGTCATGACTGGCGCCAACGGCTCGACCATTTCCAGACACGCGCGGCGCAGACACTGGACCTCTTGTCGACAGCCTTGGACGAAATCCAGCCGCTCAGTGATGAAGAGACGCTGACTTACCTGCATGCCTGCATCTCTTCGAAACGCCATCCCGTTGCCGTGCCAGAGCTGCCGGTCTTTCTGGATGCCGTCCTTGCCGACGAATCTTTCGATGGCGGGCTTGAACCGCGCATAGGCAACGTTCATCTCGCGACGCTGACGCTGCTCGGCTTTCCCGCAACGACGCTGCCGGGCATGTTGGATGAGCTCAATCGCCTGGGCTTCCCCTATCGTTGGGCAACCCGCTTTATCGCCATGGACAAGGCCGAGGCGGAGAAGCTGCTCGCCAAGAAGCGGCGTCACTGGTTCGCCAAGCGCAAATCCGTCGGCGCCGTGCTGCGTGAGACGCTGTTCAATGAGCAGGCCGCCCTGCTCGACAATGACGCCGACAACAAAGCCGCCGATGCCGATGCGGCACTTCAGGAGCTTGGCTCCGACCTCGTTTCCTATGGCTATCTCACGACCACGCTGACCTTGATGGGCGAGACGCGTGAAGAGGTCGAAGCGCGCACTCGCGCGGTCGAGCGCGTGATTAATGGACGCGGGTTCACCACGATCAGGGAAACCCTCAACGCAGTTGAAGCCTGGCTCGGCTCTCTGCCCGGCCATGTCTACGCCAATGTCCGACAGCCTATCCTGCATACGCTGAACCTTGCCCATCTCACCCCGATCTCCTCGGTCTGGGCAGGCGATCCATGGAACAGCCATCTTGGTGACCGCGCCCTCATTGAGGCGCAGACCGAGGGCACGACGCCCTTCCGGCTGAACCTGCATGTCGGGGATGTCGGACACACGCTGATCATCGGGCCGACCGGATCCGGCAAATCGGTGCTCTTGTCGCTCCTGGCATCGCAATGGCAACGCTACGAGGACGCGCAGGTCTTCGTCTTCGACAAGGGCCGGTCCGCGCGGGCCATCACGCTGGCCATGGATGGCGCATGGCTGCCGCTTGCCGGTGAGGAACGCCCCAGCCTGCAACCGCTCGCAGACATCGACACCGATCGCGGCGCGAGTTTCGCGGCTGACTGGCTGCTGGGACTGATCGAAGCTGAAACCGTCTCGGTGACACCGGACCTCAAATCCACGCTTTGGGAAGCGCTGAAATCTCTGTCTTCGGCCCCACGCGCCGAACGCACCCTGACGGGACTCTGCCTCATCCTGCAATCGGACACGCTGAAAGCGGCCCTCCATCCCTACACGCTGGAAGGCGCATACGGGCATCTGCTCGATAGCGACAATGAAGCCCTCCATCTCTCATCGGTCGCCTGTTTCGAAATGGACGAGCTGATGCAGACCCCATCTGCAGTCGCGCCGGTGATCACTTATCTCTTCCACCGGCTGGAAGACAGGTTTGATGGCAAGCCCACCCTGCTCATTCTCGATGAGGCCTGGCTGTTTCTCGATCATCCGGTATTTGCCGCTCGCCTGCGCGACTGGTTGAAAACGCTGCGCAAGAAGAATGTCGCGGTCGTGTTTGCGACCCAGTCGCTTGCTGACATTGAAGGGGCATCCATTGCACCCGCCTTGATCGAGTCCTGCCCGACGCGGATATTCCTGCCGAATGAGCGTGCGCTCGAGCCGACATCGCAATCGGTCTATCGCCGGTTTGGGCTTAATAACCGCCAGATCGACATCATCGCGAAGTCCGTACCGAAGCGCGACTATTACTATACCTCGCCGCTTGGCTGCCGTTTGCTCGAGCTTGGCCTTGGTGAAGTCGCGCTCACTTTTTGCGGTGCAGCCTCACCGACCGACCAGAAACAGATGGACGGGCTTCTTGAAGCTGGCGCTGGCAAGGGCTTCGCCCAGAGCTGGCTGAAGCTGAAACAGCTCGGCTGGGCCGCTGACCTGCTGGGCGACTGGCCGCAGGCCGCCAACCCAACCCCCGCCCAGATCGCTGCCGAATAGGAGTCCCGATCATGAAACACCTGTCCCTGTCTGTTGCTGTGTCTGCCTTTGTCTGCGCAGCGCCTTTGTCGGTCTGTCTCGCGCCGCCAGCTGCCGCGCAGCTCACGGTCTATGACCCAGCCAATCATGCCCAGAACATCCTGCAGGCCGTGCGAGCCCTCCAGGAAATCGACAACCAGGTCCGCCAGCTCACACACGAGATCGACATGATCGAGAAGATGGCACGCGATCTCGAAACCCTGCCTGTCGAAGTCGCCCGCGCCATCATCGCCGACCGCATCCGCCGCATCGGGGAACTCATGCGCGACGCCGAAGGCATCGGATACGGCGTCGAGGAGGTCGAGGAGGAGTATGAGGACCTCTATCCTGAGACCTATGGCGACACACCGCCTCAGTCCGATGTACTTTAGAGGATGCGCGCGCCCGCTGGCGTCAGTCGCGTAGCGCGCACAAGCACACCCTCCTCATGGTCGCCGAGACCGTGCGAAACAATGCCGAGGATTCTGAGGCGCTAACCGGCTTGGTGGATGAGAGCCAAACCGCGATCGGCAATCTCCAGGCCCTGCAGGCCGGCAACCAGATCGGTGCGCTCTCGGCCGAACAGCTGATCCAGATGGAAGCTCTGATGGCCGCCCATTACCGCGCCATCGCTTTCGACCGCGCGCGCGAGCTTGAAGAGGCCGAACGCGGCCGTGCCCGTCTTAAATCCTTCCTCGGAGACTGACCCGCCATGGAAGAGATGGGCGTCATCGACCGGTTCCTCGAAACCTTCATTGCCTATATCGATTCAGGCTTTGGCTTGCTTGCCGGCGATGTGGCTTACCTGACAACAACGCTGATCGTGATCGACATCACGCTGGCCGGTCTCTTCTGGGCCCTGTCGCAGAATGCCGATGTGATGTCAGGGCTGCTGAAGAAGGTGCTCTATGTAGGTTTCTTCGCCTTCGTTATCGGCAACTTCACCCTGCTCGCCAACATCGTGTTCGAGAGCTTTGCGAGCCTCGGTGTGAAGGCGGGCTCCAGCACGCTGACGGCAGGCGACCTTATGCGACCGGGCTATATTGCCGGGGTCGGGTTCGAGGCGGCAGAACCCTTGCTGGCCGAAATCGGCGACATGCTTGGTCCAATCAGCTTCTTTCACAATTTTATCCTGATCGCTGTCATGTTCCTGGCCTGGGCGATCATCCTCGTCGCCTTCTTCGTGCTCGCGGTTCAGCTCTTCGTGGCGATCCTGGAATTCAAGCTAACGACGCTGGCCGGGTTCGTTCTGATCCCGTTCGCGCTCTGGAACAAGACCAGCTTTCTGGCCGAACGTGTGCTGGGCAATGTTGTCACCTCTGGCATCAAGCTCATGGTCCTCGCGGTCGTCATCGGCATCGGCTCGACCCTCTTTACCTCCATCACCGATGCTTTCACCGGCCCAGGCGATGTCACCCTTGCGCAAGTCATGGGGACCGTTCTGGCGGCCATCGTCTTTCTGTGGATGGGTGTGTTCGCGCCCGGTATTGCGTCTGGCCTTGTCACTGGGGCACCGCAGCTTGGCGCCGGTTCTGTCGTCGGCACAACAGCCGCCGTGGGTGCGGGCGCGATCCTCACAGGCACAGGTACAGTTGCTGCTGGACGCGCCGCAATTAGCGGGACATCGGCTGCGATCAAGGCCGGGGCCTCAATGTCGGGCGCGGCTCGCACCTCCTACGACTTTGGACGGCTTGGTTCCGGCGCTACCGGTTGGCGCGCGCATCTCGCTGGAGCCACAGGTATGGCGCAGGCTGGCTCAGACGCTGTGCGGCGCATGGCCGGACGACCCTTACAGGGCGCCCAAAATGCCTACAGGCGCGGCAGTGAAGCCGCCTTTGCGGCGACCGGCGGGAGTACATCATCTGCTGGCATCAGCGATGCCGGAACCAGCGGTTCAAGCCCGGCCTGGGCACGGCGCCTGCGCACAGAACAACGCCTGCAGCATGCCGGGGCGATCACGGTGCACGCCCTGAAAGATGGAGACCGCGGCATGGCTGGCGAAAATCCGAAACTTCAAAGAGACGAGGACTGATCCCATGTTCAGGCGAGCTTCCACTCATTACGGGCAAAGCCCACATCCCGAAACGCCTTACCAGAAAGCCGGCCAGGTCTGGGATGACCGGATCGGATCGGCCCGCGTGCAGGCCAGGAACTGGCGGCTAATGGCACTCGGGTTGCTGGTCCTTCTGACAGCCTCTTCAGCCGCCCTTGTCTGGCGCAGCCTGCAATCCTCAGTGACGCCTTATGTGGTCGAAGTGGACGACACAGGCTCTGTGAAAGCCGTCGGCCCTGCCCTCGCCAATTACGACCCGACCGATGCGCAGGTCGCCCATCACTTGGCAAACTTCATCTCCGATGTCCGCAGCCTTTCCATCGATCCTGTCATCGTCCGGCAGAACTGGCTCGCGGCATATGATTATGTGACCGACAAGGCCGCCATCACGCTCAGCGATTATGCGCGCGACAATGACCCCTTCGCCGAAATCGGCCGCCGCTCGCGCAGTGTCGATGTCGTGAGTGTCGTACGCGTCTCGGACGAGTCCTTCCAGGCCCGCTGGCTGGAGAAAACCTACGAGAATGGCGCGCTGACCGGCGTTAAACGATTCACCGGCCTCTTCACTCTCATCCATTCCCCGCCGCGTGATGCCGGGGCGCTACGCGCCAATCCCCTCGGCCTTTACATCCATAGCCTCAACTGGGGCGAAGACCTTATCACAGGAGACAATCAATGATCCGTACAATGAGCCTTGTATCCGCCCTCGCCATCACCACGGCTTGCGCGAGCGTTCCACCAGAGCCCGTCCTCGAAGACGCAGCCTTTATCGAAGCCGCACTCGTCGAGGAAACACCGGAGCGCGCGGTCGAGATTGTCGAGACGCCGACGGTGCTGCCGCTCCCCGGCCAGATGAAACCCGTCGAAGGCACGAAGCGGACGGTGACGCGTGTCTACACCTCGCCGACCGAGACGATCCGCAAGGGTACGACCGAGGCCCGGATTGAGCCCTCGGTTGATGGCTATTTGAATGCGATCCAAGTCTATCCGTACACTGAAGGTGCGCTCTACCGACTCTACGCAGCGCCGGGCCAGGTTTCCGACATTGCGCTGCAACCGGGCGAGACGCTGGTATCCGTCTCGGCGGGCGATACCGTCCGCTGGATTGTCGGGGATACGTCATCGGGCTCAGGCGCAACCGCGCGCGCCCATGTGCTGGTCAAACCGATCGGCGCGGGCCTTTCGACAAATCTCATGATCGCAACCGACCGGCGGACCTATCACCTGGAACTGGAAAGCGCCGACGGCACATATATGGCGGCGCTGTCCTGGCGCTACCCGGCCGATGAGCTCTCGCAGCTCGTATCGCGCAACAGTGCCGCGCTGGCGCGGGAAGAAACATCCATTGCGCCGGGCGTCGCAACGGACCGGCTCGACTTTGATTACCTGATCGATGGCGATCGGCCCGACTGGCGGCCCGTGCGGGTCTTCGATGATGGCCGTCAGGTCTTCATCCAGATGCCGGATGGGCTGTCGACCATGGATGCGCCGCCGCTCTTTGTGCTTGGACCATCGGGCGATGCCGAATTGGTCAATTACCGCCTCAAGGGCAACTACTACATTGTCGATCATCTATTCCGGGCCGCCGAACTACGGCTCGGCGAGAAATCCCAGACCGTCGTACGGATCCGCAAACGCGAACCGCGTTCCGGTTTGGCCAGCCTGTTCGGGAGCAAGGGATGAGCGAGCCAGCCCCTTTCCCGAAGCAGGCGGATGCGCTGAACTTACGGGCACGCCCCCGCCCCGTCACACGGATAAACCGGAAAGTTCTGATGATTGGCGCTGGGCTTGGCGTGCTGGGTCTCTTTGCTGCCGCCTCGATTGCGCTCGATCCGCCGAAAGCTGTCGATCCGGCAGACCGCCAGGAACTCTACAATACGGCGACCAAGCGCGCGCCGGATGGGCTGGCAGACCTTCCCTCGTCCTATGCGACCTGGACGCCGTCGCCCGGAACGCCAAAGCTTGGCGCACCCATGGCCGGCGACCTCGGCGGGACAGTGGTTTCGGAGGAACGCGAATGGGGGCTCGATCCGGAGTGGGATGTCGCCCCCACGGAAGATTTTCGGCCCTCGCCTGAAGATGAAGCCCTGCGCGCTGAACGCCTTGTCGCGGCCAAGCTTGACGACGCGG
Source organism: uncultured Parasphingopyxis sp. (assembly GCA_905479515.1). The sequence goes on from CAJQMX010000025.1 coordinate 64,065, forward strand.
CAGGAAAATCCTCCGTGTTCTTTGACATAGGCGCGGGCACGAGCATCGAGCCCGCGTCCCTGCCGTCTACCGGACTTCCAGTCTCGCTTGGCTCTGAACTGCTGGCGCTCGCGGGCCAGGGCGCGGGCGGCTTGCCGATAGGTGTCGGCAGCGATGAGAACCTTCAAGCCCGCAAGATTGCGTTCGCCGACGAGGAGCGAGATGGCGCGATCTACAACCGGCATGATCTCGAGACGCCTCTCTCGCCGTATCAGGTCATGGCCGGCACACTCATCCCGGCCTCGCTGGTCACAGGGCTAAACTCCGACTTGCCAGGCACCGTGGTCGGCCAGGTCACCCAGCCGGTCTATGACACGGTGAGTGGGCGATATTTGCTGATCCCGCAGGGGGCTCGGCTCATCGGCCGTTACCAGTCGGAAGTCTCGTTCGGTCAGCAACGTGCGCTACTGGTCTGGGACAGGATCATCTTCCCGGATGGCAGTTCTGTTCAGATTTCGGAACCCGCGGCCGACAAGCAGGGCTTTGCGGGTCTCTCCGACCGAACCGATCATCATTGGAGCCGCATGTTCGCTGCAGCGGGTCTTGCGACCCTTTTGGGTATCGGGTCGGAGCTTGGCTCGGATGATGACGACATTGAGCGGGCCATCCGGCGCGGGTTCGGGGACAGTGTCTCCGAAGCCGGCTCGCGCGTAGTTGATCGCAATCTCGGTATCCAGCCGACGCTACGCATCCGGCCCGGTTGGCCGGTCCGTGTAATCGTCACGCGCGACCTTGTCCTGAAACCCTATTCTGACGGAGGACGCTAATGGTGCTTCGTATCGCCCAGCTACCAGACCGCACACCGGTCAAACTCACGCTCTCTGTCGACCCCGATCTTGCTTTGGCCCTCGAGGATTACGCGGCGATCTATGCCGACACCTATGGGGCTGAAGAGAAACCCGAGACCCTGGTTCCCGCCATGCTGGAAATGTTTCTCGCAGGCGATGCCGGGTTCAAGCGGGCCCGCAAGGCCCTTCATGCCAAAGCCAGCAAAGGAGCTTGATATGGCAACCATCGGAACCTTCAGCCAGAAGGAAGGCAAGTGGACCGGCACGATCCGGACCATGATAATCAATGTGAAAGCGCAGATGGTGCCTGTCGCTGAGCCGGTCGAGGACGGCCCGGCCTTTCGCATCTTTGCAGGCGGCGCAGAACTCGGCGCCGCCTGGCGCGAGGAGAGCAAGGATGGCGAGACGCCTTACCTTGCCGTGAAGCTCGACGATCCGGGCTTCGACAAGCCGATCCGGGCCGCCTTCTTCGAAAAGGAAGAGGATGGCAGCGGCGTGCTGGTCTGGAACCGGCAAAAGCTGAACTGAGCCCTTGAAGGACGGCATGAAACCCGCGGACACTGGCGATATCGAGGACGCCCTCGATATCGCTGCGCGGATCATTGACCGCTTTGGATACCGCTATTGGCCAATCTTTGAGCGCTTGGAGGCAGAGCTCGAAAACCGCACCAGTCGCGAAATGCGGATTCAGGCCAGGCTAAACCCGGCCATGACGGAAACCAACCAATCCGGGCAGCCATCTCGCTATCAATAAGGACCTATATCGGTACTTTCAGCGCTTTTCATTTAGCATTTGACGGAACGCCCGATGACGCACCGGCTTCATGCCGCATCGACAATGGGTTACCCGCCATGCAAACCAAAGATTGGAAATTATTCTGGCGAGCCGCCCTGTTAACGCCATGGAGATGGGGACCCGTCAATCTTGGGCAAAATCGATTCGCACCATCAAACTCAGCCGTTTGGGCAGCACTGCAATGCACAAAGACCATCACATCCGGAATGCGCTCCATTCGAAGAAGCTGAGCCACCTCAAGCAATGCCGTGATACCCTTGTCATCGATGAACTCGGCTTATCCCATGCACGAAGCCGTATCGATATAGCCGTCTTGAATGGCACGCTTCACGGCTACGAAATAAAGAGCGAAGCCGACAATCTGGACCGATTTGAATTGCAATTGCAGACATATAGTCAAGCGCTAGGCCGCCTCACATTCGTTTGCGCGACAAAGCATGTGCAAACCGTGCTCGATCATGCACCCAACTGGTGTGGCGTGATGGAAGCGCGACGCGGCGCACGCGGGGCAGTCCTTTTTTCGACACTCCGGCGCGCCAGCTCAAATCCGCACCTCGACAGAGAAGTTCTTGCTCGTTTGCTTTGGCGCGATGAAGCCGTAAAGCTGCTCCTAACAAAAGGGATACCAGCATCCGATTTACGCGGCCCTCGCCGGGAGCTTTATACCTTGATTTCAGATCTGTGCTCCAAGAACGAGATCTTGTCCGAAATCAAGATGGCCATGCGCCAGCGTGAAAACTGGCGAGATCGTCCAGTACGACTGTCATATGATGACTTATCCCCACATGTTTCCAGCGCGTGAGATTGCTGGTGCCCTCCGAGCGCGCCGCGCATTGGGTAATGTAGTGGTCTCCGAATGAGTATGAAGATCCTTTGAATTCAGAAAGCAGAACGATTGCATCGCAATGATCATACATTTGATCACGGTTGTCGCGAAAAGAACCTCCCTTTTCGACGTGCCAGTAATTGTCAGTGGCATAAATGACTTTTCCTGCGGGTTTCACCATGCGCATATCCATCGCAACGAAACCTGGATGGGTAATTGTGTAGTCGCCGAAATTCGGCAGGCGCCCAACAGACGTTAGTGAGCCGATTAGCGACTGATAGAATATCCAGTGATTTCTCGGAATCGACGACGCCCCTGTTGCGATACCTGCCATACTCTCAGGAAAACCTGTACCAATGAGCGCGAAGTTCCTGAATTGCTCAAGGATAGGAAAAGCCCGCAATTGGGAGATAAGAGCATTAACGAACGGCACGAGCGGGTCGTAGTTTGGCGCCTCAATATCGACCAACAGGTCGGTCTCACTGATGTCGCATCCGACAGCATTCATTACCGCCAAGGAACGCGCAACCTTGTCAGGGTGGATCAGATCCACGAGCGTCAATCGCAATCCAAGTCCGAGTTGATCTTTGGAGACGATATCACCGATCACTTTTAGCGTGGTCAACGACATATCGAGGGACGCAACGGGAATAGCCGTCGCCCTATCGTCGCGGAGGTCCTCAAAGACGTACTGGTAGGTGACACGACCATCATCCATAAGTGCCTCTCTAAGAGTGGGATGAAGGTCGACCCAACACGGCCGGGTTCCCCATTTCTTTTTGAGGCGCGTTGCGAAAGGATGGACATGTTGATGCGGCGTCTTTTTCGGAACACCCAGTTCGAAATCGAATTCGAGCGGGGGAATTGTGACGAGAGGGCAGATTCGATCTTTACGTTGCTCAGGAAGGAAGAGCAAAGATTGATACTCCGCCTGCCGCCAACGCAAGGATGGCGTATAATCTCGGATATCGAGCTTCACCTTAGCCCTCCTCGAATTGGCGGTGCACTTCACCTTGTCCGACCAGGTCGGTCAGGATGGTGTAGTCATTTCGTTCTCGCCGTATCCGGCCTGCGAGAATGCTAGGATGAATATTGAGCCGCTCGGCATCCAACCGGACAGCATCGGCCGATAAGGCGAAGCGGGAAAGGCAGGCCGCCCAGCTTTCTGGTGGAACGAGCATGTCCAGCGCAAAATTGTCCGCTTCCTTTTCGAGTATGTCATCGCCCGTTGGTCCTTCTTCATCAAAGAAATCAAAATGCGTGTGGTCAAATAAATGTCGAAAGACGTGCCCCAGCTCATGAAGAAGAACGAACCAAAAATTGTCCAGCCGATCGAAACGCAATGTTAGCGCCACGATAGGATTGTCTGAAAGAGACAGCATCGCTGCCCCATCCAGGTACGAGCCCGGGAGATGTGGTTCGATTACAAGAACAACCCCGTGGCGCCACAACATATCTGCTACTTTTGACGGGCCCTCATCATCAGCTGACAGACCAACCAGTTCCTTCACCCAATTTTCATTGTGATCGAAATCGGGTAGCTGCGACACATTCGCTTTCTGGCGCGCAAGGTCCAGAACTCTGACCTGCCACGCCAGCAACGCAATTTCGTCCGGAAGATTCTTGCCGCGGAGCTTTTTCCTATGGTGAGCGCCGGCAATAGCACCTCCCGCAACGGTCTCCACATAGGCCCGCGCTCCTGCAACCAGGCTTTGTCCGAGCTCCGGCTTGAACCAACCTCGCCGAATCATCTCCTTCACAGGAAACTTGTCCCACGCGACATCGTCGAGGCTTCTCCACGTCAAGACACCCCCGGATTGTTCGTCATTGGAAGAAAAGGATTGAGCGACCTGTACGCCCAGCACATCCGCGAGCTCAATCAGTCTCGAAAGAGAAGCGCCCAGATAACCGTTCGCTTCATACCGTTGAACTTGCTGTTGCTTCATGTCTAGCATCGCGGCGAGCGCGGTCTGGCTCCATCCTTTTGCAATTCGAGCCTGGACAAGAATTCTGGGCAAATCTGCCAGAGAATAACTTTCGGAAAAGGCGATCTGACGATCCCGAAGCAACTCGTATTCCTGAATTTCTACCTCGATATCCGCGATCTGGCTCTTGAGAGCATCGGCCTCAATTTTCGTAAGCCATGAATTGGGGTCGTCGGTCGTCGTCTGGCACTGATCAAGAGCGGCACGGAGACGTTCCAGTTCACGCTTTGCTACCGATAGCTGTTTGTTGCTAAGTATCATGCCGCGCTCCGGCCCAATGTGGGATCAGTCGAGAGATCGATCAGAAGGATGCCTTTTGCGTCCCCAGAAAATCGATCGACCTGAAAGAAGTCGACGAACGCCCGCCCGCAGCCGCCCTCAATCAGCGAGGAGGGGAAAAACTCTCCCTTGAACGCAGCCTTCTGCGCGGCACGGCCATTCGAAAAATCTTTGAAAATCGGATCGAGAAGAAGCTCCTGTACTCCTGAAGGATCCCAACACGCATCGAAATCGCCAGGTCTCGGCTTCGATGTTACAAAGCTCCCATCCACATAAACGCGCTGACAACCAGCAACGCTTAGCTGCTTCACCCCGACGACCAATCCGTCAAATAGTTGACGGCGATATCGGCTTGCGGCGTACATGGCTTTCACTTCCTCCAGAGTTGCCTGGTGAATTCCGGCCGGAAGCACCTTCCAGGGCGAACCGTTCAACGAGACTAAATCCGGAATCATTGCATACAACAATAATGTTGTATGGGAGGCATTGCAAGACAAATCAGGAACATATTCACCCCTACTGAGATTTCTCGGCTTATTTGCACCATTCTGGATTTAATTTTTGCTTACAGGCCAAGGCTTGCTGGCCGATCAAACAGATCCGACGAAAAAGGATGTGCGATCTTCCTGAGCTCGTCGCGCCTATACGCCAACGATCCGCCCTGACCGTACTCCGGTCGATTGTTCTTATGCCCCATCAGGGCGCAGCGCAGCCCATAGTCGAGCCCCCCTTCTAGCATTCGGTCTTCGAAAGCGTGCCGGAAAGAATAGATGACATGATCCTTGCTTGGCAGGAGTTTGCGCTGGTTAAACGCTTTCAGCAGATTGGCGGATACGAGCGTGTTTCGATCATAATAATGATCGAACCCATGGGGACACAGCTTCATCGCTGGCAAGGCCACTCCGACAAGCGGTATCTGGCGCTCGGAGTCTCCGGTCTTCAATTCACGGTTCTGTTCAGGTCTGATCAGGATATGTGGCACGTCGTGCTCGAGACGGATATCTTCCGGCCGGAGATTCACGATCTCGCTGGGACGCGCACCGGTCTCGATGAGCAGGTAGATAATCGCCCGCAATTCGATGCGTAGTCCATTGAACAAACCTGGCACCAGAATGCGATCGCGTACCCACTCATCGCTGAAAGCGGCACGCTTTGCCGTGGATTTCCCCGCAAAGAAAAAGTCGCGGAACGGATCCTCGATATCTGTGACGCCGCGGTACTTGAAATAGCGCTTGCGGAGCGAACGGATATTCCCGACATGCCGGTTGGCCGTGTTCGGCGTGATGGGACTTGAGCCGTCTTTCTGCGGCAGCATGCGGGACTGCCACCAATCCCTGTACCGCGTCGCGACTTCCCTTGTGATGTCGATCAGTGGGATATCGCCTTCACGCTCGATGAAATAGCCAATCGAAGTCCGCTTGGTTTTCTCCCATGCGTATCGCTGGGCTTCGGACTTGTTGTACTGGTCATCAAACGCGATCTTGGAGACGTAGAGTTCAAACGCCTCAGAGACTGTCGTGCGATCCTTCGCTTTCGGCGCGCCGCCAAGCAGGGCTTCAGCTTTCTCCTCCGTCGCGGCGCCGCCTCGGTCCACCTCTCTAAGCCGGGCGATGATCTCCTCTATGTCAGGCAGGGAGGCGACTTCATCCACGGGGCGATAGACAAAACCTTCCGCCATGGCCCTGGCGACACCTGCCCGATGACGTTCGCTCGCGGCCCGGCTTTTTGCCCGCTCGCTCCCCTCAGCCTGCAAGGCAAGGCTGCACCAAAGGGCATCATCGGCTTCTGCGAGACCGTTGCGCCGCATCATGGCGATTTCCTGCGACTGCGTTCGCAGGGCGATCTGAATCAGCCCGCGCCTGTCGATCTCTTCAAATCTTTTTGGAACACGCCTGACATAGTGCCACCAGCCGCCGCGATCCTTTAGAAATTTTGATCCAAGTGAGAAATGCTTCATCGTCGTTTGTAGTGCAAAAAGTTTGCGTTTTGTGGTGCAAACAGTAGTGCAAAACCGGCGAGAGAACCTGGAGAACCCGAAGATTCTCCAGTATTTTCAATGATTTCAAGGGATCTGGACGGTTCCATTTCCGCAGAAATGGCGCGAGTGACGTGCCACAATCCATATTTTTTATCCAATATTTTCAAATACTTACGTGCCTAAAAATCTATTTTTGGTCCTCAGTCTGATCCGATTGTGGTCCACAATTTTGTGGACCGCTTGAGTTCGACGCTGGGTGACCGCGTCGAACTTTTCGTTAGCATTCTTTTTTGCCAAAAGGAATCCCGAAGGATGTTCATGCCTGAAAACTTGCTGGATTTGCCACTTACTGTGACCGGAAGTGAATTTAGGCCTGCTCAGCAAACCACAAATCATTTGGTGGTTGCTTGCCCGTAAAATGGTTGATGACAGCACCTCTTCCAAGTGCGTTTCATAGAGTGGGTATTTTGGCTGTCATGCTTATGGTCGCAATGGGTTTTGGCATGTTCATTAGCTTTAAGGCTGGAGTGGGTGATAGCGCGCTATCCAACTAATTTATCAATCTGCATTATGTCTTGACAAAGTTCGTCTGGGTCTAACGCATCGTCCATGCTGCTTTCTCGAACTAATTTGCGGACAAGCAATCCCTGACAGACATGTGGTTGGTGAAGCGCGATTGGTCAGCGCGCGCGAACCAAGTTTGAAATCTTCCGCGCTACGAGAACAAGAGTGCGTCATTTCAGACATTGGCCTTTCGCTCTTGCGCTCTGGCTTTTCCGGTGCTGGACCCGATCTGAAGCGCGCGCAAATGGGCCGGGAGCGGCGGCGACACGGCATACGCGACCATGCGTAGTTTGTTCAATTGCTCGCCGTCGGGTTTGTGTTGGTTTTGCTGTTCGCAGCACCCAACCCGCTTAACGAACTCAGCACCATTACCATCTTGGCCGTGGCGTCGGTCGGAATTAGTATCCGAACTGTTTCCAACGATTGCCGCAGCGCGTTCTGCAAAGCAAGTTTAGCAATCGGGATTGCTGGCGTCTTGATTCTGGCCTTCATCATCTTGGTTGTCCTGACATTAGATGACCCAAGATATCGGCTAGGTTTAATCATTCCTCTCTCAGATATCATTTTTCGAACACGATTACCGACATCCACTCGCAGCCGAAAGACTCGACCGTGAACTGGCCTCGGACATGTCGTTTGAGCAAGCGCGATCAGCCGCTTGGACGGTGCGCTCTTTTGAAGTCGATATCGTATCGTTAGAAAGCATGATGACGGGACAAATCTTGTCAGGCGTCGATCCCCTATTTGCGGTCCGCTACTAAATCGGCATTATGCCCATAATCTTACAATCAGCCAACTACGCCGTTGCTTCGTTTCTTGTTCATTCCGGACCGACCAACATAACGAGTGCTTAGAAAAATCAATCGATCAGACGGACGCTCGACCTCCGCTCTTTTCGAGCGGTACGACCGTTTGAGATTTGGGATTGCAATAACCCTATAGGGGTATATTGTATCTTCCATGCGCACGCTGTTTCTAGCTTTTGTAGTTTTGATGTTTGGGGTCTCCCAGGCATTGTGTGCCTGCCCGTCAGATAGCGGATCAGACACACACATTACGCAAACCGTTGATCATCACACGGGAAACAGCGCCGATCATCATTCTGATGAAGATCACGCCTGTGATGGCTGTCAGCACTGCACCAGCACTGATCTTTATGCCGCCGCTCAAACTGATAAAGTTGAGTCCACACCGCGTACAGAAACTAAAGTTGCAATCGTCAAAGCGAGCACAGCAACACCGCGACTCCTAAAACTTCGCGGCCACTCTGCACCGCTAATCGATTTTCGATGGCGAGCGCGGGCGAATTCCCCGATTTCCAGGCACGATATATCTCTAACCTGAGATTGCTGCACGGCTAGCCGTTTGACAGCCCAGTGCAGCGCGTGAGGCCGTACAGCGGCCCACTTCCCAATCTATTGGGGCACATTCCTAAATCTCCAGTTTTCCCCAGTTCCTCGCGGTGCATCCGCAGGACCGTTACTCACACTTTCTTACATGGATTCCGTACAATGACTTGCTTCAAAATCACTCTCTTCACCAGTCTTCTCGCTTTGACTGCGTTGGCTTCCCCCGCCACCGCCCAGCAATCGCCGCATGCGGGGCACGATATGAACACGACTGATACAACCCGCTCTCAACACAGGTATGAGGCAACAGGAACAGTCGTCGCGGTCGACACAGCAAACCGTAAGGTCGGCTTGAACCACGGGCCTGTCGAAGCCCTTGGCTGGCCAGCCATGAAAATGGCCTTCTCTGTCACCGACGCAGTCGATATCTCCGACTTGAACCCTGGCGACCAAGTTCAGTTCACGCTGCATAAAGCCGACACCGGGCCCTACCCTATCGCCGAACTCTGCCTGACGAAATCGACCGAAGTGATCCCCGGCCTTTGCAGCAGCACGGCAAATTCAAATGCCGGCGAACATAATGACATGCCGACAATGGACCATTCCAAAATGACAACCGAAGCCGCGCAGTAGCGCAGCGACAGGAGCAGACAATGACTCAGTTTAGCAGAAGACACTTATTGCAACTCGCAGCAGGAGGTGGCGCATTGGCCAGCCTCGGCAGCTTGCTGCCGGCATGGGCGCAAGGCGCTCGGAACGGGAATCTCGGCATCGCTGCGCTCGCTGGAATAGATTTCGATCTGTCCATCGGCAAGTTTCCCGTTCGTATCAATGGCCGCGCCGGGATGGCCACTGGCATCAATGGCACTCTGCCCGGCCCATTGGTTCGGTTTCGGGAAGGCGATGACATTACAATCAATGTCACCAACGATCTGAACGAAGACTCCTCCATCCACTGGCATGGCCTGCTTGTCCCGTTCTACATGGACGGCGTACCGGGCATCGCGTTTCCCGGCATCAAGCCGAAAGAAACTTTTACCTATAAGTGGACGCTCAATCAAACTGGCACGTATTGGTATCACTCGCATTCGGGATTGCAGGAACAACTCGGCCACTACGGCCCACTGATCATCGATCCAAAGGGCTCTGATCCGGTCAGCTATGACAGGGAGTATGTACTCGTACTGTCAGACTGGAGTTTTGACAGCCCGCACAGCCTCTTCAAGAGACTGAAAAGCTCAAGCGACACATTCAATTTTCAGAAACGCACAGCCGGAGACTTCATTGATGACGTCTCTGACAAGGGTCTTGGTCAAACGCTTCAGGATCGCAAGATGTGGAACCAGATGCGGATGTCCCAGACAGATTGGGAAGATATCGGCGGCTCGACATACACTTATTTGATCAATGGTCATTCCACAGCCGATAACTGGGACGCGGTCTTTGCCCCAGGCGAGCGTGTTCGCCTCAGGATCATCAATGCATCTGCGATGACGATCTTCAACTTCCGTATCCCCGGCTTGCCAATGACGGTTGTCGCCGCCGACGGGCTCAATGTTCAACCCGTCGAAACCGACGAGTTCCAGATCGGTGTCGCCGAAACCTATGACGTTATCGTTTCGCCGGAAGAAAACCGGGCCTTCGCGATCACCGCCGAGTCCATCGGCCGGTCCGGTCAGGTCATAGCGACACTCGCCCCGCGTCCCGGCATGCGAGCTGAAGCACCAGAGCTTCGCGCACCTGTCCCATTGACTATGAAAGATATGGGCATGGGCGGAATGGATCATGGAGGCATGGCTGGAATGTCATCAGACAAATCCCAAGACATGACGGGAATGGACCACTCCAACATGTCACGTATGGAGGGTATGGATCATTCTTCCATGGAAGGTATGGATCACAGCTCCATGTCCGGAATGGAAGATAAGCAAGCGGGCCCCATGAGCGGCATGTCTGGCATGGATGCAGCAGCTCCCGGCGTGGTGCGCGGTCCGGGCGTTGTTGGCATCGCAATGTCACCAGTCAGCCGTCTCGACGAGCCCGGTCAGGGCCTAGAAGGTTTAGACCACCGGGTCCTGCGCTATTCCCAGCTACGCAGCCTTGATCGCAACCCAGATCTGAGAGCCCCCGAACGCGAAATCGAACTGCACCTGACGAGCAATATGGAGCGCTATATGTGGTCCTTTGACGGGGTCCGATTTGCACACATCAAGGAGCCCATCAAGTTCTATAAAGGTGAGCGTCTTCGCCTCACAATGATCAATGATACAATGATGCCGCACCCGATACATTTACACGGCATGTTCTTCGACGTGGTCAATGGCGGCGGCGATTACAAACCACGAAAGCACACAATTTTGGTCAAACCGGGCGAGAAACTCTCGGCAGACATCTCCGCAGAACATGTCGGCGACTGGGCCTTCCACTGCCACCTCCTCTATCACATGCATGCCGGGATGATGCAGGTCGTTTCGGTCCTGCCATATGACAATCCGAACGCTCCGGCTGCGATGGATATGAACAGCATGAAAATCGAAGGCACGGAAATGGACTCCATCGATCACGGTACAATGGACCACTCCATAATGCCCAGCATGGGAGATATGGAATGAAACCGATCACACACACAATATTCGTTGCTACTCTTGGGATGATCCTGCCATTTGGCGCGCTTGCTCAGCAGGCGGATGAGGAAACAAAGACAACAACGACAACAACCGAAATGAGCAGCCCGCTCTGGTCTCAAGCCGACCAATACTATGACCCTGAAGAGATGGCCAAATCGCGTGAAGAGGTTTTGAAAGAAAGTGGCGATCAAAGAACCTCATACGTGCTGTTCAACCAACTAGAAGCTCAGTCTACCAATGGCGCAGATGAACTATATTGGAATGGGCAGGCCTGGTATGGCGGAGACATCAATAAGATATGGTTCAAAACCGAAGGGCGATCATCCTTAAACAACGGCGATGTCGAAGACGCAGAACTACAGGCACTCTACGCCCGCGCCATTGCCCCATACTGGAACGTGCAAGCCGGTGTTCGCCATGATTTCAAACCTGACAGCCTCGATTATGCGGTGATCGGTCTACAGGGACTTGCTCCCTATTTCTTTGAAGTCGACATATCCGCATATCTGAGCACCGAGGGCGACGTCACCGCGCGCGCTGAACTCGAATATGATTTGCTCCTGACCCAGCGTTTGGTCTTGCAGCCTCGCATGGAAGCCAATTTTTCAGCTCAAGACATTCCCGACCGCGAAATTGGTTCGGGCCTCAATAGCATCGATGCTGGCCTGCGGGTTCGTTACGAAATCAAACGTCAATTTGCGCCCTATCTGGGTATAGAATGGCAGGGAAGTTTTGGCGGCACAAAAGACTTTATCGAAGCAGTAGGCGGCGACACCGACAGGACAGTTTTTGTCGCTGGCGTCCGGACTTGGTTTTGAGGAATATCACCATGAACTCATTCATAGAACCGAACCTTCACCCAATACTCGTTCACTTTGCGTACGCACTCTCGATTACCGCAGTGATTTCATATCTGCTGTCCAGATTTCCTCCTACCACGAAGTGGCGAACGACTTTAGCGCCCGCAGCCGACTGGATGCTGGCCTTTGGCGCGATCGCAATCGTGCTGACAATCGCAGCGGGATTTCAAGCGTATTACACTGTTAATCACGATGCGCCTTCTCATGCCGCCATGACCACACACCGCAATTGGGCTGTTCCATCGGGTACAGCAATTTTGCTCTTGGCTATCTGGCGCTGGACGAACCGAGCAAAAGTAGCCTCTGCTCTATTTGTTGGAGTCCTTACAGCAGCTGCGTTGGCACTGAGCGTGACGGCCTGGTGGGGCGGAAAAATTGTCTATGGATATGGCCTTGGCGTAAAAAGCATGCCCGTCGTCACAGGTGATGGACACGATCACGAACATGGCAATGCTCCAAGCGAGCCAAAAGCCGCAGACCATGACATGTCCGCGATGGCTTCGCCCGATGCAACACCAACAGACCATCATGATGGAGATGGTCACCATGACAGCGAGCCTGAACTTGGCGTGCCGGAAGGACATGACAATAGCGATGGGCACCACAACACGGCGCCTGCCGGACATGACAATGCTGACGGTCACCATGACAAGCCCCGTGTCAGCGCAGATGATGCAGCAATTCTTAAAATCATCGAGGAGATAGAAGCTGGATGGGAAGACGGCTCCGGCACGCCGTTCAGAAAGCACTTTCTTGATTTTGAAGGTGCGCGGTACTTTGAATCTGGCGGCGAGAATACCGGGCTTGAAGACCTTGTCGTCAATCATGTCGAACCGGAAAAGACATCGATCCCAGACCTAGAGCTGAACGTCTCCAATATAGACATTCACTATGAAGGCGATTTCGCATGGGCGGTGGGTGACACCACTGTGCAGGGCACGATCGTCAGGACCGGCGATAAGCTAGACCGTACTGGCAAACAAACTTGGCTTTTCCGAAAAGTGGATGACGTGTGGAAGGTTGCCCACACGCATTCATCTTCTCGTGCAAAGCGTTGATAGAAAATGTCAGTGTTCAAAACGAAAGGAGTGGGGGCGGAAACGGACCCTCTCTTTGGGACAAATCACTTCACATTGCTCCGCTGGATATTGGCCGGCGCTGTAGTCGTCGGACATGCTTGGCTAATTCCAACCGGGTATGAGCCGTCGCGCGTCTATGACTGGACGATCAGTTATCTCGCTGTGAATGGATTTTTTATCCTGTCAGGGCTTCTCATCGCCAAAAGTCTGGCAACGCGCCAGGATTTTAAAGGATACGCGCTCTCACGAATTTTGAGGATCTATCCGGCGCTGATCCTTCTTCTACTAGCGCTTCTCTTCGTTCTAGGTCCGCTATTTGGCAGCCCGGCTGAGGTTAGCTATTTTGCGCAAACCGAACCTTTGGCGTATGTCGCCCGCGTGCTTTTGATGGGAGATCCAGAGACCGGCCCCGGCGGCGTATTCCATGCCTCGCCCGATCCAATCTTCAACGGCCCTCTCTGGACGATACGCTATGAAGTCATGGCCTATCTGTTTGCGGGACTGGGTTTCTATATCGGAGTATTGAAAAATCGCTGGTTTACGCTCGCGGCACTTGTTGGCTCTCAATTGGTCTATTCCGCCCTGCAATTTACCCCATTGGCGGAGCTTGTGTCTGGCGGGGTCGTGTCTCTGTTCCGATTCACAACCACATTCCTGATCGGAATGACGCTATGGCACTTTCCGCACCTTCGCAGGCCAGGTTGGATTGGGGCTGGTGCCGCGCTTGTTGGCTTCATCTTGCTCGGTTGGACAAGCATTGGTGAGCCGTTTGCCAACGTCTTCTTGGCCGCAGCACTTATGCAATTTGGACTGGTCAAGACACCATCCGGCCGTGTCGCCCAAATGCCGGATTACTCATATGGCATATACATCTGGCACTATCCGGTGCTTCAGAGCGTGATCATTCTAAATCCAAATATGTCTCCATCCATGCTGCTTGTCGTATCAGCCCCCATCATCCTGATCTGTTCTGCGGCGTCGTGGCACCTTATCGAAAAACCAGCACTCAAACTCAAACGCTCTGGACCCGTGTCGAAGCGAGTTCCAGGCGAGTAGTCGATGCCAGATCACCGGTTCAACCCCAATCGATCACCAGTTTGAACAAAGCGAAGCGAAGGATGTTGTATATACCCCCATGGGGTAGTATATAGGGCTCAACGAAACGCAGCTTTCTTGTCGCTGCATAGCAAGGAGAGATACCATGAACTCAAACCTGTCGGACACGCTTTATCCCTGTTGATCGCCATCTCATTTGTGATCTGCATTGGCTGGGGGCTGGTGATGCCAGCTTCGCTACATATGCACGGCGCACGGGAGAACTGGCTTCCTGGCTTTGAGTTCCTGACGCTACAGGGCTTCATCATTGGCCTGATCGAAAGCTATTTGTACGGTTGGTACATCGCTCTGGTGTTTGTGCCGCTCTATCGGTTCTTCAACCGATCTACCGTCAGCAACAGCTAGAAGGGTAACGCCAGCCTCGCGCGCAAGAGGTTGGCGCGCCTACAACCGCAAAAGCGTGGACGTAATTGCTGCGCGAGGGAACAGAGCAATGAGCACCAAGAAGCACGAACACCACGACCACAAGGCTAATGCCGAACACGGTCATGACTGTCACCACTCCGGCGGCGATGCAGCTGCTGGTGCAGATGGCAAGTATGACGTCGTCCCTGCTGGTTATTCCGGCACGGTCTATACCTGCCCCATGCACCCAAATGTTCGCGATGTTCGCAATTCAGGTTGCCCCATCTGCGGGATGGCTTTGGAACCCGAAGGTGTCGTCGTGGGAGAAGAAGACACATCAGAACTTGATGACATGACACGCCGGTTCTGGATCAGCGCCATCTTCACGATCCCACTCGCGATTTATGCCATGGGCGATCTCATACCCGGACGTCCCTTGGAGGGCTTACTTCCTGCTGGTTGGTCACAATGGGCTCAGTTTGCTCTTGCCCTTCCCGTCGTGCTCTGGGCCGGATGGCCGTTCTTTGTACGCGGGCTGCGCTCTATTCGCACCATGAACCTAAACATGTTCACGCTGATCGCACTTGGCGTCGGCGTTGCTTTCGTTTTCTCGCTCGTCGCAACCGCAATACCCGGCACCTTCCCGCAGGCGTTTCGTAATGAGGCCGGTGACGTTGCGGTCTATTATGAAGCAGCTGCCGTCATCACCACTCTCGTTTTGCTCGGCCAGGTTCTCGAATTGCGCGCTCGCAGTGCAACCTCGGGCGCAATCCGCGCACTCCTGGAGCTTGCTCCACCCACCGCCGTGAGAATGTTGGCAGATGGCGGAGAAGAAGTCGTCTCCATCGATGATGTAAACACGGGCGACCATCTACGCGTGCGTCCGGGTGAGAAAGTCCCTGTCGATGGCGAGGTCATTGAAGGTCGCTCAAATGTAGACGAGTCCATGATTTCCGGCGAACCCATTCCTGTTGAGAAAGCCACTGGCGATCCCGTGACCGGAGGCACTGTCAACGGAACCGGATCACTGATCATGGCGGCAACACGGGTCGGCGACGACACAACCCTGTCCCAGATTGTCCGCATGGTGGCAGAGGCGCAGCGGTCCCGCGCGCCCATTCAAAAACTGGCAGATACGGTGGCTGGCATGTTCGTGCCAGCCGTAGTCTTGGTCGCTCTCGCAACCTTCATTGTCTGGTCAGTATTCGGACCCGATCCAGCGATGGCCTTCGCCATCGTCAACGCGGTTGCTGTACTGATTATTGCCTGCCCGTGCGCGCTCGGCCTGGCCACGCCAATGTCAATCATGGTCGCGACCGGCAAGGGTGCCCAATCGGGGATATTGATCAAGAACGCCGAGGCGCTTGAGACATTTGAAAAAGTTGACACCATCGTGGTCGATAAGACTGGGACACTAACAGAGGGCGAGCCGCGACTGGTCACTGTCGAGCCTGTTGAGGCGCTTAGCGAAACCGACTTTCTATCTTTTGCAGCAGCCATTGAGCGAAGCAGCGAGCATCCCTTGGCACAGGCCATCGTCAAAGGTGCAGAAGAGCGCGGCGCAACACGCCTTGACGCGTCTGACTTTGGTTCCGTGACCGGAGAAGGTGCGCAGGGCCGTGTGAATGGCAAAATATTTGCGATTGGCAATGCCAAGATGATGCGCCGCGTTGGCGCACTGAACGCGGCGCTACAATCGCGGGCCGAGACATATCGCAGGGACGGCCAAACAGTGATGTTCGCCGCGCTGGACGGCAAGCCTGCTGGCTTGATTGGTGTCGCCGACCCCATCAAGGACACAACGCCTGAAGCCATCAAAGCGCTTCACAAAGCTGGTATGAAGGTGGTTATGTTGACAGGCGACAGCAAGGCCACAGCAGAAGCGGTCGCCCGCCAAATCGGGATTGACGAAGTCCACGCTGATGTCTCACCGGAAGATAAGAACCGCATCATCCGCGAACTGCAAAGCGCCGGGGCCATCGTCGCAATGTGCGGTGATGGCATCAATGATGCGCCAGCACTTGCGCAGGCCGACGTTGGGATCGCGATGGGCACCGGGACAGATGTGGCCATGGAAAGTGCGAGCGTGACCCTTGTGAAGGGTGATCTGCGCGGCGTCGCCCGGGCCCGACATCTCAGCCAAGCCACGATGGGCAATATACGGCAAAATCTGTTCTTCGCATTTGTCTACAACTCGCTCGGCGTTCCGGTTGCAGCAGGTATTCTCTACCCGTTTTTTGGCCTCTTACTCAGCCCAATGATCGCGGCGGCCGCAATGAGTCTTAGTTCCGTGTCGGTGATCGCGAATGCGCTTTGTCTTCGGACTTTGCGGCTATGAACACGCAAGGTCGGGATTGCGAAGACGTGCATACACCGCCCCTGGGCTTCAGCGCTTTGACGCCGGTCTACGACGCAGCAATCGCCACCTTTACGCGCGAAAGAGTTTGGCGGGGGCGGATCGTGGAAGAAGTAGCGCCGCAATCCGGTGATTTGATTCTTGATATTGGGTCCGGCACCGGACGGCTGGCTGAAGCAATCCACCTTGCGCAACCCAGCGCCGCATATCTTGGAGTGGATCCCGACGAGAGCGCCGTTGCGATTGCCCGGCGCCGCGCCGCGCATGTCGGTTCATCTGCAAGTTTTGATGTAAAGTTCTTCTCCGGCACTGAAAAGATTGGGGAGATGCATCCTAACAAGATCGTGTCGTCCTTGGTTCTTCATCAAACACCACTGAGCGAAAAGCGCCGGATCATTCAAACCGCTTACGACGCGCTTCCACACAAAGGTTTGTTCATTGTCGCCGACTATGGCGCGCAAAGGAGCAGGTTAATGAAGTTCCTATTCCGCTGGACCGTTCAGGCTCTGGATGGCGTGGTAAACACACAACCAAATGCTGACGGCATACTCCTCCACTTGATCGAGGATGCAGGTTTCACTTCGTCCGGGGAGTCTGCAGTTATCCCAACAGTCACCGGATCGATTTCCATCTTTCGAGCACTGAAACTCTAACTTCTTAGCTGAACAGGCGCCAATATAATGAAATCTGACTCCTATCAGAAAGGCTCATTGAGCCTCGCGGGCGCTGTCGCCATGGGAACCGGAGTGATGATCGGTGCAGGCATTTTTGCCCTCACCGGACAGGTCGCACAGTTTTCAGGTCCGGCCTTTCCGCTGGCATTCTTGATTGCAGCCGTGATCAGCGGATTTAGCGCATACACTTATATCAAGATGTCGAACAAATATCCGTCAGCTGGCGGGATCGCGATGATCCTGCAAAAAGCGTACGGACCAACCACCATTGCAGCGGGCAGCGCCCTGTTGATGACGATGTCGATGATTATCAATGAAAGTCTCGTTGCGCGCACATTTGGCGCTTACACATTGCAACTCTTTGATGTCGAAAAAGACAGCGTTCTCGTCCCGGTCCTCGCTGTAGCTCTGATTGTGTTTGCCTTCATAATCAATATTTCTGGCAACAAGATTATTGGCGGCGTCTCCAAGGTTGCGGCCATCTTGAAAGTCGGCGGCATTCTGATCTTTGCAGGCGCTGCGCTCTGGGCATCAGGGCTGTCGTTTGAGGCAGCGAGCAGCGCGGCGAGCAATCAAACAACTCCCGCTGGATTCATGGCAGGCGTCGCCTTGGCTATTCTCGCGTTCAAGGGATTTACCACCATCACCAATAGCGGCGACGAGGTTCAGAACCCCAACAAGAATGTTGGCCGCGCCATTATGTGGTCACTCGGCATCTGCCTCATCGTCTATTTGGCCGTTGCCCTAGCTGTCGGGTCATCACTGTCTCTTGAAGAGATTGTCGCTGCCAAGGACTTCTCTCTAGCGGAAGCCGCACGTCCCGCTTTTGGCGATCTCGGTGTAGCGTTCACCGTCATCCTTGCGATCATCGCAACAGCTTCCGGATTGCTGGCGAGCGTGTTCGCTGTGTCTCGCATGCTCGCCATGCTGACCAATATGAACCTGATTCCGCACAAACATTTCGGCATGCCTGGCGGTATCCAGAAACACACCCTCGTTTATACGGTTGTGATAGCGGCGTTCCTTGCAGCCTTCTTCGATCTTGGCCGGATCGCATCGCTCGGTGCGATCTACTATCTGGTCATGGACATCATAATCCACTACGGCGTCTTGCGCTATCTGCGCGGAGACGTCGGTGCCCGCGCCTGGGTACTCATCGCCGCCATACTGTTCGACCTCATTGCTCTAAGCGCTTTTCTATTCATCAAGGCCAGCGCTGACCCCATGATCGTTGTGATCGCATTTGGGTCAATGGCAGCAATCTTCGCGTTTGAGGCTTTCTACCTAAGCAAAGTCCGCGACAGGCAAGCACCTGATCATGAACACTCTCATTCTTAAGACAGCACAAGCAAGACTGGAAAGTCTGAATTCAGTATTAGCTCAAAACTGATACACGACCGCAAATCCGCCCCCGCTCGTACGAAAATTTGTTGTCTGCCCCTGGTAAACGCGCGCTGCGACCAGAAGTGTTTCACCCCCATAAGTGTAAAGGCGCACATCATATTTGAGCGTCAACTGCTCATTCTCAACAGTCACGGCGCGCAAGGTTGGCGGCACAAACGCTTGTGCAATGTAATTGCGTTCCAAAATTTCGGACCAAACCCGCTTCGTCAGCTTGTCGCCGCGATAGGTCCCGCGGCTGCCAAACCCGGCAGCGGGCTTGAAGAAGTATCCTTTACGCGCGGTCCACAATTCCTCCGCGTTCTCTGTGCTCACGCGCAGGGTTCGCGGGATAGTCCGGAGCGCTCGAATGTGTTCTTCCCCTAGTCCCCAGCCCCGCAACAAGTCTGCATCACTCAGCCAGATCAGATTACGCTTATCGGCATATGTTGCGTTGTGGCGAGGCCCAGGGCTGACAATCACCGTGTCATCCATCAGGGCCTGTCTTAGCGCCGCATTGCCCGGCTCGCTGAGGTCAAAATCCGTCAATCGGTTGTAGACCATATCCAGGCGTGATGAACCGGTCCACAATTCTTCGTTTCGATAGATGAGTTCAGCCGGGTCCACGATGAGTGTTTCGATGCCAGCCTGCTGCAAATGATGCTGGGCCATCAGCATATCCGGATAAAGGTATTGATCCTGGGGGGTCTCGTCGACAATCGCGATCACGTTCGGTCGTCCGGTTCGACCCGCTGCGCGCCATTCTGACAAGAAAGTCTCCACCATTTTCTGAGCCGCCAAGCCCTCATTCTGAAGCTCCGCCTCTCCACACTTGAAAGCTGCGCGCCCGGCCGCATCTTGAAGTGCAGCGGCAAGGAAACCTCCGCCTGCATTTGTATTGACTTCGATAAGCTGCGGACCCTGCTCGGAAATGTGAAAATCATAACCCATAAACAGGCCGTTGCTCTTGGGCTGCGCAAGGGTGACAGCATCATTAGCTCGCCCATGAACGGCAGCTTGAAAAGGCTCAAGCGCGGCGGCCGCTTCGATAGCCGCCACCTGAGCCTGCATGTTCTCTACGTCAGCCGGAGACACAAACACGCCTGTCGCCGCAAACAGATTTGACCGGTCAGAAAGCAGCTGATCCAATCCATCCAGCCCGACTGATGCGACGATGCCTGCATCAAGGTCTGCGCGGCTCAACGTCATACAGAAACAGGACTGATTGAGCGCGATCAACCGGCGTGCGTCGCCAAGTTCAGTCGTTTCTCTACAGGTCATGGGCTTCTTCTTTCGCGGTTAACGTCCGACGCATCCTTTTGTCTAGAGCATATCTCGATCTGGCGCAGCGTATTGATCGCTATTGAAGGCCACTGACTGAAAAATGCCTTGTAATCCAAGCCGCCATTGGAACGGGAAAGCAAATTACACGTTCGTCTTATACCTATACCCTGTATGAGAGGGACAGTCTTATGGAAATGAAGAACACATATTGGCGTTTCGCCGCCATGATCGCCACCTCCATAGTCGCGATGTTCGGACTGATGTATCTGAACACTTACGCATTCGAACATGTGCGTTGGAGTGAGACCCGCTTCTACATGACGTTCATCATGGGCGCCGCGATGACAATCATCATGCTGGGGTTCATGCTGAGCATGTACAAGAATACCAAGATCAACCTTTCCATTGTTGCAGGATCTCTTGTCGTTTTTGCGGCCGCGCTTTGGTTAGTTCGCAGTCAGGCAACTGTCGAAGACAAATCTTGGATGAGCGCGATGATCCCGCACCACTCCATCGCGATTCTAACCAGTGAACGGGCTAATTTAGAAGATGTCCGTGTGCGCGAACTCGCTGACGCAATCATCGCGGCGCAGCGCCGCGAGATCAAAGAGATGGACTGGCTGATCGACGACATTGCCAAGAATGGTCCGGCCACAAGCCAAGCTGACGCGACAACTCGCCCCGTCCCCGATTTCGAATCAAGCCAGCAGCCAAAGACGCCAGCGGGATCCAACGCGAACGAGAACTACGCCCTGGGGACAATTAACACAAAGCGATGATTGTGGCGGCTAAGTTGAAGGTCGCACGGCAGCTTGAGTAAGTCTTGTCGTATCGTGTGTTGTCGCCTCTAAACTCCTTGATTTTGCTGAAGTCATTTTCGATCAAGTGTCGCCATTTTTAGGCTTCCTAGTCGCCGGGGATGTGGGTTCCGGGGTTTTTTGCGAGGATGACCACTTTGGCCAAAATATCATGCAAATACGCGCGCAACGCACTTAGCATCGAATGCCTTGTCGGCCAGCATCGCCCCGAAAGTCAGGCCTATGATCGGGACTGGCACACCGGCGATTTCGTTACGCTGGCCCGGCAAAAGAACAAACCGTACGAGATTTCCTAAAGCATACGTTAGGGTAAGGATTTTTGTCGTAAGGCCGCTCCTCGATCGTACGGTGGCCTGATTGTGAGTCCCCCTTTAGCGCCGCTCGCCTACTAGCGAGTCATTACGATCGTGCCATCGACCAGAACATACTCAAAGTCGGGATCGCCTGATGCGACTTCGAATATGCGTTGGAAGACACCGTCATCGGCCCAATGCCAGAACTGGCGAAACACGCTGTTCCAAGCATCAGATCCGGTAGGAAGATCACGCCACGGCCCGCCAACCAGAACCTTCCAAACTACCGCCTCCAAGAGCAGGCGATTGTCCTTAGCCGTCGCCAGACGGCTGCGGGACGTCCCCGGCAATAGAGGCTCGATCAACTCCCACCTGCGATCTGTTATCAAAAAGCGTTCACGGCGGATGCCCCCCCCCCTAAACAGAAGTTTGAATCACGCAGCGCAACCTATGGGAATCGTTATTCTCCACGGGGCCAAGTAACAAAGCTCTCATTTATAAATGACACATACGCCATAGGGGCTCCGGCAAGAGCAATACGCTCCCGCGGCCCTCTGAACTGCCAAGTGCCGACGAGCAAACCGTTTCGCCACAGTCGGCGTGGCGGGTCATAAATGAAATCTGACATCAGCTTTTCTAAAGTAGTCCAACGGTGTCGTTGACACTGCCCAGGCCTCGATCTCGAGCAGGTCGCAGGCCAAGATAGATGCGAAGGCAATACTGCCATATTCAAAGCACGAAGGTTGATAGTATGTCTGATGCCGCTCTGAAATTGTGAAAACCTCAGCGCATCAAGCGCCCGGGCCTGTCAGGCTTGTGGCAGAGGCAATCGCGATGACGATCCCGCCAAAGAGAAGGTAATCAACGGTCAGTGTCCGATGTAAAAGTCTTCGCCCGGCAGCGGCGTCCTTACTTATCTGCGCCGTCACCCAGAATTTGTTCGCTGCGCCCGCGCTTAAAGCAATGAGCACCAAGCCGAGCTTGATCGCAAGCAATCTTCCGTAGTCAGTTTCGATCAGTGTGGTGACCGAACCGCCAAGCTGGAAACTCAACCAGACACCACCCCCGATCAAAATCGGTATGGTCCAGACAGCCACTGTGCTAAAGCGTTTCATCCGCTGCAGGAGGACTGTGTCAGACATGGGCTTAATAGGCCACAAAACGATCGGCGCAGTGACCCACAAGGCTGCAATCGCAACATGGATTGAAACCAGTAGAGGGTTTAGCCCGGGCGCATCCATACCATGAGTGTGCCCACCAAGCCCCACACCCGCGAAAACGGCTATCAATCCTGGAATCGAGAGCCATTTCAGGCCAGAGGCTGAAGAGATAAGAAGCGCTATTGCGCCTATCAGATAGGCAAGCGTCTGATCCCTGTTCGGTGTCCAGATCCAACCGAACAGGCTGAAATCAAAACTGTCTTCAAGGCCACCCGCCAGTTCAGCATTCATCAGGAACAGTCTAAGACAGACCGCCGCTGACAGAAGAACGGCGCAGCCAGCAATCAATCCCCGATTGCTGGCCCCGGTAATGTAGGTCTGCATGGATAGGCCAGCTGTACCGAGCAGGCCAACATAAAGGCCAATTTTGGTAAATAGCGTGAGGGCAATAAGCACCAGGCTAGCCAGTGATCGCGAAGCCGACCTCACCTTTCATGACGTGACCATCCTTGGCTACAGCGCGCCATTTGAGGATATATGGACCAGGCTCAAGCATCGGCAGTGGCACAGAGAACGACTTGCCCATTTCTCGCGGACGCTCGAACGCGATCTCAACAGGATCACCATCCAGTGTCTCGAGCTCCACCCCGGCGAGACCAATATCCGCGCCGAACGAAAAGTCGAAAGACGCCGGTGCAACCTCGATCTGCGACCCGTTTTCAATGTTTGAAGACACAATGCTTGTGTGGGCGGATGCCGGTGCGGCAGCTATGGAAATGACCGCGAGGGTCGCAATCAAACTTCTAAGGAATTTCATGACCGCCTCTAGCGTTTGGTAAGACCAACTTTATATATACCCCGTAGGGAGTATTGCCAATGAAAACTGACACAAAAGAATCTGCGCTCAAGCGCCTTGCCCGGATTGAAGGGCAGGTGCGCGGTGTGTCGAAGATGATTACCGAGGATCGCTACTGCATTGATGTGGTCCGGCAGGTCCAAGCAATTAAGGCCGCACTATCGGGATTAGAGAAAGTGGTTCTCGACGACCATTTGGAAACCTGTGTCGATCATGCCCTCACAAGTGATGACGTGAAGGATCGACGTGAAAAGGTTGAAGAACTGGTCGCCGTTCTCGGCGGCCGGAGAAAGTAGGCTTGCCCATATACCCCCGAGGGAGTATATGTTTGTTAACGGCTGTTGCTGTATAATGGAATACGTATGTTCAAGTTAACACGCCTTATGATCCTGATCGTGGTTGCCGCTTTCGCGGTGCAGCCAGTTATGGCGTGCTGTCTGACAGGCCATGGCGAGGCTGCTATAGCTGACGCCGACACTGCAACACCCTCGTGCCACGATGCCACCGAGTCGATGAGCGACGTCTCGCTGGGCGTGTCCCACGAAATGCCAGGTCCTGTGGATTGCCCGGGATGTCTCGACTGCGATAGTGCAATCATGCAAGCGCAATCGATTGATGACAGCGCATTACTAACGCAACTGCTCTCTGATGTTCCAATCGCCGTTCTTTCGGCGAAGTTCACAGGTTTTGGTTACAAGACAACTGTTTACAAGACAGGGCCGCCTGTTGACCCGCCCCTCAAAGCTTCAACGCCCATCAGCCTGAAACAGCGCCTGTTGATCTGATCGGGCAGCCTCGCGCGTGTCCAATCGTTTTGGATGCGGGCTTTTTGCTGCTTGTTTCAATCAACCTGGTGCTGATCCATGACCCCCTTACTAAAAATCACAATTGTTTGCGCGCTTTTCGCAGCGCCCTGGATAATGTCGTCCGCTGCGGCCCAGTCTATGGACGAACTCGAAGCACGCCTTGCTGAACACCCAAGCCTCGCTGCGCTCACGTATCAGGCGGAAGCCAGCCGAGAACGCGGTCAGGCTGCCACGGCATTGCCGGACCCGGTCGTATCAGTCGGGATCAATAACTTCCCGATCTTTGACCCATCGTTTTCGGATTTTCTGCCTACCAACAAGGCCATTGGCGTGCGGCAGGAAATTCCAAATCGCGCCGGCCGCGAGGCGCGCGCAGGCGAAGCGCGCGCCCTCGCAGCGCAAACTGACCTTGTCCGTTCAGCGCAACTTGCCGCCTTGCGAGGCGAACTTATCGCCTTGCTTCACGAAAAGGCTCGCATCGAAAAGCAGCGCAGGCTCGCCGAGTTTCGCAATGCAAAATATGACGAACTGACCCAAGTGGTAGAAACCGAAATCGATGCAGGACGTCCAGCGGTGTTCCGGCTTGCTGAGATTGAATCAGAGCGCACGGGCGTCTCTCGTATCCTGGTCGATCTTGATCGCGAGACCGCACAAATTGATGCCCGCCTGATTGATCTTGTCGGTCTGATCCCTGCTACGCCTGCGCCACCGGTTGTCCCGTTGGACTGGTCTGGACAAGCCATGGACTTTCATGCCGTACGTGTGGCGCAAGCCAGTATCCGTGTGGCGGACGAGTCAGTGGATGGTGCTGAAGCGGCATGGCGGCCAAATTGGGGTGCGCAGCTGACTTATCAACAGCGTGAGTCTGGCCCGAATTTCGCCGGAGATGACTGGGTTTCTGGCATGGTCACCTTCAGCGTTCCTCTCTGGGCAGAGCGCAACCAGGCACCGCGTCTTCGCGCTGCAAAAGCAGAACGTGGCAGCGCCGAAATGCGGTATCAGGCATCGGCACGCACCTCGGCTGCCCGATTTGCCAGTGAGGCTGCGGGCTGGCGCGCCGCACAAGACAATATCGCCGTACTTGAGCGCAATATCGCTGCTGTCGAAGACGAAATTGCTGCGCAACTAACCACTTACGAATCCGGCGTCGGTGATTATGCGCCGATTATAGACGGCGAAATCGCCATCCTCAAACTGCGTTCTGATATCGCCGCTGAGGCGGCCCGTATGGCCGCCGCCATTGCCCGTATGAACGCGCTCCTGGTGCAATCATGAAACAGTCCTTTATCCTCTTAGCGGCCTCCGCAGCCCTTTTGACAGCCTGCGGTGAACCCGCAGCCCTCAGTTCAACTTCAGGTGCTATGACGGCGTCGTCCGGGTCGTCAGCCGAAGCGGCCCAATACACATGTCCCATGCATCCCCATTACATCTCGACCGACCCGGATGGCTCCTGCCCGATCTGCGGTATGGACCTGGTCCCGGTGAGCACAAGCACAAGCGCTACCCCTGCCGATGGCGCGATCGCGGTGGCGCCTGAAATGATCCAGACGATGGGCATCAAAACCGCGCCCGTTGACGTCACCAATTTCGGGCGCTCATTGCGCGCCTTTGGCACAGTTGAAACAAATGAGCGGTTGGAAAATGTCAGCGTCTCGCGGCTTGAAGGCTGGATCGATGATTTGCGCGTTCGGGCCGAGGGCGACACGGTTCGCCCTGGCGCATTGCTGTACCGCGTATACAGCCCGGACCTCATCGCTGCGCAGAAAGACTATCTTGCCTCGCTCACCATCGGCAATGAGAACCGTATCGCAGCCGTTCGCCAAAGGCTTCGCTCTATTGGAATGCAGAATATGGCCATAGAGCGCTTAACTGAAACGCGCGCCATAATTGAGCGTGTTCCCGTCTATGCGGAATCTGGCGGAACTGTTGCAGAGCTTCAGGTTAGCGAAGGCGACTATATTAAACCAGGCACGCCGATTCTGCGCCTGCAATCTTATTCCGGCGTCTGGATTATTGCTCGAGTCCCCGAGCAAGACCTGGCGCTGATCGATACCGGGCTTGCCGTCCGCCTCGCGTTTCCAAGTGCTCCTGGCGCGCCAGCGGAAGGCCGGATCAATTACATCTACCCCACCATTGATCCGCGAACGCGAACGGGCGAAGTGCGGATTGAAGTCGACAATGCGGCGGGATATCTACGCCCTGGCGCCTATGCAGACATCTCGATGGATCTCGGCGGAGAAGCCCGCCTGTCCGTTCCAACAGAGGCCATTCTTCGAGACAGCCGCGGCGCACATGTAATTGTGGCCCTCGGTCAAGGCCGGTTTGCCGGGCGCGGTGTGCAGACCGGTATTACCGCCAATGGCCGAACAGAAATCATTGCTGGTTTGCAGTCTGGTGACTTGGTCGTTGCGAGCGGTCAGTTCATGCTCGACAGTGAGGTGAACCTGCGCGAAGGGTTCTCCAAGCTTCAGGCACCAATGGCCATTTCAGCTGGTCCCGACACACCACTTGCACAGCTTCCTGTTGACGCCAGCACGCTCGCGGAGATCGACCATTTTACCGACATGGCGCTCTATTTCCATGAGGCGTTGACGGACGGCTATAAGATCGACCCCTACTTCGTCGACCCGGCCTTGGGTCTGGGTGAAACCCTGCGCACCCGGTTCGCGAACACCAAACTGATCCCTATCCTCGAACGGGCCGAAATCGCTCTGCGGGCAGCGAAAGACGCGCGTGAAGGTGAAGCTCTAAGAGTCGAACTTGAACGGCTCATGGAAGCGCTTGAACCATGGTTGCTAGAGGGCGCGCCAATCCATTATCGCGATGCGAGCCTGACACTTTTCCGCGAGACTGGCACAGGCCGTCTCTGGCTTCAGGAAGGCGCCAAGCCAAACAATCCATATGGCGATAGCGTAGCCGAAGCCGTGTCCTGGCCCGACCCAATGGCTGGTATGGAAATCAATACCGGCGAGCGTCCCTCGACCGATCCCCATGCTGGGCATCGCTAGGAACCCGTTATGTCAGATCAAACCCCTCACACGCCTGACCATCTTGCTGGACGCGACCCTTCCAAGTCCTGGGTCGCTGGTCTCATCTCGTGGTCGATCACCAACCAGTTGATCGTTCTGGTGCTTTGCGCAGCACTCGCGGTCTCAGGCTGGATGGCTGTTCAGAGCACGCCGCTGGATGCCGTACCCGATCTTACGGACACGCAGGTCATTATTCGCACGGATTTTCCGGGCCAAAGCCCGCAAATCGTCGAAGACCTCGTTACGTATCCACTCTCGACCAATCTGCTGGGCCTGCCCAAAACCAAGGATGTACGCGGTTCTTCCATGTTCGGCACCAGCTTTGTCTATGTCATTTTCGAAGATGATGTAGACCTATATTGGGCTCGGTCGCGTGTTCTGGAAGCGCTTTCGCGTCTTGGAAACACTTTACCGGATGGCGCCGTCCCGCAGCTCGGTCCTGATGCAACCGGCGTCGGCTGGGTGTACCAGTATGCGCTGGTCGACAAGACCGGTGGAACTGATCTGGCAGAGCTGCGCTCGCTGCAGGATTGGTTCCTGAAGCTTGAACTCTCCGGCGTTGAGGGGGTCTCGGAAGTCGCATCCGTTGGCGGCTTTGTCCGCGAATACCAGATCCTGATCGATCCGAACCTCCTGCGTTCGTATGACATCCAGCTTAAGCGTGTAGCGGAAGCGGTAAAGTCCGCCTCCAGCGAAGTCGGCGGCCGTGTTATTGAACAGAGCGAAAGCGAATTTGTGATCCGTTCATCAGGCTATGTCGATGAGAAAGCCGACCTCGAACAGGTTGTTCTCTATGCTGCCGATGGCTCACCAGTTCTGTTATCGGCCGTTGCGCGGATCATTGAAGGCCCCGCGCTTCGCCGGGGTGTTGTGGAACTGAATGGCGAAGGCGAAACGGTCGCCGGGATCGTTATCATGCGCGATGGCGAGAATGCACTTACGGTTATTCAACGGGTCAAAGCCAAACTCGCAGAACTCCAGCGCGGCCTGCCTGACGGGGTTGAGATTGTCACCGTTTATGATCGCGCACCGCTCATCGAAGGTGCGGTGAAATACCTTGAAGAAAAACTGCTGGAAGAAGGCATCGCGGTTGCGCTGGTCATCCTGATTTTCCTCTTGCATGTGCGCTCGTCACTTGTCGCAATCATCACGCTGCCACTTGGCGTACTGGGGGCGTTTCTGATCATGTCATTCCAGGGTGTTACGGCAAATATTATGAGCCTTGGCGGCATCGCCATTGCCATCGGGGCGATGGTGGACGCCTCGATTGTGCTCGTCGAGAATGCCAGCCGCAAACTGTCGGAGATTGGCGATAAGCCAAGCGCGGCGGAGCGGCGACGCACCGTGATCGAAGCGGCTCAGGAAGTCGGTCCCGGCATCTTTTTCTCCCTGCTGATCATCACCGTCTCCTTCCTGCCAGTGTTTGCCCTGACCGGTGAAAGTTACCGCCTGTTCAGCCCGCTCGCTTTCACCAAAACCTATGCGATGGCCTTTGCGGCCATTCTCTCTGTCACGCTGGTGCCTGTGTTGATGCTTTATCTGATGCGGGGCAAGTTCCGCCGGGAGGAAGCCAATCCGCTCAACGCATTCTTCATCTGGGCTTACAAGCCGATCCTGCACGCTGCGCTGCGGTTCAAATGGGTGACCGTCGCTCTTGCCATCCTGATGACGGCCAGTGTGATTATTCCATTGCAGCGCGTTGGATCAGAATTCATGCCCGCCCTCTATGAAGGCGAATTACTATATATGCCGACAACGCTACCCGGCGTTTCCGCCACCAAGATGCGCGAAATTCTCGGCCAGACCAATCGCGTAATGATGACCGTGCCTGAGGTTGAACGCGTTTTTGGCAAGGCAGGCCGCGCCGACACTGCGACGGATCCCGCACCGCTGACCATGATCGAGACGTGGATCAAGCTGAAACCCAAAAGTGAGTGGCGACCGGGCATCACAGTCGATGATATCACTGCTGAACTGGACGCCAGGTTACAAATGCCCGGCCTCGTCAATTCCTGGGGGTATCCGATCAAGATTCGTATGGACATGGTTTCGACCGGCGTGCGTACCCCGGTCGGCATCAAGGTCACCGGCGACAATCTGATCGAAATCGAGCGTATTGCACGCGATGTTGAAGCGGCTGTCGCGGATGTGTCAGGCACGCGCTCAGCCTTTGCCGACCGCGTGCTCGGCGGCAAATATCTCGAAATCACGCCTGACCGGGCTGAGCTTGCCCGGCGCAATATCGATATGGGCGTTTTCCAAACTGTGGTTCAGACCGCGCTTGGCGGTATGCGTCTCTCCCAATCGGTCGAAGGCCGGGAGCGTTATGACATCATGCTGCGCTATGACGGACCGTTCCGCGAAACACCAGAAGACCTTGGCAATATCCTTGTCCCAACGCCGACCGGGGCACACATCCCGCTCGGCGAGTTGGCCACAATCGCCTATACTGAGGGTCCGCCTATGATCCGCTCGGAGAATGCACGCCTCACGGGTTGGATATTTGTGGACATTGCGGGCCGAGATATGGGCAGCTATGTCAGCGACGCCAGACAGGTGGTTGCCGACGCAGTCACCCTGCCAGCGGGCTATGCAATTGAGTTCTCGGGTCAGTATGAACAAATGCAAGCCGCAAGCGAGCGCCTGCAGATCGCTATTCCGGCGGCTATCGGCCTGATCTTCCTACTCTTGATGTTGCATTTTGGCCGCCTTGATCGCACCGCGATTATCATGCTGTCGCTGCCATTCGGTTTGATTGGGGGGCTCTGGGCGGTCTGGCTCGCGGGGTACAACCTCTCGGTGGCTGTGGCTGTCGGCTTTATCGCGCTCGGCGGCATCGCCGTTGAAACGGCCGTCATCATGCTGCTCTATATCGATGGCCAAGTACGCACAGAAAACCCAACCAGTCGGGAAGATCTGTTTGGCGCTATCAGCCGCGGCGCAGCCATGCGTGTCCGACCGAAATTGATGACTGTGCTGACAATTCTTGTCGGTCTTGCGCCGGTCTTCCTGACCGACGGTCTTGGCGCCGATGTCATGCGCCGCATTGCTCTACCCATGCTGGGCGGCATGATTTCAACCCTCTTGCTGACCCTGATCGTGATCCCGGCGATCTACTATATCTGGGTAGGCAGAACCCTGTCCGCGCGCGCCGGATCCGATACCCAAGACGCGCCCACCCTCATAAACACACCTCAAGGAGACCCCACACAATGAAACATCTCATTCTTATCACTGCGAGCGCTTTGGCTCTGACACTTGCTGCCTGCGGCGGAGCTGAAGACAAAGCGCCAGCCACAACCACAGCTGCGGACGCTCCGATGGACATGGCATCTGGCGACATGATGGACCACTCGGGACACGATATGGGCGATGGCACGATTGGTCATGGTACAGGCGTCATCAAATCCCTCGGTGGCCAAGGCGATTTCCTGACCATTGATCACGGTCCGATAGATGGCATTGGCATGGGTGCCATGACGATGGGCTTTGACATCATGGGCGATGTTGATCTGTCATCTTTCACCGACGGCGACCAAGTCGCGTTCATGGTCAAAAAGGGTCGCGACAATTCCTACCGCATCACAGAAATCTGCAATACCGGCACCGATGGCGAAGATTGTCTTGACGGCATAATGGATCACTAAACCGAGACAAGGAGAGCGCGACATGGGCTTGCTCAGATGGTCTCTTCGAATTCACAAATGGGTTGCCCTGATCGTTGGCCTGCAAATCCTGCTCTGGATTGCTGGCGGGCTCGTCATGAGTGTGATCCCGATTGAACAGGTTCGCGGTGAACACAAGATCGCCGTGCTTGTGCCTCTCTCACTGGCACCTAACACGGTCCTACCCCTGTCAGAGGCAACAGACCGCGCTGGCCTTGCAGAACTGAGCGAGGCCACCCTTGGCCAGTTATTGGGCCAACCGGTCTGGCGGCTGACGGGAGCCGAAGGTCAGCGCTCTGTCGTCAATGCGCAAACAGGCGAACTCGTAACACCCGTCAACACTGATCTGGCTGAACGCCTTGCAAGAGCCGATTATACGGGATCAGGACAACTGAAAACAATCACGCGCGTGATCGATCCGCCTGCCGAATATGGACGGCCCGGTCCGGTTTGGCGGGTGACGTTCGATGATGGAGACGCAACGACGCTATATATCGATCCCAGCACGGCGGAAGTGCGTGCACGCCGATCATCGACCTGGCGCTTCTATGACTTCTTCTGGAAGCTGCACATCATGGATTATGATGATGGCGAGAACTTCAATCATCCCTTGCTCATCACAGCCGCAGGCGCTGCCATATTTGTCGCGATCTCGGGCCTCATTCTTTTGATCATTAAAACACGGCGCAGCCTGATCGCATGGCGGCGACGGCGAGAGCCATCATGAAGCATCCGCTCGTCCTTGAGGCTGGCATTACTGGTATGATATTGCCGAGCCATGTTGCTGGCTCTCATTATCGTTGCCTAAATTGGCCGTGAAGCCCAGCACAGATTGATATTGGGGCGGTCATACTCCCAGAGCATGATCTATGTCTGCCTAAAGGAAACCCGACGGGCATTGGCAATGAGCACAGAAACCTTCGCCGCAGTGAACAGCGTGATTTACACATTCCTGAAATTCATCTAGATTTTTGTTATGCGTCCATTTTGGATATCCCTGTTTTGCATCATGTTTTCGATGTCAGGATCGCTAATCCCAGCGGCCCATACACTCGCACACGCAAAAACCGCGGATATTATCGAAGTTGACGGCGTCGACGCACAACATCACGAACATGACGCCACTAAAGACGGTCATCACGACAGTGATGCTAAAGACCATCACAAGCACACCGATCATGCAGACCATGCAGATCACGGCGCTGAATTACACTTCACAGCAATTGGGATCGCTCAAGCTCATACTGATTTGCTTCGCGCTGAGAGTTCGGCCAATCTCCTGTATCGGGATATACAGTATCCTGCACCCGCGCTACCGCCGGACCCGGACCCTGATAGAATCTGACTTAGAGCTTCGCTGGCTCGCCGAAAGGCTTGGCAGCTTATTGTTCTATGTCTGGAGTTTCAGGTCACATGTCTTCAAAATTGTTCGGTCTCGCGCTTGCGATGACCATGTCTGTTGCCAACGCGCAGGCAGAAACCAATCCATGCGCCGCGCCGCCCGAGAGCAAAGGCGCATATGGCAAAGCTCACGGATTTCAGGATTCTGAATGGTCGCTAACGGCAAGCTATTTCGTCGAATCTCACAAGCACCCGGCTAGTCGAGTAGCTCAATGAACTATTTTATTCTCAAAGCTGCTTTGTCGGGCGTGCTGATTGCCATCATCTCCGAGGTTGCCAAGCGGTATCCTAGTTTTGGCGGGCTTATCGCGTCACTTCCGTTAATCTCGCTTTTAGCCATCATCTGGCTCTGGCGCGACACGGGAGGCGATGTCTCTCAAGTCGCGGCGCATGCGAGGGCCACACTCTGGTATGTTGTGCCGAGCTTGCCCTTCTTTCTGATTTTGCCCTCCCTTATGGAGCACAATGTCAGTTTCTGGCTCTCGCTTTTCATCGCAAGTCTCATCACCATCTGCCTCTACCTGACTGCAATCTGGCTTGCCGGACGGTTCGGCATCACTTTCGAACAAGGACAATAATCATGTCATTATTTTTCTGCGCTTGGACAGCTTCAATAATGAGGAGGCTGATTGATGCGTAATCCCCTATCGGCTCAAGCCAGAAGCAATGTGGGCGCCCGACCTCTCATCATCGCAATTTTATTGTTGATGAGCTTTCTCGCCTTTTCCGGCGAAGCATGGGCTCACGCCGTAGCGGAGGGTGACAAGGGCTATATCCAGGAGATAACCGGTATAAATCTTATCTCATTCCTATATCTCGGTGCCAAGCATATGGTCACTGGATACGACCACATCCTGTTCCTGCTCGGTGTCATATTTTTTCTCTACAAGATGAAAGACATTGGCATCTATGTCAGCCTGTTTGCCATCGGCCATTCAACGACCATGCTGGCTGGCGTCTATTTCAACTTCGGTATCAATAGCTATCTGATTGACGCCATCATTGGTCTGTCGATTGTCTATAAAGCGCTCGATAATATGGGGGCCTACCAACGCTGGTTCGGCGTTCAGCCAAACACTAAGGCTGCGACATTGATCTTTGGCTTCTGCCATGGGTTTGGTCTGTCTTCTAAAATTCTCGATTATGAGATTTCACCAGATGGGCTGTTGCCCAATCTACTCGCCTTCAATGTCGGCGTTGAAGTCGGACAATTGCTCGCGCTTGGCGCAATCCTGATTGTCATGGGTTTCTGGCGCAGGACCCCGAGCTTTCTTAAACACGCATACACTGCAAACATGGTGATGATGGCGGCAGGCTTCCTGCTGGTCGGCTATCAACTCACCGGCTATTTCATCTCCTAGGAGGACATCAGATATGTACAATACAGACATGCCCACACGCGCTGAACTCCCAACGACAGGTCAGCTGCTTCGCTCGACGGCAATTGCCATTGCAGCCGCTGCCGCTTTGCTCGTAACGGTCGTCTTGCCCGCTGAATATGCCATCGATCCGACAGGTATTGGCAAAGTTCTCGGGTTGACGGAGATGGGAGAAATCAAACAGCAGCTGGCCGAAGAAGCGGCGATGGATGCAGCGGCAACAACCGAACCTGAAGCATTATCGGCCACGCCCATAGCTCCGGTGGTCAGCAAGGTCGATGAGCAAGCCGCGCCCGCGCCTGCTCCCGTCGCAGAACAACCTATCTGGACCGACACTGTGACCCTCACGCTTGCGCCCGGCGAAGCGGCCGAAGTGAAACTTGTCATGAAGGCTGGAGACACCGCCACATATGCATGGCGCGTCGATAACGGACACCTTAACTCAGATCTTCATGGCGATGGCACACGAGGCCAGTCAACAAGCTATCGCAAGGGCCGCGCCGAGACGGAAGATACTGGCGACTTTACAGCTGCCTTCGATGGGTCACACGGATGGTTTTGGCGCAATCGTAGTGACGTTTCTGTGGAACTCACGCTCGATACGAAAGGCGCATATAGCGAGGTCAAACGTGTCCTCTAGGCTTTAGCTGACAAAGCAATCGTTCCGCTCCGCATCCTATCTATGCTCGCAATGTCCCGCTTCCCACACGGCTTCCCTTGCCAGCATGGATTTTTATATGTGAACCCAGATCGACGCAGGAGTTTCGACAGATCGCTTTGGCTCGACAGGGCGCCGTGGTCCTCTTTCAGGCGACGGGACATTTCAGCAAGCATCAGTCCCGGCTCGGCCTCGATCCAGCCGACCAGAGACTCAAGGTGACGTGACTGG
Organism: uncultured Parasphingopyxis sp.; assembly: GCA_905479515.1. The sequence continues at coordinate 98,686 of CAJQMX010000025.1, forward strand.
CTGTCATGGCGAAACCGGCATCGCTGGTGCACATCGATCCGTCCCGTCGCTCGATAGTGCTGCATCAAGATGTTGACGAAACTCGGGCTGCCATCAAACATCCGCGTCGCTTTCCGGCGCAAATGTTCTGTCTCGACAAAGCGAACAATGCGGCGGCGTAAATCGGCAGAATATGTCTTCTGCATGGACGCTCTCCATCTAAAAGAGGAAAATCACAGGTCGACCAATCCGGGAATCCCCAATGCGATTATGTTCGATCGAGTGATACTTCAGCTCGCCAAGTTGTCTTGCTGAGCCGGACGCCGTTTTTCTGGCAAGTTACTGAATAGAATAATCGAACCGCTTCTTTGTTCAGATGCCCATGCCGTCGATACCGACCGTATTGCATTGAGTGCGGATTAAAGTCGCGGGTATCGCTTCGCTCCACCCGCCCTACGCCCGACAGGGCGCTATTGCCATAGCGGGGGTGCGCTCGGAACTTGATATCGAAATTCAGCCCGCCAAGGAAACAGCGAACGCCCAAGCAAGAATGGAGACGACCTTCAAGTGTCTGCTCCTTGAGACTGAATCGACGGTCTATAGTCGGCGCTTGCATCGTTGAATGCCAGAAGACGAAGCGCATTGAAGACGACGATAAGGGTGGACCCCTCGTGAATAAGTACAGCCGGACCTATTCCGAGCCCGAACAGCGTCGCCGGAATTAGAAGCGCGACGATTCCAAAACTTGCCCAGAGATTTTGCCGGATAATACGGCTGGTCGCGCGGCTGAGGCCAACGGCAAAAGGCAGTGTTTCAAGGTCATCGGCCATTAAAGCGATGTCGGCAGTTTCGAGCGCTACATCAGATCCCGCAGCGCCCATGGCGATCCCGACCGTCGCATTGGCCATGGCGGGCGCGTCATTAACACCGTCGCCGATCATGGCAACCCCTTGGCCCTCCTTCAACGACTTGATCTTAGTGACCTTGTCCTCCGGCATCAGATCACCAAAGGCTTCATCAAGACCTACCTCGCGCGCTACCGCATCCGCGACATTCTGATTATCCCCAGAGATCATTATCATACGGGTGACGCCAATCTCGCGCAGGCGTGCGATTACGCGCTTTGCGGCCTCGCGCGGGGTGTCCATCAAGCCAATTGCGCCCAGATAAGCATTGCCGTGGCGAACAATCATTGTCGTGCGGCCATTGGCTGATAGCGAATTTACAATCGCAGCCAACTCATCTGGCACAGGCTCGCCGTCCACCTCATCGAACAAAGCGGATTTACCGATATGCACAATCTGGCCGTCATAGAGCGCAGACACACCGCGCCCGGTAATACTGGCAAAATCTGAGGCACCGCCGGGAACTGTCCCAAGGCGTGTTCTGGCGTCGCGCACAACGGCTTCAGCCAAAGGATGATCACTCAGTGTTTCGACTGCGGCGCTAACGCTTAGCAATATCGTTTCATCGACATCGCCATAAGGGACAATATCGACCAGTCGCGGTTCGCCTTCCGTCAATGTTCCAGTTTTATCAAAGGCGATCGCGTCAAGACGGCCAAGGAATTCCAGCGGCGCGCCGCCCTTGATCAACACACCGCCGCGTGCTGCGCGGGCGACGCCAGACAGAATTGCACTCGGTGTTGCGATGGCAAGCGCGCATGGGCTGGCGGCCACAAGCACCGCCATAGCCCGGTAAAAACTCTCAGAAGCGGTTTCGTCCAGAACCAGAAAGGCAAGCGACGTCACAACCGCCAATACAATAACGCAGGGCACAAATATGCGTTCAAACTTTTGGGTAAAACTCTGCGTTGGGGATTGCCGTGTCTCAGCTTCACTGACCATGGTGACAACACGCGCCAGCGTCGTCTCGCCCGACAGTTTCGTCACTATAATATCCAGACTGCCTGACCCATTGATTGATCCGGCGAACACACGGCTTTCGGGCTTGAGCGCATCTGGATTATCGGCCGCTTTGGCGCGGTCAGATACAGGCCGTTTGTCCACGGGAGCGCTTTCGCCGGTAATCGGAGCTTGGTTGACCGCGCTTTGCCCGCTGACCACAAAGCCATCCGCTGGCAGGCGCTCATTGGAGCGCACAATCACGACATCCCCAACGACCAACTCGTCAATCGGGATGGTTTCTGTCGTCTCGCCGCGCCGCACAAGCGCTTCATCTGGGGCAAGATCAGCGAGAGCCGAGATCGCATTGCGCGCCCGCGCCATGGCGTAGTTTTCGAGGGCGTGGCCAATGGCAAAGAGGAAAAGAAGAAACGCGCCTTCTGCCCATTCGCCAAGAATGGCAGCCCCAGTGGCAGCGACCAACATCAGGAAGTCAATCTGGAACTGGCCTTTCAGCAATTTGCCAAGCGCTTCGCGCAAGGCAAGATATCCACCAAAGAAAAAGGCGGCGAGCAGAAAGCCAAAGCCAGCCGTGTCTGACAGAACGCTGAGCTTGGGGCCAAGCCAGCCTGTCAGCAGGCATACCCCTGCCAATCCGGCAAAAATGATTTCGGCGCGGGGACCAAATAATCGGCTAATAACATCGCCATGATTATGACCATGACCGCCGTCATCATGGTCATGGTCTGTGTGGTTAGGGGTCTCCATAAGTCTTCTCCAAAAATAGTGTGTCTTGGCAGCGTTAGCCGCCAAGGCCATGTGAGTTATTCAGCCGGAACAGCCTCGGGGCTGTGCGGCGTTTCAAGCAGGGAATGATGGGTGTCTGGCTTTGGCGCGAACCAGCGATGCAAGGCAGGCATCACCAGCAGAGTCAGGAGCGTTGATGAAACAAGCCCGCCTGTCACAACCGTTGCCAAAGGCCGCTGTACTTCTGCGCCAACCCCGGTGGCAAACAGCAAGGGCGCAAGGCCCAAAGCGGTCGTCATCGCTGTCATCAAAACGGGGCGCGCCCTGAGACCCGCCGCTTCAATGGCCAGAGCATCCCGGTCGCGCCCGGCGCGGGCAAAGTCGTCCATGAAGCTGACCAGCACCATGCCGTTGCCAAGCGCGATGCCGAACAAGGCAATAAAGCCAACCGTGGCAGGCACAGAGACTGGCAGTCCGGTGAGCCAAAGCGCCAAAGCGCCGCCTGTTAGAGCCAGCGGAATATTTAGTAGGATTAGGATCGCTGATTTTAATCGGCCAAAGGTGAGAAGCAGGATTAGAAGGACGATTCCCAGCGTGATTGGAATCACGACTGCGAAACGCGCATTGGCCTGTTGCTGCAATTCAAACTGACCGCCCCAGACCACGCGATAGCCTGCGGGCAAATCAAGATTGGCGTCCGTCAGGGCTTGCGCTTCTGTCACAAACGAGCCGATGTCGCGGCCCCGCACATTCGACTGCACAGTTATAAAGCGCTCGCCATCCTCGCGGGTAATCTGGCGTGGTCCAATAACGGTTTCGATACTAGCGACACTTTCCAAGGGCACTTGCGCACCCGTTGGCGACTTCAAGATGATGCGGCGGATGGCTTCCGGTGTATCGCGGCTATCTTCATCAAATCGCACCACAATCGGAAACTGGCGCACGCCTTCAAACAAGGCGCCCGCTTCCGCGCCGCCAACCGAAGCCCGCAACGCATCAAGCGCATCTTCAACATCGAGACCATAACGCCCGAGGGCCGCGCGATCGACACGCACCACGAGCTGCGGCGCGCCTGTGATCTGGTCGGCCTGCACTTCAGCAGCGCCGTCCACTTGCTGCAAAATAGCTTGCAAGTCCTGTGATTTGTCTAGCAGCACGTCGCTGTCCGGGCCAAATATTTTGACCGCCAGTTCAGCGCGCGTACCAGTTAAGAGTTCGTCCACGGACATCGCAATGGGCTGTCCGATATTGACGACAATGCCTGGGACGCCTTCAAGGTTTTCTGAAATCGCTGTTCGCAAATCCTCCGGGGTAAAGCCTTCGCGCCATTCAGCCCTGGGTTTGAGTTCCACAAAGGCTTCCGCGCTATTGGTTGGGTCCGCATGGGCGCCGACTTCGCCGCGCCCGATACGGGTTACGATGGATTTTATTTCAGGGAATGTGGTTAGCAGCCGCTTTTCAACGCGCGTGGTAGTGTCCGCCGCCTCAGTTAGAGAGATTGACGGTGCCATAGTCACGCGCAGCAAAATATCGCCCTCTTCCAGCGACGGGGTAAATTCAGACCCGAGCCGTGATCCTGCAAGCCCGCCTGCGAGCAGAAGGACAGCGGCCAAAGCAATTGCGGCCAGCCGCTGCCTCACAAAAAAACCTGCGGCGAGGCTCACCATGCGCGCAATCCATCCGGGGCGATGTTCCCCTTGTTTTTGACTGCGGCGCATGACCCCGTTCGCGAGCGACGGGGCAATCAGCGCTGCGTAGAAAAGCGACCCTGTCATCGCCAGGGCAGCGGACGCCGCCAGTGGCCGGAAGGTTTTGCCCTCCACGCCTTGGAGTGAGAACAGCGGCAGGAAGACCACGATCACCACGGCAACAGCTGCAATGAGCGGCGCAATCACCTCAGCAGTGGACCGGGCCACGATATTGCGTTGATCTTCAGAGGGCTCACTTGTGCGAAAACCTCTGTCCACATTTTCAGCAATGACAATGGCCCCATCCACCATCATTCCGATGGCAATTGCCACCCCGCCTAGTGACATGAGGTTAGCACTGATACCGAGCCAATTCATCGCAATGAAAGCAAAACCGACCGAAAATGGAATCGACAGGACAACAACAAGACTGGGACGCCAGCCGCCTAAGAAGATGAAGACAACAAATGCCACAAGCAATGCGCCTTGCCATAGCGCGGTTGTTACAGTCGCGGCGGCCTTATTGACCAGCGTGCCCTGATCATAATAAGGCACGGCCGTGACCCCGTCTGGCAGGTTTTGATTGATAGCGTCAAAGCGTGTCTGAACGCGGGCAATAACGTCGGACGTATTGGTGCCATAGAGTTTGAGCACCAAGCCCGCAACGACTTCGCCTTCACCATTTGCCGTGGCAAGGCCTTGGCGCACACCGCCACCTATGACAATGTCGCCAAGATCGCGAACGCGCACCGGGCGTCCATCATCAACATTCACAACAATCTCTGCGAGATCCTCAACCGAGCGGGCGAGACCGACGCCGCGCACCGTATATTGCTCAGAGCCGATTTCGAGGAATTGCGCGCCTTCGGTTTTGTTACCGCGCTCCAGCGCGGTCATGACATCGCCGATCTGGATGTCGTAAGCGAGCAGCGCATCAGGATCGAGCTGGACCTGATACTGTTTTTCATAACCACCAAGTGACAACACTTCAGTAACACCCGGCACGGTCTGGAGCTGGTATTTGACAATCCAGTCCTGGATTTCTCGCATCTCCACAAGGTCGCGCGTTCCCGAAGCATCTTCGAGACGGAAGTAGAGAATAATTCCTAGACCTGTTGAGATTGGTCCCATTTGCGGGTCACCAAAACCGTCAGGGATATTGCCGCGCGCTTCCGCGAGGCGTTCGCCTACGACCTGCCGCGCGAAATACACATCAGTGCCGTCTTCAAAATAGATATTGACCACGGATAGCCCAAAGTTTGAGACCGAGCGCATGTGATCCAGCTTTGGCAGTCCGGACATAGCAGTTTCAATGGGATAGGTGACATAGCGCTCGACCTCTTCGGGCGCGAGCCCTTCTGTTTCAGTAAACACCTGAACCAGTGATGGGGTGACATCTGGAAAGGCGTCAACGGGCAAAGCCCGAAAGGCAAATAGTCCGCCAATCGTCATGGCGAGCGCCGCGATAGCAGCTAGAAGCCGCCCTCCGGCGATACGGTGCATAAAGTTAAACATATCAAATTATCCTAGTGGCCGTGGCCGTCGCCAAAGGCGTCTTTTTCAAGTTGAGCTTTGAGGGTGAACGCGCCGCGCGTGACGATTGTCTCCCCTACGTCGAGGCCGGAGCGTATCTCCACAAAGCCGCCGGACTTTGTCCCGGTCATAACCGCGCGCGGGGCATATCCGCCCTCTACGGGCACGAAGACAGATGGTTTGTCTTCAACCAGCTGAACGGCGGACTCAGGAACGCGCAAAACACTTTCCGGCGCGCCAACGCTCAAATCCGCGGTGACAAACTGGCCGGGACGCAAACTGCCATCCGGATTATCGACGATCACCCGCGCCGTGGCGGTGCGGGAGGTCTCATTGATTACCGGCAGAACAAACGCAATTGTGGATTGGGCCAGCACATCGCCGTCGTCGGTTTTTAGCGCAACGGGCGCGCCGACACGGATGCGGCCAATATCTTGTTTGTAAACCGCAATATCGGCCCAGACGACACTGTCATCAACAAGGGTGAAGAGCGGATCAGCGCCCGCATCACCGGCTGACACGGTTTCGCCGAGGGTCACGGTGCGGCGCACGACCGTTCCAGCAATTGGCGCGGTTAGGTAGGCATTGGCGTTATCGCCATCGGCTGCTGTCGCAATACGCTCCAGCGCTGCATGACTGACACCAGCGGCATGAAGCTCATTTTCAGCTGCGTCGCTGTCAGCCTTGGCCGCCTCAAATTCGGCACGTGCGGCCTGAAGGTCAGCCTCTGACGTTATCTTGTCGGCATAGAGCTTGTCTTCACGGGCAAGTGCTTTGCTCGCCAATGTTTGGCGGGTCTGCGTAGTCAAATAGGCTGCTTTCAGGCTTGCGAGTTCCCGACTCCGGATCAGGGCCAGCGTATCGCCGCGGCCTACCTGATCCCCCTCGCTTGCATATAGTTTACCAATAACGCCGCTGACCATGGGCGAGACATTTGCAACGCGGTCTGCATCAAAGCGAATTTCAGCTGGCAGGCTAAGCGACTGCGCAATAGCGCCTTCTATCACCCGCGCAGTTTCGATGCCGGCTTCTGTGGCTGCCTCAGTGGTCAGCTTAACGACATCGCCTTCCCCGTCGTCGTGGTCATCATGAGCCCCCTCTGCATCAGAGTGATCGTCATGACCCTCATGCTCCCCTTCGGGTTCACCATGGTTGTCGTGATCACTTTTAGCGTCGTCATGGGCATCATAAGCAGCATCCGCTTCGGCGTGATCGTCTGGGTCACCTTGGGCTTCGTCATGCTCATCATGATCATGATTGTCGACTTGAGTCGTGGTGTTGGCCGCGCTGACCACTTGAGCTTGACCAGAGGAAGCGTCACCGCATCCCGCCAGTGACAAAGCTAGGATCAAGGCGGTGCTCGGATAAATCAGGGTCTTTTTCATTGGAAGTCTCCATTAAACGGGGCTGCGCCGATGAGGTTTTTGAGGCGCATGAGGTCGGCATTGAGGGTCCGGCGGGCGTCGATCACGCTGACACCCGCACTAATCAGGCCTTTACGGGAATCGAGGGTGGACGTGAGATCAAACCGGCCTGCCGCATAGCCTTGGACGGAGGCGTCATAGGCAGAACGGGCGGCGGGTAAGGCATCATTTTCGAGCAGTGCCAAACGGGCCTGCGCCGTGCGCACGCGCGCTGCGGCGGCTTGCTGCTGCGAGCGTAACCTGGCCTCAACTGCAACGGCGCTAATCCGCTCGGCATCGGCGCGTAGCCCTGCTGCACGCGCGGCATCACGGTTGCGGTCAAATAGCGGGATGGGAACACTGACACCTAGCAAGAGGGCATTATCGCCCGTCTCCTCAAACTGGCGAACGCCTGCACTTATGGTGAGATCAGGCACACCCGCCGCGCGCGCGGCATCCTGCTCGGCGTCGCGCGCAGTTGCACTTGCTCTCGCGGCAGCCAAAGCGGGGTGCTGACTCAGTCCTATAGGGGCGGGCAGCGTCTCTGGCGCGTTCAATCCCGCAGGTCTGGGTACGGCAAAGACCGGAGCCGCACTCCCCCAAAGGGCAGCAAGCTCATAACGGCGCTGATCAATCTCAGCTTCGGCGGCAAGAGCAGCCGCTTTCAAAGCGGCGGCATCTGCCTCTGCGCGTGAGCGTTCAGGCGGCGCGGCTGCGCCCGCTTCAACACGTATCGCGACAGTCTCAGCTAAAGAGACGGCCAAATCAGCCGACTCTCTTGCTAGGGCTGCGAGCTCTGAGGCCGCTATCAGGTCATGATAGAGCAAAGCCGCTTCCAGCTCGGTCTCACGCAATATGACGCGGCATTGAGCATCCGCGAGAGCAGCCTGCGCCCGCGCGGCGCGTTCGCGTTTGCCGCGCTTTCCACCAAGCTGGAAGGTCTGCTCGATTGAGAGCGTGGTTTCGGTCTGGTCGAACCCGCTGAGCGGGCCGGAGCCAGAGAAATTTTCGACCTCAAGCCCGATGGAAGGATTAAGACGACGCCCAGCCTGGTCAGCATCGGCGGCGCTGGCGCGCGCTTCAAGCGCAGCGCGGCGAATATCTGGTGACGCATTGCGTATTTGCGCAAGCGCCATGTCGAGGGTGAGCGGCGCATCCGCCGCAATGGCTGGCGCGCTTCCTGTCGGCCCGTTGCACGGGGCCGCGACCGCTGTGCCTGCGAGGGCAGCCGCGATAAGGACGCACAGCGCGCCCTGTCTAAATTTTGGCATTTGGGAGTTGTCCTTGTGATAACCTGAAACGACATCAAACCCGCGCCTAAAGCGCGAGATTAGAGGGTCAGGTTAGGCACGTGGAGGGCGGTATAGACCATGAGGACCTTCTCGCGCATGAGACTGGTCATCACCAGCGCGGAAGGATGTTGCGTTTGGTCCAGAGAATGACAATTTTTCGGCCTTTAATCCAACCATGTGCACGTGGCACGAGCCGCAATTATGTGCATGATAATCATGTTCCGAGTGTTGTTCATCGCCATCTTGTTCAAGCTCGCCAAGCATTTCTTTTGCTGTATGCGAAGTTTCACAAGCCATTTCAGCATTATCGACGGGATGAATGTCGACCGCAGACGCACTCATACCCATCGTCATGGCGAACATGACGCTGAGCCAAAATCTGGCAGATAATATGAGGGCCGCAATCTTCATCGTTTCAATCTGTATATGGTTTTGATGTTAAAATCATTAAATTAATTCATTAAGTCACCACCTTAACCCCTTCAGTGACTGTAGGGGCAAGGGCTTTCTTCAATTCACGCAAAATCAAAGCCGTGCGCCAAGTTTTGTGGCCACCGCCGCCCCTTCATGGGAGTCCAGGCAATGGTCGTGATCGCCGAGGCTCTCCAACACTTTGCAGGTGGCAATGCTGCCACCCTCGCACGCCGACACCATACGCTTGAGCTCAGCCTCCAGCGCTTCGAGTTGTGAGAGTTTCTGGCGCACATCCGCTAATTGTCGACGCGCTATGACATCAACATGGGCGCAGTCCTCACCCGGCTGGTGCTGCAAATCAATCAACTCGCGTATGGAGTCGATTGGGAACCCCAGATCGCGCGCATGGCGTATAAAGGAAAGCCGCTGCACGGCGTCATCGCCATAGAGTCTTTGGCCGCTGGTGCTGCGGTCTGGCTCACCCATAAGACTAATGGATTCGTAATATCGAATCGTCGTGACTTTCACGCCTGCGGCTTTTGATAAGCGCCCAATTGTCATCTGCTTCATAGAACGTTCCAAAAAAAAGTCTTGACCCTATAGTCGCTGTAGACTGTAGGCTTTTCATTAACAGCGTCAAACAAGAATGGAAGATCAAAGAATGTCCGGTTGCTGCGAAGACAAAACATTTGATGGAGCCTCGCCTGACTATCGAAGAGCGCTTGTCGCTGTGATTGCGATCAATGCGGTCATGTTCTTTATCGAAATGAGCGCTGGCATCATGTCGGGATCGCAAGCGCTGAAAGCGGACGCTTTGGATTTCGCAGGCGATACAGCAACGTATAGCTTAAGCCTTCTCGTTATTGGCGCATCCTTAAAAACACGTGCCCGCGCCTCGCTGGTCAAAGGCGCGTCACTGGCTTTTATTGCAATAGTTATTCTGACGATGACCGCGCTGCGCGTGCTTGAAGGCACGCCGCCAGAAGCTGGAACCATGGGTCTGATTGGGCTGCTTGCCTTACTGGCCAATCTGACCAGTGTGTTCGTCCTGCTGCGCTGGCGCGATGGTGATAGCAATGTGCGGTCTGTCTGGCTCTGCTCGCGCAATGACGCGATTGGCAATGTTGGAGTGATCATTGCCGGAGGTTTGGTGGCTGTGACGGGCACAGCATGGCCCGACCTCGTGGTCGCAGCTCTTCTTGCAGGCCTGTTCCTCAAATCAGCGACAGCAATTACCGTCCAAGCGCTCGGTGAACTTCGCAACGAGAAGCGCGATGAAGCAAGCTATTCGGAGGCTGCATGATGAAATTACGTATTCCGCCAATTGTCCTGCTTGCCTGTTCAGGAATGCTCTCTTGGTGGTTAGCCGAACGCTTGCCATCTTTCGACTTTACCTGGTGGTTCGGTAAGGGCTTCGGCCTCGCGCTCATTGGGGCCGGCGGGATCATGCTGGCAATTTCAGTCGCCGCATTTATACGGGCAAAAACGACGGTCAATCCAACTGATCCCGCACAAACCAAAGCCCTTGTAACGTCTGGTCTCTACCAAATATCCCGCAATCCGATGTATCTCGGAATGGCAGCTGTTCTGCTCGGGATTGCGTTGCTGTTGGCCAATTTTGCCGCATTCTCCGGACCAGTTTTCTTTGTCTGGATCGTCACTCTTTTGCAGATTAAGCCTGAGGAAACGGCACTCCAGAAAGTGTTTGGTGAAGACTATCAATCGTACCGATTACGCGTACGTCGCTGGATAAGACACCTGATATGCCCGACCTTCCCTTTAATCTTTTCTGGCTACTGTTTGCGACGTCGTTTTTTGGCATCGTCACAATCTTTGCATTGTCGTTCGCAGGGCAGTTCCACAAGGAATTTCAATTCTTCCCGCCTCCCGAAAAAGACTGCTGGCAACATCGATTGTTCTTAGCCCTTTTTCGGATCTTCCTCTATCCGCTTATCGCGCTTTCGATCTTGTCGTTTGAGGCAGATTCAGGCTCGCTTCTAGAACACATACTTGGCGCCATCATGCTATTGGTAGGATTTGGATTCGCATTCCAAATAACTTTCAGAATGGGATGGAAAAACGCATTCGGGGAGAAGCAGGGCCTGCGCACCGATGGATGGTTTCGGTATAGCCGCAACCCTGTTTATGTCGCGACGTGGATAGGACTCATTGGATGGGCTGTTTTAACGCCTCATCCGCTCGTGGTTTTTCTCCTGGCGCCATGGGCGCTAATGTATCTGCTCGCGCCAATTTTTGAGGAGCCTTGGCTAGAGCAGCAATATGGCGAGGCTTACACCGACTATAAGCGATCGACACCGCGATTTTTCTTTGGGTTCTAGGCGCGCCGTATGACGCAATAACCCGTGCCGGTCTCGGTCTTGGGCTATTGCTTTTTACGCCGCTTCGGCGTCAGCACGCTTGAAAGTAAGTATTTTTAGGACTGTCAGCCGACGTAATCTATAACCCCATTATCGCGCAGAAGTCTTCTGCCTCACCTGCTCCAGAAAGTAGTCCAGACGCTTGCGACCCAGAATGTGCGCGATATCGCGGTCGCCTTCAGAGATGGGCTCGGTCCTGGTTAGCCAGTAATAAACATATTGAACAAGTGTCTCACGGGTGTGGGTGAGTTCGTATTCAATATCGGCCTGGCGCTCATCAAATGCATCTATCCGCGCCAACAAACGCTCCTCGAGCACAGACCGCGCTTCAGGGTTGAACCAGGCCCGTAAAGCTTCCTCAACAATCGCAGTTTTAGTAACGCCAGGCTTCTCGGCCGCTTCGCAAAGCTGCGCATATAGTTTTGTCGAAATCCTAATATTAACACGTGGTTTTCCCATAGCATCAGAACTCCGGCAGAAAATCAGGATCAGCGCGATCGGCGGCAACGGCGCGTCGGATCGTTTCTAAGTTGGTCTCATCGGAAGGGCTTGCGTCATCCTCCTGGTCCGGCACGATTTCTGGTCCCGCCGCCAGAACTTCATCCTCGATCTCAACCTCATAGTCCGGTTCGCGCGCGCGCTTCAGCGCCTGACCGCCCGTATCATCGCGGCTTGAGGCTTGATCTGCTTTTGCAAAAGGCACAGCGATCTCAGACGTCCACGGCGCGCCAATACGACCCCCACTCCATTCAACCTCTGCAGACGAAAGAAGGCGCCCGGTAAAATTTGCGTCCTCGAAGTAGCGTAGCTTCTTTGCCATTGCAGGCGGCGCGCCGGACACCATAACGATTTCATCGCTGGCAGGCAGTTGCATAACTTCGCCGGGCGTTAGCAGCGCGCGCTGAGTTTCTTGTCTTGAGACCATCATGTGAGAGAGCCAAGGCGCGAGCCGGTGGCCGGTATAATTTTTCTGTGACCTAAGCTCTGTAGTCGCGCCAAGCGCATCAGATACCCGTTTGGCTGTCCGCTCATCATTGGTCGCGAACGCAATTCTGACATGGCAATTGTCGAGGATCGAATTGTTCGGCCCGTAAGCCTTTTCGATCTGATTCAGGGATTGGGCGATGAGATAAGCGCGAATGCCATACCCCGCCATGAAGGCAAGCGCGCTCTCAAAAAAATCGAGCCGTCCGAGCGCCGGGAATTCATCCAGCATCAACAACACCTTCCGGCGCTTCTGTTCGGGCACGTCTTCCGTTAGCCTGCGTCCAATCTGGTTCAGGATCAGACGAATGAGCGGCTTGGTCCGCGACAGATCAGATGGCGGCACGACAAGATACAAAGATAGAGGGCTGCTGCCTTCAACGAGGTCTTCGATGCGCCAATCCGACCGGCTGGTGACCTCAGCGATGACAGGATCGCGGTAGAGCGACAAAAAACTCATTGCGGTGGACAGAACGCCTGAGCGTTCATTCTCCGATTTGTTCAAAAGCTCCCGCGCCGCTTGCGCCACGATAGGGTGCACACCTTGCTCGCCCAAATGCTGCGTCGTCATCATGGTGCGCAGGGTTACGGCGAAAGATCGCTTCGGGTCGGACAGAAACCGGACACATCCTGCAAGCGTCTTGTCCGCTTCAGCGTAAAGAACATGCAGGATGACACCGACCAGCAATGCGTGGCCCGTTTTTTCCCAATGGTTGCGGCGCTCAAGCGAGCCTTCGGGATCGACCAGTATGTCGGCAATGTTCTGGACATCGCGCACTTCACACGCGCCGCCGCGCACGGCCATCAATGGATTGTAGCGTGGGCTCCTGCGGTCGGTCGGATCAAACCGCACGCAGCGCGAAAACCGCGCGCGCCAGCCTGATGTCAGCTCCCAGTTCTCCCCCTTAATGTCGTGAATGACGGCGCTGCCGGTCCAGGATAAAAGCGTTGGCACAACCAGCCCAACGCCTTTGCCAGATCGTGTCGGCGCGAAAGCCATAACATGTTCTGGTCCTGCGTGACGTAGATATCGGTTTTGCCAGCGCCCAAGAAAAACGCCGTCTTTCGCAAACAGGCCTGCACGTTTGAGATCGTTGAATCCTCCCCAGCGCGCTGAGCCATAAGTGGTCACATTGCGCTCATGGCGGCTGCGCAAGACGGACCCAAAAATTGCGGCCACAAAGCCAAGCGCTGATCCCGACACTGCGATGAGACCACCGCGCGCAAAGACCTCTGGTGCATAGGCCTCATAGGCATACCACCATTGGAACAGCCGCCATGGTTTGTAGATTGGCGTCTCTCCGGCCATGAACCACGGCGCGCCGAGCGCAATCTGATAGCCGAGCGCTTCGGCGGTCAGCTGTGTCGCCAGCCATACTGCGCCGATGATGAGCGCGAACACGACCATAATCTGGCCGATGAGTATCTTTGTGCCTGTCATGATGCGGGCGTCCTTCAGAGCAAAATCAATTGCGCAAAAGATGGCGGGCGCAGCACCCCTGCGACCAGTGGCGAAGCAAGCCAATCTGACCAAAGCCCTGCAACGCGGTGCAAACCTGCTAACGTGAAAGGCCCTTTGAGCGTCCTCTATCCATGCTCCAACCAATGCCAGACGCCGTGCGCTGGAGGGTCAACTCACGGCCCATTTGACGCCCCAGCGAGCTGCGCCAAGGCACAAGTGCAAATTCTTTTGTGTTACCAACGATTGCAAGTCGCCCAGCGCCAAGATCAACATGTCCTTCGACTTGCCCGCTAAACTGATCGCCCTGTGCGAGCTGAACCGCCGCTCTGCCAGACCGCGCCACGATGGCATCGCTTTCTCGATTCAACTCCAAGATGCGCAACTTCGTGCGTTGATCTTCCGTCAGGCTCGTCTGGTTCGGCTCAAGATAACCTCGCTCTTGCAGCCATGCCTGACGCCTTGATTTGAAAGACTGTAGGGTCTTCTCGCGCCGCGCGTCGTCATCAGACATTTTATCGAGCCAGGTTTCACCGGTTCGTTCGATCTGCGCATCTGGTGAGAGCCAGGACAAGACGTTCAGTTTCACGCCGCCAGATCGTTGGGCTTCATAGTCTGCCGATCTCTCCAAAAAACTATCACCGACATGCCACTCGCCAGACCCTAGCCGCTCACCAATCCCTGCACGCCGAAGCGCTTCAAGTCGTCGCTTTAACGAGAGGCGATAGGCGGGTTTTGATCCCGGGTCGTATCGGGCGTGCAAGTCTTCAGACCAGATACCGCCCGTCTGCTCTACAACAGCGCCGATGGCTTTGTCTGAAGCGCGAGCTACGGCTTTAGCCTGAGAGAGTTCGACCACTGCGCCGTTCGGCGGTCGCGCGTGTACATCGATGGCCGCAGACGGGACATGCCAGATGCCGCCATCAAAATCTTCGACCAGAAGATAGCGCGTATCCCGCAGCTCATCTTCCGGGCCATACGCTTTCACAATACCCTTGATCGGTGATGCATGTTCGCGCCGGTCTTGAACAAAACGAATATCTTTGTTTCGCTCCCCGAATACGTCGGCCAGCGTGCGGATAATATCACCGCGCCGTCCCTGTCTTTTGAGCTGCGCCTGCCAGCCGTCTTTCATCTGCCAAGATACCGCTCCGACAGGTTCAGCAAGGCCCAGCGATTCAAGGTGCCTCAGTCTTGCTATTCGCAAGGACCGCTCAAACCGTTCGCCGCTCGATGCTGCTTCGCTGGTCTCAAACCGTCCTTGCTCGAGGCGCGTTTCGATCTCTCGATCAAGTCCGGTCCAACGGTCCTGATCGACTTGTTGCTGGCGCGCATTCGCTATTTCCAGCGTGCGTCTGGGTCCAAGCCTTTGTGTTGCAAGGTCTTGCGCTGCTTCACGCAGCCCCTTGGTAAGATAGTCGCGCGCAATGACCACATCCTTCATCCGCGCGTCCCGTCCGCGCACAACGATATGGGTATGGGGATGACCAGTATTATGATGATCGACAGCCACCCAATCAAGCCGACGTCCGGTATCCCTTTCCATCCTCGCCATCAGCTCGCGCGTTGCCTGTTTGAGGTCGCCCATGCGCGCACCATCTTCGGGTGACACGATGATCCGAAATTGATGTGGGTCATGTTCGCTGCGTTCCAGAAAATCGCGCGGGCTGATTTCCTCATTATCACGATCATAAAGAACACCCCCATCGCCGCCGCGATCAACACCGTCGCGTTGCAGATATCCGACATGAGCGCGATAGAGTCCGGGGCCTGCGCGCCCAGCTCTGGCGATATGAACTTTGACCACGACACGGCGCATCTGTATCCGAGACAAATGTCGATGCTTTGAGCCGCCTGTCCGCGCCGCGCCGCCAGTGCCATAGCGCGCACCTGTGAAGGCGGGTTTGCGAGGGCCATTTGAGAGCTGACTGCCAGCCTTGCGCATATCGCGCTGCAAGCGCTTGCCAGATGAAGCCCCTGCATCGCGGATACGTCCAAGGCGCGGAGTGAACGGTTTCTCCTCACTCATATTGGCGCGGTCAATCCATGCACCAGTAAACTTCCCGTAAAATCAGAGCATTCCGGGAAAGGCAGGCACCACAATGCTGTGCAAAGGGCGCCAAAAAACAGATGTGCAGACAAGGCATTAGGCACCCCTTGGTGCCATAGCTTTAATCTTGCCCTACCGGGTTCGCTTACCCTCTCCTTGCATCTGCTTGTATCACTTTGCATCCGCTTGCAGCCTGTCACTTATGAGACGTTATCAGCGGAATGGCGACGCCATCCATATCTGTTATTTGAGTAGGGCCAAAATACCGACCATCGAGGGAGTCAGCATGCGCGTTCAATAAGAATAATTCGCCTGTTCTCAAGCGTGAACAACCTTGCCAATCAGGCAAATTTCGTCCCTGAGAATCGACTAGGCGCGCTTGCGCGACAGGCTTTCTATTTATCAAAATCGTCTGTTCGGTCCGGCAGATTTCATCTCCAGACACCCCCACAATTTTCTTTATCAAAGGCCAGTTTGCGCCAACAAACCCGCGTGCTTCTGCCCACTGTGCATCAGGGCTACTAGCTGAGACAACGCCCCATCGGCCATTCGTGAATGGCGCGTTGCTCAGCCAGTAAAAGCCTTTCGGAGCGCTTTCAGTCCGGTTCCAAATCAAGCGCTCCTCCGGATTACAAACAGCCCCAAACAGGACCAGACCAATGCCTGTTACAACAGTCCACAGAACCCGCTTTCTCATTTGGGGTTCCCGATACGCTCTGATGTGGACGCGTAAGAATTGCGCTCTGACCAGCGGATCAGGCTGGGCTTGGGATAGAACACGCGTGCTCCATGTTTGCGATAGATTGGGCCTCGCCCTTCACAGCGATAATGATCGAGCGTCGAGCGTTTCAGTCTCAAGAATGCCGCCGCTTCGACCACGCTGAGCAGCTCCGGCCAACCATCATCACTTTGTTCTTTTTCTACCTTCTTCGTCATCGCTACGATCTCCTTTGTTTGTTATGCGATGACCAAAGCCTTGCTGGAAAATGCGGTTCGTTGGAGAGGGAAAATTGCCAATTGGCATTTTCCCCTTGCGCTTTAACCAAGCCCTGAACACCGGAAAACCGCCCCGAAGATGATCTTCGGAGCGGCTGATTTGGTGATGGGTTTGAGCGCTAGTCTCGCGGGTTCCAAAGGATGACGTGGCGGCCTTTCTTGCCTTTCACAGGGGCGAGATTTGCGTAAATCTTGCGCGGTCCGATCTGCGGGTCTGCGAGGGTGATCGAGACATATTCGCGTCCCGAGGCTTTGGCTTTGCGCATCCAGCCACCGCCGATTTCAGTTGAGGTTTCGCCGGCATAGATGCGGTAGTCCGGCTGTCCGTCTTGGGCTTTCTCACCGTTCTTCTCGATGCGGATTGAACTGGTGAGGTTCATCATTGCGAGGGCGCCTTCAAAGCCTGTTTTGGTTTCGCTGACATATCCGAGTGCATTGGCCATGGTGTTCTCCTTTTCGTTTCCTTGGCTGTCTTGGGGGACCTCTTGTCCCCGTCGACGCCGGACCGTTAGGACGGGGCCGGGCTGCATTGAACCTCACAAGGGCGAAACAAAGTGGAGCACCGGACCAGCGTAGAATTTTGTCTCGCGATGAATGCGTGGCACACGCAGAGGAAAATTCTTCGAAGGGCCGGTTTCAAGGCGGGCTGACCACGTCCAGGTCATACGGCAAGAGACGGGAACAGGAGGTCTTCCTCTGACAAGGAGACATCTGAAAAGGACTGCGACTGGCCTCCGACATGGATACCCAGCGACACCCCAGACGGGCGATTTTTTACGTCCTCCTCAAATGAACTTTACCTGCCACCCCTCCACTTCAAACATGGCGAAAGCCGCCCGATGACAGACACCGGACGGCTCTACTTGCCGCGCTAACGGGAGACTAAAACGTTAGGCGGCGTCCTGTTGCCCGAAGTCCTCTGCATCGGAAACACATACTGTCTCGCTCGCCTCGAACAGACCCTTGATCCGTTCCCATGCATCAACAGGCGCACATCCAGCACCTTCAATAAGGCGGGTCGAAGGCACCTGCATCCACGCTGGTCGCCAGTCGGGATTAGGAGCGGCCCCCTCTCCCAATATGCGATTTCCAATGACCATCTTCTGGGCCTTTGCGGTCTCGGTCGCGCAGCTTTCCGCCAGTGATGTCGTCCCAATATCAGCAACCATCGCATTAATCGCCCGCTTATCGCGCAGCAGGTCAAAGAAAGCGGGTTCCGGCTTCCAATAGCTGGCCATGTCGGTCTCGCAGACATGAGCCACAGCTTCAACAATCGCCCCGCCTGCTTCCAATGTGTCAGCCATAGTAAAGGCCAGCACCTGCATCGCCTCGTCATCTGACATAGCGAGCAAAGCTACAAAGACCTCACACAAGCGATAGGCATCGCCATTGCGGCGAGCGCTGCCATTCACGTTCAAAGCTGCAAAAAGGTCGCTCACTTGCTTGCCAGCTTGGGCCATTTCAGCGGTCGCCTTTGACCCTTCAACACTGGCAAGGGTGTCTTCTTTCCGGCTGCGCGTTTCATGGCGTTTGACGTCCCACAGCGCAGAGCCTGTCATGGCATGAGCCACCATCAAGCGCAGCGCAATGGCGGGCTGTTTCAACAAGCTGGCACGGGCTGCGCCGTGGCGGTGCAAGCCAATATAGTCCGCCATCGGGCCGGACATTTCTGGCTTGATATGCGCGGGCTCGGTGTCGCTCTCACCATTCGCCGCGCGGTCCAACCGCTTGGCTTCGGCCTGTGTGACATAGCCCTCATGGTAGGTCACCGTCCCGTCATGGCGGATTTCAATATAGACTTTTCCGCCATCCTCTTTTGAGCGTTGAGCATAGTCCCATTTGTGAAAATATTGCCCGCGTTCAAGGCAAGACACATCGCCCCAGCCATCAGCGAGATAGGTCTCGACCTGCGCAGCTATGGCTTTCGATTGAGCCTGCCAGAACGCGTCAGCATCGGCGAACACGCCATGCTCGCCGAACAGGTCTGCGGTGATCTGTCCCTCAAAGTCTTCAAGCTCGAAAAGCGCTTTATCGGTCGTGATCGTTGTGCCGCCTGTTATCCACGCCTTGCAGTTGCGTCCTGTTGGTACGCGCTCATCTTCGCTCTCATAAAGCCGCAGCCATTCGCCCTGCTGCTCCTCACTCGCCAATGTCAAAGCCCGAATCGTCTCACGGTCAATCTCGTCCTCGGCATAGAGTTTGCGGATCGGGGCGCTAAGCGAAGCGAGCGCTAAGACGCGGCGCACCAGCAATTCTGTCACGCCAAAATAGGCGGCAATATCATCTACGGCGCGGCCTTCATCATGTAGGCGTTTGAACGCGGTGTATTGCTCCATCTCGGTGGCAGGTAGGCGTCCGACATTCTCGATGACAGAGGCTTCAATAGCGCTGGCGGCATCCTTCTCGGACATGATGGCGCAGGGCACCAGAGGCGTCTCGCCTGTCTCTTTGGCGATAGCTTGAAGGGCAAAGAAGCGTCGGCGTCCGGCAATCACACCATAATAGTTGCCTTCACGGCGCACCAGTAAAGTCTGACGAATGCCGCCTGCTTTAATGGATGGAAGTATGTCGGACACGTCCGGCTTTTTGCGTCCGTGCCGCATGTTCAGCTTGCTGATTTTAAGTTCGTTCAGTGGGATATATTTGAGAGTTGGTTGTGCCATGTCGGTCTCCTGTTCTGGCGGGTAGAGGGAGAGGCCCAGCTTCCAAGCCGGGTCTCTCCAGTTGATTTTGGTGAAGGGAAAACCATCCGCGTCGCGGGACGGGTCGGGGTCGGTTTCGCCACAATCATAGTCGCGGATGGATATGAGCGGGGCGCGGCCCTCGACCCAAATCTCGGCCACTTGCTGCTCGCAAATGACCAAGGTCATGCGCGGGCGCGGTCCAAGCTGGTCAAAGATACAGCTCACGGCTATGCCCCATCGCCAAGGGCTGCAGCGCGGCTAGTCAGCCTTGCCAGCACCGCGCGGCCTGCGTCCAAGGCTTCGGGCAGAAGCTCGTTGGCAACGTCGGTCAGATAGGAATTGTCGCTATCGGGATAGTTCGCCTCGATGCCCCACAAACTGGCGGCATGATCGTCCAATACGACGCCTTCAAAGCTGACGGACAGAACAATCCCACAATAGAACCATTCGTCCTTGCGCCATGCTTCCATGACAGCTTCCGCGCGGGCCTGCGCTTGCGCAAACCGCTCGCGGAAATTGTTACCTGGCCCGATAAAGCCCGGCGCATCCTTGTAGAGTGAAGGCCAGAAACCGTCTTGCCTTTCATCTGGCGCATCGGGGCAATCGTCGCTCACAATTCGCGCGACGATCTCGAAGCCTGTCACTTCGCATGTGAGGCTATCGCCCTCACAGACGAAGGATTGAAAACGTGTCATAAAGGCCATGACTAGCGACTCCAGAAAATATGGACTTCATCAAAGCCCAACTGGAACGCCATGATCTCACCATTCAGCGCCATGTCGCGGGCAAGCGCCTGCCAGTCGATATAGTATCGCAAGCTGTCTGGAATCTCTGTGCCAGTGTCATCATGCAGGCTCTCGGCAAAGTCTGCCGCGCTTTTGTATTCTCCGGCATAATCGTCAAAGGCTGCGCGAGCTTGGTCGAGGTCATTGGCAAAGCAGTCATAGAGTTTTGCGCCAAGCTCGCCGTGCTCTTCAAGGAAAGCGGCAAGCTCGCACACAGTATCGAACCCCGCATATTCTGAAATGTTGCAGCCGTAGAAATTGTCGTAATCGTGGATTGCCCATTCTTCGGCGTCCGGCTCCGGCGATGCGGCAAGCATGGCGCTCACCTGCTCCCAAACCTCGTGCGGGTCGGTGGCGTCTATCCAGCGCCCATGCAGGCGGCCATTATTATAAGCGGCAAGGCAGGCCACATAGATACGGGGCGTGTCTAAACCCAAGAGTGCAGTGTCTGCGACAAGAGGTGCAGGGGTTGCAATTTGGTCAGTCATGTTTGTCTCCTTTTGCGCCGCGCGTTCTTTCCCCGGCAGGCGGGGTTGGGCGGCGAAAAGGTGCATCGCCAGAGCGCATAAGGGTGCTGCGCAAGGGGATGCTGTAGGTAGGAGAATTTAAAACGATCAAATATCATAAAGACCCGCCCCCTTGCGCAGCGACCGCGCTCTGGCAGGCGCACCGTCCGCCCAGACCCGTCTGCTGGGAGAGATATTGAGATAGGATGGGTTTATTGACTGAGCCCTGATCTTAAGCGAGCCCACTCTCAAACAATAGAAATTGTTTTTTGGACACATTTAAGATTGCAACCATGTCTGGGTTGAGACTGTTTATTCCTAAAAGCGGACATTGGCTATGGGTCGATTTGAACGTGCTGGGTGAAAACGTAACCACGTCAGACACGAGATCCATCAGCGAACGATAGAGGTGTAGCGACAAATCAGAGGATGGTAGGGCAGAGTGCAACTGCGAAGCCTGGAAGTGACGGTTTTATTTGCGGTCACGCGAAAGATCGAAGATATGATATCGCCAGAGGTAATATTATATTTGACTCACAATGAGATCTACGCTACCTTCGAGTCGTGATGGATAGTCATATTGAACTCGTCGATACTTGGGGCCTTGAGCCCTGTGAGAGCTCTAAGCTCTCGACTTCTGCCTGTGCTTTCGGTCGTGGGGTCGGCGGTGCGCCGCGCCCATCCGGGGCTGGGCGCGGCATCTTCGAGGTACAAACGTCGCTGAACAATTCGCTCCTTTCTTACGGGCCCTGGCATTCCGCTGGGGAGAAAGAAGAGCAATCTCATGACAAACAAATATCCTCACCAGCGACGGCGCCGTCATCCTCCCTCAAAACGCCGGTTCCTTTTCAAGGCAATCGTTCGGATCGGGCAGATGGCAAGCTTGCTTGTACGCTTTTGGTTCTTCGACCAAGAGTGAGCGGCGACCTCGAAAATAGCCTCGGCGCGACCCATGTCTGAGGTGAAGCGTTCCATGATTAATGAGGCTCTCAAGCTCGTCCGACTCTACTGGGGTTTCAATCAAGAAGAGTTGGCTGCCAAATTGGGAATATCGCAGTCTATGGTTTCAGAGATTGAAAGAGGAAGTAAAACTGTTTCGCTGGAAACTCTTGATAGATACAGCAAAGGGTTGGATATCCGTATGTCACAACTCTTGTTTTTCGCGGAAGAGATCGAAGGTGAACCACCACTAAAACGTGGTCGGCTCATTATTGCGAACCGCGTTCTGAAGCTGCTTGATGCATTGAAGCCTGATGAACCAGTTGAGGCGTAGAAAGAAGCCTCGATACGAGCGATACGATTTGTATCGTTCCCCATTGGCCCAAAAACCGACACAACGTGATCTTGCAAACTTAGTGGGGTTCAAACGTGACGACTTAAGGCGCCTCGCAAACTACAAAGAGCAATTTATAGTTCGCCGCCAAACGGAAACTCGTGGAAAGGTCCGGGACCTTGCCTACCCTGAAGGCTGGCTTCGAGTCGTCCATGAGAAACTGAAATTTCATCTCAATAAGGTCAAACAGCCCGATTACTTGTTCAGCCCGCGCAAAAACCGCGGACAGCGAGACAATGCAGAGCTTCATTTGGATCAGCTGCAGTATCTCTCGTTGGACCTAAAACAGTTCTATCCTTCGACATCTCGCAGCCAAGTGAAAAGCTGGCTCATACAGGACCTCGATATGATGGACGACGTTGCAGGCTTGTTTGCTGAGCTTGCTACCGTTGATGATATTGTGTCATTCGGGTCGCCCCTTACTCCGGTTCTCTGTGCGCTAGTTCATAGAAATATGTTCGATCAAATAGCAGAGTTATGTGGTGACCGGGGCCTACGGTACTCACTTTGGGTCGATGACTTGACTATCTCAGGTAAGTTTATTCCGGGGGAGCTGCTAGAAGAGATTCGGGAGATCATTCGACGGTTCGGGCACCGGTCCCATAAAATCTCATATCGAACTGGGAACCGTCCAGTTTTTGTTACTGGCATCGGGATAGTGGGTCGGGAACTGGTTGCCCCCCAGACACTGCACCGCCGTATCAAAGACTATTGGGAGCAGTTCTATTCCGCAGAGACTACCGACGAAAAGACCGATGTATATCAGAAGCTTCTCAGCCAACTGGGAACACTGAGGCACATCTGTGGACCAAAGTCTGCGATGGGGCAGAAAGCAGCCGACCAGATGAATTCCATCAGGCAAAAACGTGCGAAGCTTCTCCGTGAGACCAGCGAGCAAGAATCGATTGTGACAACAGGAAAATCGTTCGTATCGATTGAGCAAGGAGACGATCTGCCGTGGTAGCAGTCCGCGGCATCGCCAGAATCCGCCATGCTGAGACTGGCGAAATCTTCGAGATCCCAGCAGCTGAGCTGGAATTTGAAGCGTCCGGACATGAAGAACGCTCAATGGGGCCAGAGTACGCTTACATCGCAAATTATGATCATCCCGAATTGGGCGAATTGTTCTGGGCTGTTTGGGAATATCCAGTTGGAGCGTTCAATGATCGTGAAACGATCGTCGGACCTCACGAATTGATCGAAGATTTCGATATTTCTATCGAAACGGGTCCTGACCACGATGACACTGAAGACGAGATTGCTCAGCTGAAACAGGCAAAAGTAGAAGAGCTCGTGGAGTGGTTCCATGCTCGTTATGAGCATCCCGACAATGAAACGCCCTACGAGGGTCGTGAGGGCGGTTACATTTGGGTTGACGGTGGCCCGTATGATGCCCGCGAGGTGCTTTCCGACAATTTCGACGAAGTGGATGAAGAGATAATCGAAGCAGCGGTCGAAAAAGTTGAGTCAATTGGGATCAGCGAATGGGCGCCTGTAAGATCCGCAGACTATCTTCCTGACGACGATGCCCCTGCTGTCGGGGAGGATGAATGGCCTCTCACACCTGACGAAGAGGCATCAGAAATTGATGCTCTAATATCAAATCTGCCCGCTGAAACTGGCGACCCCTTGTTTAAATTGGGCGATGACGGCCTCATACACATGCTTGAGCCGGAAGATGCGGGTACTATTGAGGGAAATAAGGAGCTGCTTGGTGAGCTGACTGAAGCTACAGAAGCGCTCATTACATCTCTCAACGGCACTAACGCGCATGGTGCTTTGCTAGAGGCCGCAGCGAGATACCAACAGGCCTTGCCGATAGGCTCAATCACGCAGATTTACTCTAGGGGTGTGAGTCTTTCGAACGCAGCGGTAACGACAAGACGCAGCATTGAGCACGATGCTCTTCCACCTCTGCCAAGTTTGGTAGAGCAGCATTTGAACACCGTGCAAGACTTACACGCGGCTTATATTATGACGCATCCGACTGGGAAAGAGCTCGCGGAAGCGTCTGCCGCTTACAACCAGCCAGCGAACGATTACGCCGAACTCAAGAATGCCATAGGTGAATTTTCAGAGGCAGTGGCCGCGCAGCGAGAATTGTTCGCTGGCGAAGTTATTGAACAATTCGATCAATTGAAATCTGAAATCATAGAGAGCCCTCAATCAGATCGGACAGCACAGGTTGCTACTCAGGCGGTTGGCAATCTTACAAGAGGGATGTTGTGGAGCCTCAAAACCGCTGGTTTCTTTACCGTAGGTGTGGTGACTACAAGCGCTGTAGGCGCAAGTGTGCCAGCAACGGAACTTGCAGCACATGGGACAGCGTTTATCGATCTCGCTTGGGCTTTCATCAGTGCGCATTCTAAAACACTAGGCGTGATCTTGGCGGCTCCAGGAGCAGATGGTACTTGGATCGCCAATTTGCCAAACATTCTTGCACGAATTGAACGTTTGAAGCGCTGACTGGTTCTTTCTAGAACCGCTTCAGGCGATAAAGCGATGAGGCCTCAGATCTCAAAAACCAGGTTGGCGGTGTTAACGGCTGCTTTTGCTCGCGTTTCAGAAGTTACGAGCGGCTGTTCTGGGGCGATTTTAAGTCGCTCAACGCTAAGCCGCGTACGGGCTTGTGCGTGCTTAGCGAAGGCGAGCGCAGCGGGTTGTGGTCGAAGCTGCGGAAACTCTCTTCGTCGAGGGCGTAAAGGTCAGACACGTGGCTCGCCCTTTTCATCGATAATCATCTCACCGTCTTCTTTGCAGAATGGTCCAGGGGGGAACTTGTCCAACAGATCGAGCACTGCCTCGCTCGGTCGGCAGAGCCGCAAGCCTTTCGGGCTGGCGACGATGGGCCGGTTGACCAGAACCGGGTGTGCGAGCATCGCTTCCAGAATTGTCTCATCGCTAACGCCCGCCTCCAGCAGGCCAAGTTCCTTTGCTGGCGATTTGGTCTCGCGCAAAGCAGCGCGCGGCGTGAGGCCAGCGGCAGCAAACAGGGCGAGTAGCTGCGGGCGCGTCCAGCCTTCGCGGATATAGTCGATGATGACCGGTGTCTCACCGCTTGCCTCGATTATGGCGAGGACATTGCGCGAGGTGCCGCAGTCCGGATTATGATGGATCACGATCATGTCACGCCTCCAAATTGATGTGAGATGAAAATCAACAGCCCGATGATGATTAGCACAAAGCCGCCAGCAAGTTCGGCCCGCTGACCAAACCGCTCGCTAAGCACAGGTGCGATGTAAAAACCGAGCGTGCTCGCTGCGAATGACACCGCGCCAATAACAGGCGCTGCGAAGAGAATTGAGACACTGGTCAAGGCGAAGGCGACACCGACCGCCGCTGCGTCAATGCTGGTTCCCATCGCGGTCAGCAGCCAGAGCAGACGCGATGTCTGTCTTGGTTGTTCGGCTTCCCCCATTTCGGCGTTCGCTGGGCGCAACGCATCCAGGATCATTTTCGCACCAACGCCGCCCAGAAGAAGAAGCGCGATCCAATGGTCGAAGGCCCTGATCGCATCCGCAAACAGCAACGAAAGCCCCCAGCCCAATATGCACATGCCCGCTTCGAAAGTCCCAAACAGAGCGCCAACCCTCGCAGCCGCAGACAAAGACCGCGTCTGGACACGCGTTCCCTTTGCGATGGCAACCGCAAACGCGTCTGTCGACAGAGCGAAAGCGACTGGGAGAACCAATGATAAACTCATGTGAGTTCGCCTTGCTTAACTGGCCGGAAACGCTGGTCGCGTCCGGTTCGCAAAGGCGACCAATGACAGCATGACCGGCACTTCGACCAGCACGCCCACCACGGTCGCAAGCGCTGCGCCGGAATTCAGACCGAACAGGCTGATCGCCACGGCGACGGCCAGCTCGAAGAAATTCGACGTGCCAATCAAGGCGCAGGGCGCGGCGATCTTGTGCGGGACTTTCCACGCCCAAGCCGCGGCATAGGCGATGGCGAAAATGCCGTAGGACTGGATCAGGATGGGTACGGCGATCAGGGCGATGATGAGCGGGCGAGCGATAATGGTCTCACTCTGAAAGCCGAACAGCAGGACGACCGTCGCTAACAGGCCGATGACCGACAGCGGCTTGATGCGAGACGTAAAGGACGACACTGCCTCCGCGCCGCCGCGCTTTGTCAGCATGTTCCGTGCAATAATCCCGGCGATCAGCGGGATCACCACGTAGAGCGCAACCGACAGGAGCAGCGTCTCCCACGGCACGGCGATGTCTGTCACGCCAAGCAGGAATGCCACAATCGGCGCAAAGGCGACGACCATGATCGCGTCATTCACGCTGACCTGAACAAGCGTGTAATTGGCATCGCCCTTTGTGAGCTGTGACCAGACAAACACCATGGCCGTACAGGGCGCGGCGCCGAGCAGGATCAGTCCTGCGATATAGCCTTCGGCGTCAGCGGGCGGAATGAGGCTCGCAAACACGGTGCGGAAGAACAGGACACCGAGCGCCGCCATGGTGAAAGGCTTTATCAGCCAGTTGACCACCAGGGTGATGATCAGGCCTTTGGGCTTTTCGCCAACCCGCGCCATGGCGGAGAAATCCACCCCGATCATCATTGGCCAGACCATGGCCCAGATCAGGATCGCGACCGCGAAATTGACATTGGCGTATTCCAGCCCCGCCAGCGCCTGGAAGACGCCGGGGATAAGCAGGCCCAGCCCGATCCCCGCGAGGATGCAGAGCCCGACCCAGACCGATAGATACTTTTCAAATGCGCCCATGAATTACTCTTTCTAGAAGGTCAGCGTGAGTTGGCCATAACCGAACAACGTCCCGTCGTCATCCGGTCCGCCGGGCAAGTTTTTCGGAAACTCACCATAAACGAGCGCCGATGCCCCAAGTTCGAGGCGCAGGCTGTCCGGCACAACCCAATAACGCGCCCGCGCGTCAAGCGTATGCCCGATGAAATCGCCCGACTGACCAGTCGGATCGCGCAGGCGCGCGATAACCCAGCTATCAGTCTCTGACGCCAGCGACGCGGCGTGATACTGGAACCAGCCATCCCAGCGGTCATCGGGTTTGACCTGCACCCGAAATCCCGGCGCACTTAAGTTCGCAGGCGTCAGTGGGCCATGGATTGAGGTATTGTTCAGATCGGTGCGCCGCCCGCCAAACAGGCGCTCATGCTGGTCGAAAGCGAGGTCGTTCGGGTCCTCGTCGCCGCTTGCATAATAATATTCGAGCGAGAGGCGCGGCTGCCATGGCGCATCGAATGTGTAGCCAACCGCCGCAATCATCATGGCCGCATCGACCTCAAGGTTCTGGGTATCTGCCGGATCGCTGGTTGCATACCGCGTTCCCTTTCGCAGGGCGGCTTCCAGGTCAATGTCCCATCGCCCGACTTCAGGCCTACGATAGAGCCGGAAGCCCGGCGCTATATAAGAGCGGTCAGGGGTCTGGAAGTCTTCGGTGTCTTCTTCTTCAAGGCCATAGACAAACACCTCGCCCCAGAGGCCGGGAACAGCGCCCGGCAGGATGTCGGCGCGGCGATAATGCACGCCCCAGATGCGACGCCCCCATTGTTCTTCATCCCCTGACAGCAGGTTGTCGTCTATATCCGGGCGCGTGTTCGGAAAGCGCGCCGTGGGCACAACGTAGATCGCGTGGAGTTCATCACCCCGGTCCGCGGTGCTGGTGAAATGAGCGCCGGTATAGCTCTTGATCACATTTGCGTAGCTGACCCGTTCGATCTGGCGCTTCGAGCCGATAGAAACAGTCTGTCGACCGATCGTAAGCTGGCTCTTGGAGCCCTCGCCAAGCAGGCTCGGCAGCGCGTCGAACCGGGCATAAAGCTGGAGGACATCGAGCGGATTGGCGAAGCTGCTGGAGAGCGGCGTGCCGCTGTCGCCAAGATAGGTCCGGCTGTCCTGGAACTCGACGCCGAATGATACTGAGCCTGCATCGGCTTCAGCGAGCAAGAGCGTGCGCAGCAAGAGGAGCTGATCGCTGCCTTCACGGCCAGCGCGAAACTGACCGTCGAGGCTCTCATAGCGTACACGCGTCTCCCCCTTGAGCGTCAGCCAATCCGGTGCCCCGGCCGCATCTTCCAGTCGGAAGGAGGCTTGAGCGCAGGCCAAATATGAGGCCTGCGCGAAAAGCGCGATAACAATGAAAAATCGCCACATTTTAGTTTCCGGGCCGCGAACTAAAGCGGCGATTAATAGCTTTATTGGTTATTCGGGCGAGAACTCAAATGCCCCGCTCGCGCCGGCTGGAAAATCCGTTCGACAAAAGTCGGGTGAGGCGGCTTCGAAGGGACAATTAGTGTCCTGCTCAGGAAGCGTAATCTGAAGCGGTCGGTCACCAGCAGAATAGGTGCAGCTTCCTGATACCAGATCCTGAAGAACAATGAAGTCATAGTTATCGGAACCGCGACCATTGATATCTGCGCTGACATCGCGGCCACGCCGACTAATCCCTGAACATGAGACTTCCCAGTCCCCACTGCCGCTGGCCCGAACGACGAGATTTGAGGACTGTGTGTCTGACGCCACAGGAGTGGTGGGGTCAGTGGCACAAGCTGAAACAAGCAGCGTTGCGGAACCAATAAGCATCAACGCCTGGCAAGAGCGAATCATATTTGCCTCCCTTTTTTGCGAGATTAAGAGGCTAGCAGAGTAAGCTAATTATTTCAATATTCGATCGAATATTGATTCAACAATTAACGGATCGTAGGTCGGCTAAAGGGGCGCACACTTCCGGATGGCCATGACAGCAGTTCTCAACCAGAGATGAAAGCAGGCTGTTCACTGCGTCGATCTCAGCGCGGTAGATCATGCGCCGCCCATCGCGCTCGACACTGACAAGACCCGAATTGACCAGAATAGTGAGATGCCCGGACAGCTTGTTCGGAGCGAGCTCAAGCTGATCGGCAATCGCTCCAGCTTGCATGCCGTCATGTCCCGCCTCCATGAGCGCGCGAAACGCCAGTAGCCGCGTTTCCTGCGACAGGGCGGAGAGTTGTTTCAGGGTGTCTGAGAGGTCGATCATGGAGCAAGCTATACAGAATCTTGGGCATCAGTGCACCCAATATCATCGTAACCGGTTAATTCGGGATGTTTCCCACTGTTGACGTTATGTCTCCTTTTGCGCGCATTGCAGAGGTTGCCAGAGTCCGTTGTGGGGCGATTTTTGGACGCCAAGCTAGGGTCCGCCTCCGGTGTCAGATGGTCACAAATCAGTAACAGCATAGCCAACGTGGCCATCGGCAGCATTGCTTCAGTCGATAAATCCATGCCACAATTCGAGGACATTTTTTGTGTATGCACGACTTCATGATCACGAACGTCCCGTTTGCAGCTTCTCAGTGCAAGACCTCATGATTGCGAAGGTTTTACGACGGCGAAGGAACTTCGCGTTGTTCGCGGGCATGGTATCCATCGCGAATCTTCTTGTCATGGGTGTCATGGAAGGCTGGCCGGCGCCGTTGTCGGCGTTCTTCGACGCATACAACCGCATTTTGGGATGGTTCTTCGGGCCCCTCGAGTGGTTTGTTCGGCTCGTCGCAGCCTACTTAGGTTTGGAGCTAACGCTTAGTCCCGCTTGGCGGGATGTAACCCTAGTCCTGTCACTCTATTTCGGGGCGCGCGCCAGCGCTTACCGCGAGGCGGGATTCACAGGGCGCGCTCGATTTAGAATGGCCTTTGGATTTGTGATGGCGCTAATCACTGGGTTTCTATTTGGCATCACCTCACTGGTTCCAGAGCAGTACGCGCTGACGTTCGCCTTTGCTAGTTTGACGTTTGGAATTTTCATTTTTGATTTTGTCGACGCAATAGTCAGCGCAACTTTTACGCGGATGGATGGATATTCTTGGATTGGTGATGTTCGACGATACCTAGGGTTCACGCTACCCGTTTTAGTCATGGGCCTCGTATTTACGGCTCTCGCATTCGCGTTGTCACAGAGCCCGTTCAGCATTTCGCTGAAACTTGCGTTAGCGGTTGCTCTCACCGCCTACGCGTCCTGTCTCTCGCTATACTGGCTTTGGAAGGGATGGGAGTTTGCGAGCCCAACCACCAACCGAAGATCAGGAGAAACACGTTTCCAGCGCTTTAAGCGCAGCAGCAATACACTTCTGGCTTCTGAGATTGGCGCGTCTATTTTGGGCGCCATACTGATGGTGCTGTTCGCCGCGGGGCTATAGTCATCGTTACACATTCGGTGGGTTTCTGGTCACTTTAAGAGTTGCTTCCGATGTTTAACTGCCAAAGACGCTACCTGAGTCAGTTCGAGGGCGACATCTACCGCTTAGCTTATGTCTCCTTCTGCTCGCGAAGAAGATGACGACAGCCTTCCTAGAGTTGAGGTTTCGACTGCAATTCCAAAGTAACCGTCCGGCGTTGACGCCCTTGACCCGATCAGGCTTTCCAGTTCCAGGGCAGCAGCTCTTGGATTTGGGTGATCTTGTGGTCAGCGATCCGGGACAGGACATCGCAGAGCCAGGCTTGTGGATCCACGTCATTGAGCCTTGCGGTCTCGATCAGGGTGTAGGCGATAGCAGCGGCATGTCCTCCGCCCTCGGATCCTGCAAACAACCAGTTCTTTCGCCCGATAGCCAGGCCCCGCATGCCGCGCTCTGCCGCATTGTTGTCGATTTCAATGTTCCCGTTTGAGATATAGACCTCGAGCCTTGGCATGCGTGTCAGGGCATACCGGATGGCCTTGGCCAGGTCCGACTTGCCCGAGATCTTCGGCAGTTCAGATTGCAGCCAGCTGATGAGGTCATCGAACACCGGCCGGGCTTTTGCCTGGCGCATTTCAACACGTCTGTCTGGCGGCTGGCCGCGGGCTTCGGCTTCGACCGCGAAGAGCGCCGCAATGCGCGCCACCGCTTCGGTTGCAACAGCTGAACCGGTCGCCTTGGCGATGTCGAAGAACTTGCGTCTTATATGGGCCAGACAGGCGACTTCGGTGATCCTGCCGGACCGGTAAAGTTCTTCGAACCCTGCATAGCCATCGGCATGCATGAACCCGGAGTATCCCTTCAGGTGCTCTGCGGGGCGGATGCCTTTGCGGTCCATACTGAACCGGTAGAACGCCGCTGGCGGTGCGACCGATCCGTGAGGTCTCTCGTCGCGCGCATAGACCCAGACCCTGCCGGTCTTCGTCTTGCCGCTGCCGGGCGCCAGCACGTTGACCGGCGTATCATCGGCATGGATCGCAGCGCCCGCGCGCACATGCTGCCCAATCGCCTCAGCCAGCGGCTCAAGCAGTGCTGTCGACTTGCCAACCCAGTCGGCCATTGTCGAGCGTTCAAGCTCAAGCCCTTCCCGGGCATAGATCTGGCTCTGCCGGTAGAGTGGCAGGTGGTCGGCATACTTGGAGACGAGGACATGCGCGAGCAGGCCCGGGCCGGGGCGACCGCGTTCGATCGGGCGACTGGGAAGCGGGGCCTGG
>CAJQMX010000026.1 GCA_905479515.1 uncultured Parasphingopyxis sp.
GCTACAAGCAGCGCTCCTACGAGCAAAATGACTTTACGTGCGTCCATGACGGTCCTTGCCTCCTGTCAGCCTTTTCGTGGCTCGTTACTGCGATACGGCCCCAATGGTTAAAATCTCGTTCATCACCACCCAAAGACCGCCGATCGCGATCGCGATCCCATATGGAATTTCGGGTTTATCTGCTTTTTTGGATCGGCGATGGTGGATCATCATCGCGATTGTCAGCGCTCCGCCAGAGATCGCCATTACCGTCAGCATCACGGGAAGCTGCAGGGGCGTCATCCAAAGGGCGAGGGCGGCGATCATCTTGACGTCACCGCCGCCCATCGCGCCAATTGCAAAAGCGAATGTGAATAATGCAAACAATGCGAGTGCGATGCCAACGATGATCGCAATCTCGGGCCAGAGCGAAAAGCCGGCAGCCCACCAGTATAGAGGTGCGGTCAGCGCAATCGCTGCATTCAGCTTGTTCGGAATGTCGCGGCGTAGCCAGTCACCATAGGCTGCATACAGCAGCGCTGGTACCAGCAAAGCGAGCGAAAAAAATGGTGTTGCCCCTGTCATAAGGGATGGCCCTAAGGCTTACTGCTTTCTAAACCGTAACCAGCAACCATGAAAAAAGATCACGTTAACCGCCGCGCATATCCCGATGGGATGATTCTGGATCGCTGGATCGCCCGCGATGGCTGGGAAAATCGGCGATGGACATGGCCAGCGCCTGATGACCGCCCCGTGCGTGGCAGCATGGTTTTTCAAACGGGTCGCGGCGATATTTTTGAAAAATATCTCGAAAGTTTGGCCGAATGGCACGCGGCAGGTTGGAATTTGACGGGTTTTGACTGGCGCGGGCAATCGGGTTCAGGGCGATTTTTGACCGATCCAACGGTTGGGCACGTGGAAAGTTTTGACCCCTGGGTTGCCGATCTCGATGAATTTGTGACCGCGTGGCAGAACGAAATGCCTGGACCGCACGTGCTCGCTGCGCATTCCATGGGCGGGCATATTGCCATGCGGTATCTGGTCGATCACCGGCCCGCGTTAGACGGCGCCATCCTTAGTGCACCGATGTTGAAAATCGTCAGCAAACCAATGCCCGAACGGCTGGCCAAGTTTGTCGCGCGTCAATTTGCACGCTTTGGTTTCGGCGATCAGCATGCCTGGCAGGAGAATGAGCGGCCTTCACTGCCCGGGAGCTCACGGCAAAAGCTGCTGACCCATGATTTCGAGCGCTATTCTGACGAAGCATGGTGGATTTCTCAAAAACCTGAGCTCAAAATCGGGCCGCCAAGCTGGAAATGGCTGGTATCAGCCTATGCATCATCAGACGCGATGTTTGCGCCGGGGACGTTTGAGGCCGTGATGATGCCCATCCTGATCGTGGCTGCGAGGGATGACAAGCTCGTCGAATCTGCGGCAATATATGAAGCGGCAGAGCGGCTACCGGATGCAGAGCTGTTCATGCATGATTTTGCGGCACATGAGGTGCTGCGGGAGCGGGACGATATTCGGACCGAGATTATGGCCAGAATTTCTGCCTTTCTTGAAAAGCGCGTACCGCCCCCGCAATGATCTATGACTTTGTAATAATCGGCGCAGGCATGGCCGGCGCGAGCCTTGCTGCGGAACTGGCTCCTGCCGGCACCGTGCTGATGCTCGAGGCTGAAGAGTTTCCCGGTTATCACGCAACGGGTCGGTCGGCTGCATTCTGGTCTGAAACCTATGGTGGACCGTCAATTCAGCCGCTCACAAGCGCGTCCTATGATTTTCTGACCGCTCCGCCTCCGGCTTTTTCAGAACGCTCCTTTCTCGATAAATGCGGGGCTTTGCATATCGCCGATCAGGCCGGATATCAGAAGTTGGCCGAGTTGGAGGCTGACTTTGCCGACAGTGAAGTTGTGCTTGAGCCGGTGTCCGGTGCCGGGCTCCACGACTATTGCCCGGGCCTTCGCAGCAATCGGGACCGAGCAATTTGGGAACCGAGTTGCGCTGATATCGATGTGGGCGGACTGCATCAGGCGTATCTGCGCGCCGCACGTCAGTCGGGCGCGCAATTGCGCTGCTCTGCACCTGTAACCGCCATGGAGCAGCACAAGGGCGGATGGCGGATATTTGCGGGTAACGAATGGGTTGAAGCGGCCATTGTGATCAATGCAGCGGGCGCATGGGCGGACGGTGTTGCGGCGATGGCCGGTGTGCGAGCGATCGGGATTGCTCCGTACCGCCGTACGGTCATTCAGCTTCGCACTGATCCAGCTGCGCCGAAAACCCTGCCGCTCGTTATTGATGCGGCGGGGGGATTCTATTTCAAGAGTGAGGGAGCGGGGCGGATCTGGCTGAGCCCGCATGATGAAACACCGACAGAGCCTGGTGATGCTGTGCCGGACGAGATGGATATAGCGGTCGCTATCGACCGGTTCGAAAAGGCCGTCGATTGGAAAGTATTGGCTGTGGAAAAGAAATGGGCAGGCCTGCGAAGTTTCGCGACCGATCGGCTGCCGGTGTATGGCTTCGACTCCGCATTGCCCGGTTTCTTCTGGTGCGGGGGGCAGGGCGGTTTTGGAATACAGACGGCACCAGCCGGTGCCATGCTGTGTCGCTCACTCCTGCTGGATGAAGCCAAGCCAGCTCCATTGGCCGCTGTGGAACCCAGCCTCTATGCACCGGGCCGCTTCGCCTGATCCGCATATCGAGGTTTTGAGATGCACCCCTATGCGCCTGAACCCTTTTCCCCTATCCCATGAAGCCTAACCAACATTTGGGAGCATCCAATGGCGCACAAATTCGAAATCTGGAAAGACAAAAAAGGCGAGTTCCGGGTTCGCTTCAAATATAATTCGGAAGTGATGTTCTCGACCGAAGGCTATTCCAGCAAGTCGAGCGCCAAGAATGCGATCAAGTCGATCCAGACCAAAGGCCCGGACGCTCCAATCGAAGACAATAGCTAAAGCCTGATTGTCCGGACTAGCGGTTCGCGGCGATGATCGCATCAGCGGCATCGCTGGCGAGCTGGTCCGCGCGTTCATTGTCCGGATGACCGGCATGGCCTTTTACCCATGCCCATTCGATGTCGTGCACCTGTGTCGCGTCGAGCAATTCCTGCCAGAGATCCGCATTCTTGACGGGCTTTTTCGCTGCGGTGCGCCAATTGTTGCGCAGCCAGCCATGGATCCACTTTGTGATTCCGTCCTTCACATAATTGCTGTCGGTCGTTAGCCGCACCTTGGTCGGCCGCTTCAGCGCCTGAAGCGCGCGGATTGCGGCGAGCAATTCCATCCGGTTGTTCGTCGTTTCAGGGTCAGCGCCCGAAACCTCCTTCTCATGGTCGCCGTAGCGGATGATCGCGCCCCAGCCGCCTGGGCCCGGATTACCTTTGCAGGCTCCATCGGTGAAAATCTCGACAAGGCTCATGATGCGAACAGACTGTTGTTGGCCGCGCGATAAAATTCGAGACGGCGGAGAAAGGCGGTGGGGTCTTTGCGCGTGACCAGCGCATCGTCCGGTGTGTTCAGCCAGTCCCATGCGCGGGTCAGCAGAAAACGCAGAGATGCGCCGCGCGCCAATATCGTAAGGGCTTCGCGCTCGGCGTCGCTTAACGGGAATTGTTCGGTGTAACCGGCGATCAGAGCGGCAGACCGTTCTGCATCAAAGCCCGTGCCATCGTCATCGAAACACCATGCAGCATGGGTAACAGCAAGATCATAGGCGCGGATGTCGGTGCAGGCGAAATAGAAGTCGATGATGCCGGTCACCGTGTCGTCAAGCATCAGGACATTATCTGGAAAAAGATCGGCATGGATGGCGGAATGCGGCAATTCCGATGGCCAGTTGGCATCCAGAAACGTCAGTTCCTCGCTCACGGTGTCGCCAAGGCCGGGCGTAATATCGTCCAACGCAGTGCCGCAGCGCTGCGCCAGTTCGTGCCAGCCTGGCAGCGAGAGGGTGTTGGGCCGTACATCGTCAAAATCGACCAGGGACTGGTGCAGTTTTCCAAGCGCTGCGCCTGCAGATCGACCCTGCGCCGCATTGGGCTCTCCGGGGGAAAGGCCGGGGAGGAACACAATCAGGCATG
>CAJQMX010000027.1 GCA_905479515.1 uncultured Parasphingopyxis sp.
GAAATGTGCGGGTGGAGGTGACGCGCTAATGCAGCTTCGTGCTCGTGAAAATGCTGAACGCTTGCGACAATACGGGGCTCAGGCGACGGATTTGCTGGGCCACATTGCAAATTTGGGAGGGCTTTTTTTACCTGGTCTCCAACTTTTAGGCAAAGGCTTCAATATCACTAACCGCCTTATGGCGCAGGCGAAAAAAGAACTCCCGATCGAAAGCCGAAAATCCGAGATAGCTAAAATCCTAAAAGAACAGAATCATCGTTTCGTCGTATTGCTTGATGACCTTGATCGACTGGAGCCGAAAGAGGCAGTTGAGGTGCTACGGTTGATCCGTTCTGTGGCGGATTTCCCAAATGTTGTATATGTTCTTTGCTACGATAGGAGTATCTTGGCGCATGCCGTTCAGGAAGGCCTTTCTGTGGAAGACGGCGATGCTTACCTTCAAAAAATTGTACAGGTTACGTTTCGAGTTCCGCGACCAGAATCTTTTGACCTTAGGCACTGGCTTACTGACGAGGCCATGCAGATATATAGTCAAGAGGTTATTGAGCAAGCGGCTGATTCAAATCCCCTTGAACATCCGCGGACCGATTTAGCTTCAGCGATTGATTATTTCGGTGGGCGCATGAACACGCCGAGAGATGTCGTGAGCGTTCTTAACTCAATTCGATTCCACTTCCCGCCAGTCAAGAATAGTATTCATTATCCGGACCTCGTTGGCCTGCACATAATCAAAGTAGTATGGCCCGAATTATATGAGTGGATGGAACGCTATTTTGTCGAATGGCCATTAATAGCCACCGGCGATGCAACGGCAAGCGAAGGGGAGGCGGAACAATTCGGTAGAGAGTTGCGAGCCATGCTGAACGACAACGATGATGCTGCACGGTCTCAAATATATCACTTGCAGGGATTAATACCGGGTGTAGTACCAGAGGTCGAAAATGGGATTGTAAAAGTCTTTGATCGACCAAACGAGGCTGTTCTTTCTGAATTGACTCAAAAAAAGCGTATCGGTAGCCCGGAGCATGCGAGGTTTTATTTTGCCTTTGCAAACCCACGCTTGGGAATGCCGCAAAGTGAAATTAAACATATTGTAGAGTTAGCTTCTACCGATTTGCCTTCGTTGCAGGAGCGTTTGCTAGAGCTAGCCAATAAGGAAAGGCCGATCAACGGTACTTGGTTTGAATACCTGATCGACCGGCTATTGCGAGAATCACAAAGCGACTGGAGCGAAGCGGCTCTTTCAAATTTTGCTATCGCTCTGGCAAACGTGATGGATGAAGTGATGAAATCTCCATCTTTGCGTGATGTTTGGGGCCGACCTCAGGTCGATGCGCCGGCATCTGAGTTTGCTTACAGCCTACTCAACAAATTGAGAGATCGAAATTCTGGGGAGAGGGAGCAAACGCTGAGAAAAATGGTCGAGAGCGGCGAGGCATTCGTCTGGTTGCTCGATGAGTTTGTAACTCAAGAGTTGAGGCGCCAAGGTTATTTTAAATGGACGCCCGAACCAAAACACACTTGGAGCTTGAACAAAGACGAAGCAGGGTTTGCACGAAAAACTATACTAAATAGACTTCAAAACGACATTGATCGTGAGCGTTTGTTCAAAAGCAACCGGCTAGCTTCTCCATTGTTTAGATGGAGAGATCTATGTGATGGCGATGCAAGCCAGGCAAACGAATGGTTTGAAGAACATATTAGCACTGATGAGGCCTTCCTGCATGTGATTGCAGGGCTTAGTAGCAGGGTGAACAGCAGCGATCGCGGAATATATAACACCCTTCCACGACGCAACGTGGAGCCATTTACCGATTGGTCCGCAGCGATCAAACGCCTTAAAGGGATCGCTCAGAATAGCAAAGGAAATCCCGACCTTCAGGTAAGAGCAATACGGTTGTTGGAAAATCTGGATGAAGAAAATTAGTTGAGGCATTCCCCTCACACGTTCCGCTTCAGCCCTGCCACCCGCGCCAGCACCGCATTCGCCGCATCAAGCACGTTCGAGCCAGGTCCGAAAATCTCGGCCACGCCGGCTTCGCGCAGGAAGGCGTAGTCCTGTTCCGGGATCACCCCGCCGACCACCACCTGGATGTCGGCGCGGTCCTTGTCCTTGAGCCTAGTGATCAGCTCGGGCACCAGCGACTTGTGACCGGCGGCGAGCGATGAAACGCCGACGACGTCGACACCGAGCGCAATCGCCTTGTCGGTGACTTCGGCAGGGGTTTCGAACATGTCGGTCAGATCCACCTTGAAGCCCATGTCGGCGAAGGCGGTGGCGATCACCTTGGCGCCGCGGTCATGGCCGTCCTGGCCCATCTTGGCGACCAGCACATGCGGCGCGCGGCCCTTCTCAGTGGTGTAATCGGCGATGCGGGTCCGGATCGCCTGATATTCCGGGTCGTCGTGATAGACATCCTCGTAGACGCCGCCGATGACCTTGGTCACCGCGTGGTGACGGCCGCCGAAACCGCGTTCCATGGCGTCGGAGATCTCGCCCAGCGACGCCCGCGCCCGCGCCGCCTCGACGGCGGCTGAGAGCAGGTTGCCCTTGCCGGATCTGGCCACCTGCTCCAGCGCCGCAATCGCCGCTTCGTGCGCCTTCGCATCGCGGCTGGTGCGCATTTTCTTCAGTCGCGCCACCTGGCCGGCGCGCACCTTGTCGGTGTCGATGTTGAGAATGTCGACCTGCGGTTCGTCAGCCAGCCGGAACCGGTTGACCCCGACGATGACGTCCTCGCCGCGGTCGATCCGCGCCTGCCGTCGCGCCGCGGCCTCCTCGATGCGCATCTTCGGCAGGCCCTGCTCGACCGCCTTGGTCATCCCGCCCAGCGCCTCGACCTCGGCTATCAGCTCCCAGGCTTTTTCGGCCAGATCGGCGGTCAGCTTTTCGACATAATAGGAGCCGCCAAGCGGATCGACGACATTGGTGACGCCTGTCTCGTGCGCCAGGATAAGCTGGGTGTTCCGCGCGATGCGGGCGGAGAATTCCGTCGGCAGCGCGATCGCCTCGTCGAATGAATTGGTGTGCAGCGACTGGGTGCCGCCCAGCACCGCGGCCATCGCCTCGAACGCGGTACGCACCACATTGTTGTACGGATCCTGCTCGGTCAGCGACACGCCCGACGTCTGGCAGTGGGTGCGCAGCATCTTCGAGCGCTCCGACTTGGCGCCGAAGTCGGTCATGATCTTTGACCACATGGCCCGCGCCGCGCGCAGTTTCGCCGCTTCCATGAAGACGTTCATGCCGATGCAGAAGAAGAACGACAGCCGGCCGGCAAAGGCGTCGACATCAAGCCCCTTGGCCATTGCCGCGCGG
>CAJQMX010000028.1 GCA_905479515.1 uncultured Parasphingopyxis sp.
TTGCGAAAGCCTATGGAGCGACATCGGATGTCGAACGCCAGGCCCAGGTGTTCGAGGAAGTCTCGGGCGCTTATTATCAAATCACCCCGGATAGTGTTCGCCGTATGGTTCTCGATGCCAGCGTCCGGGCCAGTGATCCCCGTGCTGTTCTGGTCGGACGCGATTCTTATCTCGAGGCGGGCGGCAAGATCGACCGAGAACTTTTTGACGATGATGAAAGTGAAAGCTGGGTTGACGTTTCTCTTCTTGAACGTCTCGCCGCTGAGAAAATGGAATGGCGGGCCGATGAGATCAAAGACCAGCATGGTCTCGCCTGGGTAAAACCGACGCTTGATTGTTATGTCTCGCATGAGCTTGTCGAAGGCTTGAACCGGCTTCCTACCGAGCTCGAACCGCTTGGTGAGGAAGCCATCGCGCGTCTGTCTGAACTGGAAATCGAATATGACGGCGAAGCTGTCATCCTCGAAAATGAAGACAGCAGCGAAGATGACGTTTTCGCAGCCGAGAAACGAGTGTCGGAAATCGAACAGGAAATGCGCTTACTCAATGATCGCAAGCCAGTTCTGGCAGATGAGCTTCGCAGCGAAGCTGGCGCTTTTCTGGCGCTTGGTAACGACGGGGTACCGACGTTGGTTCCGCAATATTATACGGACAAGGCTGACGCCCCAGTTGAAGATGAAGGCGTCGAACTGGTCGAGGAAGGCGAGACCGCCAAACCCAAGCGCGCAGCGCTTTCCAAACGTCTTGTCGATGAACTGGCGATGCAGCGGCGCGATATTTTGTCGCTTCATGTAGCCAGCGATCCGGCGCTTGCGCTTGATTTTATGATCTTCACGCTTGCGGATAGTGACAACCATGATTGGCGGGCACAGGAGGCATCGACGCTGAATGGCCCGACCGCCCATGGTCCAGCGCATAATTTCGAGGCAAAGGATGCACCGGCAAGTGCAAGCCTGGCGGAATTGCGCGGGTCGCTGGATGAAAGTTGGAAAGCTGGCACCACTGATGTCGAGCGTTTCATGGCGTTTCGTGAGCTTAGTGAAGATGCGCGCAGCACCTGGCTCGGCCATGTCGTTTCGCGAACGCTGGTTGCCAGCCTGAATGTTGAAGGCGACCGGCAAGTGCCGCTGCACGATTATCTCGGGCGCGTGCTGGAAATCGATATGGCGGCTTGGTGGCGTCCGACTGCGGCCAATTATTTTGACCGCGTACCCAAGGCCAAAACGCTAGGCGGCATGCAAGAAGTCGGCGGTCTGGAGCTTTCAAACCGCTACGGCGCGTCCAAAAAAGCCGATCTTGCAGCAACGGCCGAGCGTATCTTTTCCGGAAACTTCATCGCAGAGGCCGAGGTCAAACAGCGGGCTGCGCAGTGGGTTCCTGACGCGATGCGCTTTGCTGATCCGCTAGCGCCTGTCGAAGTTTTGGAAGATGATGCTTCGGAAGCCGGCGCACCAGAAGATGTACCAGAGATAGCCGACAAGGCTGCCTGATCCTCCTCCTGACAGGTGGTCTTCTGGCTGAAGCGGCTTGCCTTTTTAAGGCAAGCCGCTTCTTTTCATCAAAATCATGGTAGTTGATAATTACCGGATCGCGGCCAGTTGACGGGCTACTTCCGGCAGCGATGCAATTTCAATGTCGACGGAATGGGGATAGCTTTCGGAACCTGGATAAATAACGAGCTTGCGATCCGGACGTATGTCATCGCAGGCATTGTAAAAGCCTCTTTCCAGTTTTGGCGCCAAGCTTCGCTTGATCTCAATTGCCCATTTTTTGCCCGAGGGCAGCGTCAGAAGCAGGTCGATTTCTGCTCCTGCCGACGTGCGATAGAAATTGGCAAGCGTAGCTTCGGGCGCGGCAGCGATCAGACTTTCGATGACAAATCCTTCCCAGCTGGCTCCGGCGACCGGATGGCCAAGCAGGGCTTCGAGATTGTCTATGCCCAGTAGCGCGTGAACAATGCCGCTATCACGTACATAAACACGCGGAGATTTGACCAGTCTTTTGCCGGTATTATTGTGCCAGGGCTCAAGACGCCGAACGAGCAGCAAATCAACCATCAAGTCGAGATAGGATGCAACCGTCTTTCCATCGACTCCCAATGACCTTGCGAAGTCGGCAGCATTTAACAGGCCGGACTGATGATGCGCGAGCATGACCCAGAAACGCCTTAGTGTCTCAGCGGCAATTCTCGGTCCCAATTGCGGGATGTCCCGCTCCAGATAGCTGCGGATAAAATCCCTGCGCCAGCGCATGCTCGTCTGATTGCTTTTGGCAAGATAACTGTCCGGGAATCCGCCCCTTACCCAAAGTGCATTCAAATCACCGGGATCAATTTCTAGAGGGTCAAGTGGGCGCATTTCCAGATAGGAAATACGGCCCGCCAGACTTTCGCCCGACTGGCGCATCAGGTCCACAGATGCTGATCCCAATAAGAGGAACCGGCCCGTTCTCCTTCCCTTTTTACGCCCTTTGTCAATCAATCCGCGCAAGTTCTGGAAAAGATCCGGAACACGGTGAACTTCGTCGAGGATTACAAGCTTGTCTTCATGACTGCCAAGATAAAGCTCCGGTTCTCTTAATCGGGACCGGTCAGCATCCGATTCCAGATCGAGATAGAGGGAAGGACCGCTTTCACCAATTTCCTGCGCTAGAGTCGTTTTACCCACCTG
>CAJQMX010000029.1 GCA_905479515.1 uncultured Parasphingopyxis sp.
TATGCCGTCTTTTCGGGGTTTTTGATAGTGATGGTGATCGTTGCTACCCTTCTGTGCGCGGCCATCGGTTTTGTTATCAGCGCTTTCGGCCTGTTTGCGTTGGCCTTGCTCTCTGTGGTTGGGCCGCTCTTTGTTGCGGCACTTCTGTTCGAGTCCACGCGCGGCTATTTCTTCGCCTGGCTGGGCGCGTGTATCAATTATCTGATGCTGATCGTCTTCGCGCTCGTTCTGACGCTGTTTCTTACCCAGACCGGCGAAGTAATCATCGCCACAATTTCAGAAAATGATGAAATAGGCATGGCCGCAATCAAAGCTCTGGCTTTTTACGCGCTCGGCTTTTTCTTTTTCCTGCAAATTCCCATGCTCGCCGCATCTTTAGGTGGCGGCGGCCCCGCCCTCGCCAATCAGTTTGCCTCGGCAATCGCAGCCGCTGGCGGGTTCGTCATCGGACGCGGAGCAACCGGTGCGCAGGCAACAAGCCGCGCCATCGAACGCGGTTTCGCGCGCGGCATCGCAAGAATGCGGACATCAGGTTCGGTCAGTCGCGGAACAAATTGAGGAGCAAATTATGCGTAAACAAATCATGGCTCTGATTGCCGCCCTGGCAATCTCGATACCTGCCAGCCCTATTGTAGCTGCACCAAAGTCGCCCAAGCTCTCAAAGTGCGACGGTAAGAAGCGCAGGCCAGCCAACCCATACGGCTCGATATTGCCTACCGTCGATCCCGAGACTGGCACGTCAACGCCAGCAGGGCAGCCGTCTGGTAGTGAACCGGGCGAAGAACCGAAACGTGAAGGTGTTGAAGTATTTCCGAGCAAATCATCCACGCTCCCACAACCCGCAACAAGGCCCGGCGCCAAGACCCAACCCATAGTCCCACCTATCAGCAGCGCGCAGCCAAAGCGCGTGTATCAAAGTTGCTGAGCGATGGCTGGCGGCGTCACTGATAGAGATGATCTCAAAGCCTATTTTGCCGAAAGCGCAAGCTGGGACCGCGACCGCTTTGTTGCAGCGCGGCGTTCAAAACGGTTCGCCTGGATCATAGCGGCAATAGCAAGCGGACTTGCGATTACCGGCGTTGCCGCTGTTGCAATGCTGACGCCGCTTAAGACCGTCGCTCCCTACGTTATCACTGTCGATAAGGCGACCGGCGCGAGCGAAATTACCGCACAAATGACGGGCGACAATCAGATTACCTATAATGAGGCGGTCGCCAAATATTTTCTCGCCGATTACGTACGCAACCGCGAGGGCTGGATACCGCAAGCACGCAAAGAGTTTTTTGAGGGCGTGCTGGCGATGTCATCACGCGAGGAACAGGCACGCTGGACCGCGTTCTATAGCAAAGACAATGCAAGCTCGCCGCAGAACGTCTTTACCGATCTCGATACGGTATTCATCGCGGTCAAATCGGTCACATTCGTGTCCAAGAACGTAGCGCAAATACGCTTCACCAAATCGCTCCAGCAAGGGTCGCGCGTTACCGACACGCAAGCCATCGCAACCGTGACCTACGATACCACCGACACACCAACTACCGAACAGCAACGGTTCAAAAATCCGCTGGGGCTCGAAGTGCAAACCTACCGCGCTGATCTGGAGGTCACACCATGAAAAATCTAAGAAACTTCACCCTATTGGCGCTGCTGCTTAGCGGATCGCCAATAGTGGCTGGTGAAACCCCTCAGCCAACGGCGCAAGACAACCGAATCCGCGAAGTCATCTATGACGAAAATCAGGTCTTCCGTATTGTTGGAGTTTTTCGGTCGGCAACGCAGATCGTATTTTCTCCGGGCGAACGTGTCGAGCATGTCGCGCTCGGCGACACGATATCCTGGGAAATTGCCCCGGCTGAAAATTCATTGTTCATCAAGCCGCGCGAACGAGCTGGCCCAACCAATCTGATCGTCATCACGCGTTCAAACACAGGAAACCGAACCTATACCTTCGAGTTGAGCGCACGCCGGGGAGCAATCGCTGAGAAAACCGCCGACACCTTTTTCAAGGTTGCGTTCCGCTATCCGCGCGAAGAGGCAGCAGCGGCGCAAGCTGCTGCAACGCAGGCAGCATATACTCAGGCAGTAGCGCTCCAATCCGGAGCAATCCGTTCGGCGCTTGATCTTGGTGTTCTCGAAGGCACTCGCAATCTAAAATACAGTGTTCAGGGATCATCGGAAATCCAACCTTCCGAAATTACTGACAACGGGCAATTTACCGCCCTGCGTTTTCCGAACCAGCGCGAATTACCTGCAATATTTGCAATTAATCCCGACGGTAGCGAAAGTATCGTTCCGTTTGATGTTCGCGATGAATTTGTGGTTGTCCACGGCGTGTTTGCGCAGCTCCGCTTGCGGCGCGGCAAGAAGGTCCTGTGCATCTTCAATGACGCACCCGATTTTTATGGACGCGATCCCAAAACCGGTACGGCATCAAGCATTGTCGAGCGCACAGATGACGGGGAGACACGGTGATGGCGGACACAGCCAATGACGTCGGAGCCGCTGAGCGCGCTAAAGTCGATCCAACCCCTGACCCAGACGAAATTGACCGCGGCCCTTCGGGCGAACGCGGCAGTAAAATGCCGTCTATTTCCGGCACCGCGATGGACCCGAAAAAGATGATCGGTTTTGCCGCCGCCGC
Organism: uncultured Parasphingopyxis sp.; assembly: GCA_905479515.1. Next base: position 2,642 of record CAJQMX010000029.1, read on the forward strand.
TGGGGCGCTTATGTTTACCGTACTGGCACTTGGAACCGGACTGACTGGCAATTCAGAATTGCGGGCCGTAAAATCCAAACCAGCGCTCGAAGCCGCAGACTATGATCCAGCAACGGTCATTGCACCGACGCTTGCAGAAGCTGGAACAGATCCCAATGAGCCCATCCCACTCGGAGAGCCGGTTGTTCCAGCTATTGGCGAGCAAACACAATATTCGCAAGGCCAAGCACCAGCTACAGTGCAACAGCGTCAGCAATCCCCAGCCGAGGCGCTGCGCGAAGCTGCGCGCCGATCCACGCTGATTGCCTATGGCGGCGAACGCGGCACCGGAAATTTTGGTGGAAATCAAAGTGGACCCTATGGCGATTCAAATAGTGCGGGAGCTGCTTCACCGCAGCAAACTACAAATCTCGATACGCTCCGCCGCGCATCGGTCATCGGGCAGGCTCAGGCCCGGTCGCTTCCAGATCGCAATTTTCTGATTACGGCGGGAAGTTTTATCCCGTGCGTTCTGCAAACGGCGATGGATTCTAGTCAGCCCGGCTATGTGAGCTGTATTGTTCCGCGCAATGTATATTCCGACAATGGCCGGGTCGTGCTTCTGGAAAAAGGCACAAAAATCTTTGGCGAATATCAGGGCGGCCTCAATCGGGGTCAATACCGCCTGTTTGTCCTTTGGACGCGCGCAGTGACACCTCGCGGCATCGCGATTGATGTTGGGTCGCCGGCAACCGACGCGCTTGGTCGCGGCGGGGTAGACGGCAAAGTCGAGAATTTTTTCTGGAAACGGTTTGGAACCGCGTTGCTTTTCAGTCTTGTCGAGGATGCAGCGACCGTTGGAGCAGAAGCGGTCGGCAACAATGGTTCGAACACAACCCGTGTTCCATCTGACGCAGCCTCCACCGTCTTGCAGCAGAATGGCGACATCAAACCGGTCCTGCGCAAAAATCAGGGTGAGGACGTTGGAATAACCGTCGCACAGGACTTCGATTTCTCGACCGTTTACGGCCTCAGTCTCAAATAATGGCCGCGCCAGGCAAAAATACCGCTGTTCTGGACAGTGTGACCCAACCTCTAAGCAAATATCTGGGTGATGCGAGCGTCACCGAACTGGTTATCAACCTTCCCGGTGAGGTCGGTATTGAACGGCGCGGGCACTGGACATGGGAAAGCGAGCCTTCGCTTGATTTCAAAACGCTTATGGCGCTGGCGACTGCCGCAGCCGCCTATACCGCGCAGGACATCACCCGCGAGAATCCTATCGTTTCGACCATTTTTCCAACCGGCGAGCGGGTGCAAATTATCGTCCCTCCGGTTGTCCCCGATGAAACGGTCTCAATCACCATTCGCAAGCCATCAAGCGTGTCTATGACACTGGATGATTTCGAGGCAGCGGGCTTGTTCAAAAACACTCGGATTGCTGAAAAGAAGGTGAGCCAGCATGAGTTAGACTTACTCACACTGCTTCGCGGGGGTCATCATGTCGAGTTCTTCGATGCTGCGGTCAAAGCAAAGCTTAACATTCTCATCTCGGGTGCAACCGGCTCTGGCAAAACCACATTTTCCAAGGGATTGATTCAGCTGATCCCTTCCGAAGAACGGCTCCTAACCATCGAAGACACGCGCGAATTGATCGTTCCCCAAAAGAATGTCGTTCACATGCTGTATGCAAAGGACGGGCAAGGCACCGCCAATGTTACTGCCAAGCATTTGCTGGAAAGCGCGCTCAGGATGCGCCCTGATCGTATCTTGCTTCAGGAGCTGCGGGATGGGACGGCGTTCTTTTACCTGCGCAACGTCAATTCAGGGCATCCAGGATCGATTACCACTATCCATGCCGATTCCGCCGAACTGGCGTTCGAGCAGCTGACTTTGCTGGTCAAGGAAAGCGAAGGCGGCTCCGATCTTGCGCGCGATGATATTCGGGCATTGCTAAAAATGCTCGTGGATTGCGTCGTGCAAATCAAAAAAACTGACGGCAAATTTCGGGTAACGGAGATCTATTATGACCCAGAAGGCAGGCACGCCGCCTGACGGCGGGGCGTTAAGATTAATCATCGGAATCCCGTTCGGGCTGCTCATTGCACTCGCCATTGCGAGCATGATTGGGTGGCTTATTCTAGGCCTGCCCGTCACAGCTTATGATCCGCTCAAAATTCCGCAGTTCGTCTGGTATTATCGCGGCGATCCGCAAGTTGTGCGGGCAATGGCGGGTGGCTTGATCGGCGGGGGCTTGCTCCTGATTGGCCTAATCTATGCACTTTGGGCGCGCGGTGCGCCGCTGCATGGAGCTGCGCGCTTTGCCCGTGAAAGCGAGGTCAAGCGCCACGGCTTTCGCGCCCGCTCCGGTATCGTTCTTGGCCGCAAAGGCGGACGCTTCCTGACCTTTGGTGGGAGCGAGCATGTCATCGTCGAAGCTCCAACCCGCTCGGGTAAAGGCACCGGTATTGTCATTCCCAACCTGCTGACATGGCAAGGTTCCGTTGTTATCCTCGATGTGAAACGCGAAAATTACGATGCGAGCGCTGGGTTTCGCGCCCATTATGGTCAGGACGTGTATCTGTTCAATCCGACCGACCGCGAAGGTCGCACTGCCCGTTACAATCCGCTGGCCTACATCAACCGCGATGATACCGATGATGTCATTATCGAATTGCAAAAGATCGCGACAATGCTGTTTGTTGCTCCAGATCACGGCGAAGCCTTCTGGTCCAACGGCGCACGAACCGGCTTTGCGGGGGTTGGTGCATGGATCGCTGAAACCAGTGACGAGCCTCTAACAATGGGCGCAATCTATCGCCATTTGAACCAAGGCGACGCGCGCAGCTTTTTCAAAAGGGAACTGGGCAATCCCGAATTGAAGTTGTCGGTCGGATGCCGGACCGCCCTTGCCGATTTTGCTGGTGGTTCAGACAATAGCTTTGCTGACGTCAAGAAAACGATCACAAACGTCCTCGGTCTTTGGCTGAACCCCCTGGTTGATGCCGCAACCTCAGCAAGCGACTTTGATCTTCGCCAGCTACGGAAAAAACCTATTTCAATATATCTCGGCGTGTCGCCAGATGAACTTGACCGAATAGCTCCGCTCTACAACCTTTTGTTCCAGCAGCTTATTGACCTCAACGTGCGAGAACTACCGGGTGAGGCCACGCCGATACCAGTGCTGGTCATCCTAGATGAATTTGCGCGGCTTGGCCGCGCATCGGTGATTGCGAGCGCCTTTTCCTATGTCGCAGGATACGGGATCAGACTCCTTCCGGTCATTCAGTCGCGTTCGCAATTACGCGGCGTTTACGGCGAGCATGTCGCCGATGAAATCGTCGCCAATTGCGGCGTCGAAGTGGCGTTTACGCCCAAGGAACTGCGCGTCGCCAACGATCTATCGGAGCGCATTGGCTATGTGGGACAGGACAGCGTTACCAAGTCGCTCACCATCAACGGCTTACTCGCCAACCGGTCAAAATCTATTTCAGAGCAACGCCGCGCCTTGATGCTACCGCAAGAGCTGATGCAATTTTCAGCTTATAAGCTGATTTTGCTGCGCGGCGGCATCCCGCCAATCATCGGCTCGAAGATCGCCTATTTCAGTAGCCGCTTCTTCAAACGCCGCGTCTTTCCTCCGCCGATAGTCCCTCTCACACCCAAACAGGTGCGAAGGAACGAGGTCACGTCACCGTTCCGTGACATGACCGAAGCGGAGGCCGCCGGACACGATACTCGGCCAATGTCTCAGGAAGATATCATGACGGAAGACTGTCCAAGTTTTTATGCCGATACCCTGACGCTCAATCATAATGGCAGAGTAGAAGGAATTATTGAGGAGGGAGACGAAAATGGCTGATAAACTCGAAGGCAACTCCTCGTCAGAAAGCGGCCATGCTGCTAGATCGAAAACCGGCCAATCCAAATCAACGCTCGATAAAGCCACGCCGAAGAAGCCAAAGCGAAAGGCAGAAAAACCCACGATCACCGATGATCTGTCAGGAAGATTCCTGCGCGTCGGCAATAAGATTTATAGAACTTCGGATGATAAAAAGCCGCTGGTTCGATTGGAACCTGACCGCCTTAAAACCAGTAACATTGATGCCCTGCCTGACATATTGCGGATTGCCAAAGCTAATGGATGGACTTCTGTAAGGATCAACGGCGGGGACAAATTTAAGAAAGCCGCATTCCTTGCCGCTGCCGCGCAAGGGCTGACAGTAGAAAATTACAAACCGTCCAAAATTGTTCGTGCCGAAGCTGAGCGATTACAAGCGCGTATTGCGGAGCGCGAGAAGCGGCGTGAAGGCAAAAAGCCGAATAGCAAATCATCAGAAGCCGCGAATGAAACAATAACATTCAAAACCCTTTCTGATCGCTTCTTAAAACAGTCTCATGAGGAAAACGCGCGTGACCCCGAACTGCGCCGCGCCCAGAGCCTTGTCGCCCAAACCATCTCGATCGCACGAGCAAAATATCCTGATGATCCGGCAAAAGCATCAAAGGAAGTTGAAGCGAAACGTCAGGATGTTGCGCGCCGCATCGCCAGCGGAGATAGTATCGCCGCCATTCAGGTCCGCAACCAGCAGGCCCAGCGCGTGCGCGAAATCACCCAAGATCAGACAATGAAAAAAGACGGCAGGACACGTTAAAATCTTCTGGGTGAAGGCTCACGCGACTGTTCTGGTTTCTTACGCTCAATGCCCAAATTTCGAGCATGATGTG
>CAJQMX010000030.1 GCA_905479515.1 uncultured Parasphingopyxis sp.
TTCAAGGCCGGGGTTGTCACCAACCGTGCCGATACCGCGGATACGGGCCGAACCGTTCGCCTCGTTGCCTGTCGATGAAACGAGCAGCGACGGGGCAAGCTGGTTAAGTTGGCGAATATCATTGGCGCCCGAGTTTTGCAGGCTTTCGGCGTTCACGGCGCTGACGGCGATCGGAACGTCCTGAAGCCGCTGTTCGCGGCCCTGTGCAATCACGACAATCGTGCTGTCGTCAAAACTCTCATTGGCTGTAGTGTCGGCATCCTGAGCCATGGCGGGTGAAGCGATCGCTGCAAGTCCAGCGGTCGCTAGCAAAAATGATTTACGCATGGGTTCTCTCCAGTTTACGATTTTTTTGTTTTATTATTGGACGCTTTCTAGGATTCCCGGCAGAAAACGCCAGCAATTCCAACAACTCTGCAGCGTTAGGCGGGGCCAGTGATGCCTTTGAGCAACACACTCCAAACTGGCTGTTGATCACAGTTGACGCTACGGAGAGCGTGCAGAATCGCTCAACGTGAGAGGGGAATAGAGTCATGGCAGTAACGGGTTTGGGCGGGCTATTTTTTCGGGCCAAAGATCCCAAGGCGCTCACGCAATGGTACAAGGATCATTTCGGGCTCGGCGGAGGTGATAGCTGGTGGCAACAGGCGGCTGGCCCCACGGTCTTTGCGCCGTTCAAGCAGGACAGCGATTATTTCAGCGCCGACAAGGCCTTCATGATAAATTTCCGGGTCGATGATCTGGCCGGGATGACTGAAAAACTGGAGGCTGCCGGAATTGAGGTTATCCGCAAGGACGACTGGGACATGGATGGTAGCTATGGCCATTTCGCTCGGGTCCATGATCCCGAAGGCAATGCGATCGAATTATGGGAACCGCCTGCGGAGTTGCCCGAAGAATAAATCGCGCTGAAGCTTGCTTAACTATCCGGAGCTTGGGCTCCCCCAAGTGTCGGTGGAACGCGTTTCTCGACGGGGGGCACCGCGGTGCTCGGACGGCGAACGAGCAGGATCGCGACAAAGATCATCGCCATCCCGGCAACATCGATCATTGTCAGAATTTCTGCGAACCACAAAAATCCCAAAAGGCCGGAAAAGAGCGGCTGGATAAGCAGTCCCAGGCCGCTTGCGAGCGGTGGCAAGTGCGGCAGGGCATAGATGATCAGGCCTTGCCCGGCGACCTGACTGCTGAGCGCGAGCAGAAGCAGGGGTGTCCAGTCCTGCGGCCAGAAAGCTCCGCCATCGAGCAGCGCAACCGGCAGGAGGAAGAACGCACCTGCGACGGTTGCATAGCCAAGCGTCGAAAGCGCGGACAGGCCGGCCCGCGCCTTGATCATCACGATCAGATAGCCGGTGTAGAAAATGGCCGCGAGCAGACACAGGAGATCGCCATTCAGATTGGCGGCCGATACCGAGGCAGACTGAGCAGACAATATCGCGATACCGACCGCCGCCATAAGCAAGGCCAGCGCAGCCAGTGGAGTCGGCCAGCGCCGCACCATCAGATAGCCCCAGATCGGGAAGAGAAAAGCCGCCGCATTGCCAAGCAGGGTTGAATTGGCCAGCGTCGTGCGTTCGATACCGAGATGCCAGCTTGCCAGATCGGCGGCGAAAAAGAGGCCGCCAAGCACCAGCCAGATAATGCTCCAGCCGGAAGGCGGGCGCGGAATACGCCCTTCGACGGTACGCACCAAAAGGATCAGCAGCGGCGCACCGATGGCGAGGCGCCAGAATGCAGATTGCACGGGGCCAACATCGGCGAGGCGCACGAATAATGGGCCAGCAGACAGGATGATGCTGCCCAGCAGAAACAATGGAAAGACGAAGCGCGGCACAGTCATAACCGCCGCCCCATGCGCTTTCCGGGCGGCGGTTTCAATCAGCGTGGTAAGTCAGGCTTATTTCGGTGCGAGCACCATCAGCATCTGCCGGCCTTCCATCTTGGGATGGGCTTCGGTCTTGGCATTTTCCTTGGTATCTTCCTGCACGCGGCGTAGAAGATTCATACCGAGTTCGCGGTGCGACAGTTCGCGGCCGCGGAAACGCAGTGTGATTTTCACCTTGTCGCCATCGTCGATGAAGCTGTGAACCTTCTTCATCTTCACGTCATAATCATGATCGTCGATGTTCGGACGCATCTTGATCTCTTTGATATCTTGCGTCTTCTGCGATTTGCGAGCGAGATTGGCCTTTTTCTGGGCCTCATATTTATATTTGCCGACGTCGAGGAATTTCGCGACGGGCGGATCCGCATTCGGCGAGACCTCAACCAGATCAAGGCCAACATCAGCGGCCTGCTCGATCGCTTCATTGGTCAGCAATACGCCCAGATTGTCGCCATTCTCGTCGATCACACGGACCTTCGGCGATTGAATGAACTGATTGTAACGAGGGCCGTTCATCGGCGGTGCCGCAGGGCGGCGGGTCATTGGGGGGCGTATAGCAATATCTCCTTGGGTTTCGATTCCTCCTTCTATTTAAGGTGTTCGGCACGCAAATGGAAGACGGTGCGCCATAGAATGGCTGTTGATCGTGCTATGAGGTTGCGGGAAGCGGCCATAACGCGTCGACAGGCCGTTCCAGAACGCGCGCCGCTATGGGGTGTAGCCGGGCCGGGGCAAGGCGTCCGCTGGGTGCCGCGTCCGCTATCCAGCGTTCGATATCACCGCCAGTTTCAATCCACTGATCGTCACGGAGCATTCCATAGAGCCCTGCTGCCAGAACATGCATCCCTTCGTCTGCCCGGCGCCATCGGTCGGCTGGATTACGGCCGACCCCAAGTGCCTCGCTGATCAACTGATCCAGCGCTTCGCACATATCTTCGTTCAGATAGCCTTCGAGGGTCGTATAGCCCCAACGCGGATCATGCTCTCGGATGATCCGGTCGATCAACGGGTCTGCGCCGAGTACGGCCATTGCTGCTGTCGCTGCAGGCCCGTCCATCGGGAAAGGCGGATGCAGCATTTCGTGTGCGGCGATCCGAACCGTCGTCGCGATCGTATTATTTATCGATTGGAGGAATGTCTGTCCCTGAACCTTGATACCATAGGGCTTGGCAAACAGGAGCAGAAGTACGCGAATTTCTGCGTCGAAGGCGCGACCGGTCAGCTTCTCATGCCAACGAACGACATCATAGTTGGCAAGAGCGGCTTCAGTGTCGGAGATATGATCGTCGATATCGGCACCGAGGCGCTCGGCATGAAATTCGGCGAAGCCCGCATCACGCATCGCGGTGAAGATAGCGGTCAGGCGTGGAGCCTGGCGCGTAAGCCAAGCCCAATCCTCCCCATCCCAATACGGGCTCGCTTCGAAAGACGGACGAATTCGGGTTTCCGGATCCTCGAGCAGCGCAATGACTCCATCGATCGTTGAAACATTCCCGCCTGACAGCGCCGCGCAGAGATTGGGTCCAAGTAGGCCGAATCCCTCCTCTTCCGCCTGCGCCCAGATCGCGGGAACGTCATCGCGGATCGCTTCAGGCAGCCGGGGACCGAACTCAGCCACTGCCTCGGCGTGAAAACGAAGATGGAGTTCACCGCCTGAAAGCGCTCCGAGGAAGCAGAGCGCATCCAGACCTTCGGACGTGCCTACGGTCCAGTTGGTACGGTTGGGTTCACGCTGGGCGAGCAGGGGAAGCGGAAGGGCAGTCGCGGCGGCGAGTGCGCCTCCGGAAAAGAGAAGCTGGCGTCTGTTCATGGAATATATATGGACCGCCGACATGGCGAGAGTCTTGAACGTATTTGATGTCAGGCCGCGCGAAGCTGGGCCGGTGTCGTTTCGTAGAGTCTGCGAACCGTCCGGCTCATATGGGCTTGGTCTGCAAAGCCGCATTCCGCTGCAACAACGGCGCACCGTTCGCGCGTTTTCAGCAGCGTCATCGCTGCACGACGGGCCCGTTGTTCGAGCCGATACGTGCTCGGCGCGATGCCAAAGGCTGCCCGGAAACCACGGCTCACGGTCGCAGGAGCGAGTTGGTTTTCAGCGGCCCAATATTCGATCCGGTCCACGGTGTCAGCCGTAAGGGCGGACGCCAGCCGGTCTGGCCAATCGTCCATAGCATCGGGGCCAGGAAGCAGGTCATTCTGGAGCAATTGCGCCGCTGCGATAGGATCCCGTTCGGCAAGCAGGGCGATGGTGTCGGGGTCACGGACCCTGCCACTTGCCATCATCGGCATACCTGTCAGCGACAAATTTAGAATTTTCACCCGAGAGCCATTGAATATATCCTGATGGGCTTCGAACGGATGGTGGATCAGCACATCTCCTGGGCCGACCTTGAAGCGACCCCGGTCCCCGCTCTCGCAATATCCGCCACTCAAAACGAGTGCCGCATAGGGTGCGGCGTGCCGGTGGCGCGGGATATGCATGGGGGTATCAACGGTTTCTATCTCGGTGCCCGGTCTTACGAGCTTCATATCAGTCTCCGGCAGCAAGATCCGGCGGCATCGCTTCGGCTGCGAGCATCGCGACAGCCTCATCCAGTGTGATCACCTTCTGATGCTCGTCTGCTCCTAGCCGGCGCAGCGCGATCGTCCCTTCCTCGGCCTCGCGCTTTCCGACGACGAGTAAGTTGGGCACCTTGGTCAGGCTATGCTCACGGACCTTGTAATTGATCTTCTCGTTGCGCAGGTCGGTTTCGACGCGGATCCCCGCAGCGCGCAGTCTGGCGGCAACCTCTTCGGCATATTCGTCAGCGTCCGACACGATTGTCGCAACAACCGCCTGCACCGGCGCAAGCCAGAGTGGCAGTTTGCCCGCATGGCTTTCGATCAGGATGCCGATGAACCGTTCAAAGGTCCCGAGGATCGCGCGGTGCAGCATGACCGGTCGGTGGCGTTCGCCATCCTCACCGACATAACTCGCGTCCAGCCGTTCGGGCAGAACCGTATCTGTCTGGATCGTGCCGACCTGCCAGGTCCGCCCGATCGCGTCGGTCAGGTGGAATTCGAGCTTGGGCGCATAAAATGCACCTTCGCCGGGCAGTTCTTCCCAGCCATATTCTTCCGTGTCGCGGCCTGCCGCTTTCACGGCATCGCGCAGGGATTGCTCCGACCAGTCCCACATTTCATCGCTGCCGAAACGCTGTTCGGGGCGAAGAGCGAGCTTGATCTTGTAATCCGGGAAACCGAGATCCTTGTATACGCTGTCGAGCAGGTCGCAAAAGTGTCGCACCTCGTCCACCAACTGGTCTTCGCGGCAAAATATATGCCCATCATCCTGCGTCATCTGACGCACGCGGAGCAGGCCGTGCAGCGCGCCATGCGGCTCATTGCGGTGGCAGCAGCCCATTTCGGCGAGGCGCAGCGGCAGATCGCGATAGCTTTTGATACCCTGGCGGAAAATCAGCACATGGGCCGGGCAGTTCATCGGCTTCAATGCCATCATGTCGGATGTGCCGCTGATGATCGGAGCATCGTCTTCGCTGCTCGGAATTTCATCGGGCACGACAAACATATTCTCGCGATACTTGCCCCAATGGCCGGACTGCTCCCATTGCCGCGCGTCCATCAACTGCGGCGTTTTGACTTCGTCATAGTCCGCCGCCGCGATTTGCCGGCGCATATATTGCTCGAGCGCCTGCCAGACCACATAGCCCTTGGGATGCCAGAAACAGCTGCCCTGCGCCTCGGGCTGGAAGTGGAAGAGATCCATTTCCTGGCCAAGTTTGCGGTGATCACGCTTGCCGGCTTCTTCCAGCATATGCAGATGTGCATTGAGCTGCTTCTTGTTAAGCCAGCCTGTGCCGTAGATCCGCGAAAGCTGCGGATTGCGCTGGTCGCCGCGCCAATAAGCCCCCGATACGCGCAGCAGCTTGAACGCCTTGGGATCAAGCTTGCCAGTCGAGGCCAGGTGCGGTCCGCGGCACATGTCCATCCAGTCGTCTCCGGACCAATAGACGCTCAGCTCTTCGCCTTCGGGAAGCTCGGCAGCCCATTCGGCCTTGAAACTTTCGCCATCCTTTTCCCAGCGCGCGATCAGGTCGTCGCGCTCCCACACCTCACGGCGCAGCGGTTTGTCGGCAGCGATGATCTTGCGCATTTCCTCTTCGATGAGGGGAAGATCTTCGTCCGTGAAAGGCCGGTCCTTGGGCGCGAAATCATAATAGAAACCGTCATCGGTCGATGGGCCAAAGGTGATTTGGGTGCCGGGAAACACGGACTGCACGGCCTCGGCAAGGATATGGGCATAGTCGTGCCGGGCCAGTTCCAGCGCATCGGCCTCATCGCGTGAGGTGATCAGCGCAAGCTGCGCATCGCTTTCCAGCGGGCGCATGATATCGCGCACTTCCCCGTCGACCCTGGCGGCCAGCGCGGCCTTGGCAAGGCCCGGGCCAATATCCGCTGCAATGTCCGCCGGGGTTGTCCCGCGCGCAACTTCGCGAACCGAACCGTCGGGAAGTGTGATGGAAAGCATGTCGGACATAAGAATGGGTGGCCTGTTAACGGAAAACTGCGCTTGCCATAAAAGGGGCGTGGCGGCTGTGCAATGCAAGCTATGAATTGCCTTTGCTCTAAACAACCCGCAAATTGCTATGATGAACGAACCGGAATCAGGAGCCTGTCTCGTTATCGGCGCTGGCGCAGACACGGGCGGCGCGATTGCGCGTGCCTTTGCGCAAGAAGGCTATCAGGCGTGTCTGGCCCGGCGGCCCCGCAATACAGATGCTCTCGAAGCATTGGCAAAAAGCATAAGAGCGGAGGGCCATGTCGCCCATGCGACCCCGGTCGATGCGCGCGACGAGGAGGCGATGATCGCGCTTGTTGAGCGCATCGAGAGGGAGATCGCACCGATCGAAGTGGCGGTCTTCAACATAGGTGCCAATGTGAATTTCCCGATCGCGGAGACGACGGCGCGCGTCTTTCGCAAGGTCTGGGAGATGGCGGCATTTTCGGGATTCCTGATGGGCCGGGAGGTTGCCAGGCGGATGGAGGCGAGGGGCCGGGGCACAATCCTGTTTACCGGGGCAACAGCCAGCCTGCGCGGCGGATCGGGCTATGCGGCCTTTGCGGGTGCGAAATTTGCGCTGAGAGCGCTCGCCCAGTCCATGGCGCGCGAGCTTGGACCGAAGAATATTCACGTCGCCCATGTCGTGATTGATGGGGCCATAGATTCCAATTTCATTCGGGAAAACCTGCCGGATGTGGATGCGAAGCGGGACGAGGATGCGATCCTCTCACCCGATGCCATCGCCGCCAACTATGTCATGCTCCATAATCAGCCGCGCAGCGCCTGGACGCATGAGTTGGATCTGCGTCCCTGGAAGGAAAGCTGGTAACATGACCAAAAGCGTCGATTTCATTTTCGATTTTGCGAGTCCCAACGCCTATCTGGTGCATCGGGTTCTGCCGGGGATTGCGAACCGCACCGGCGCGACGTTCAACTACATTCCCTGTCTTTTGGGAGGCATATTCAAAGCGACCGGCAATCAGGCACCGATGATCGCCTTTGCCCCGATCCCGAACAAGCTGGCCTATGAGCAATTGGAGTTTGGGCGGTTTATCGCCA
>CAJQMX010000031.1 GCA_905479515.1 uncultured Parasphingopyxis sp.
CCCGGTCCAACATGCATGTGGGCGGGCGCGCTGAAGCGGTGGAAATGAGCGAGCGCGATCAGGAGATTTGCGACCGCATCGGTCCGGTCCTTTCCGAGCGCGGCCTGATCTTTGTCGGGATTGACGTAATTGGCGACTATCTCACTGAAATTAATGTGACTTCTCCGACCGGGGTGCAGGAAGTCAGGCGCTTTGGCGGCGCCGACATCTCGGCCCTGTTCTGGGACTGGACCGAGGGTCAGCGCGAGGACTGACGCGAGACTGGCGAACCGTCACAGGGAGTTGATATATCCCCCATATAATGCTTGTTTCGCCCCTTTAATGCGGCTGTGAATGACGGCCCCGGGCACCCTGATCCTTTGCGCCGGAGCGGCCGGCCCGGCAAGCGACCAAGAGTATTTAAATGAACGCGCCTTTGACGCCATCAGACAGAAAGCTGCGCGTAGCTATTTTCTCCGGCAATTATAATTACGTCATGGACGGACCGGTGCGCGCGCTCAACACGCTTGTCGCCTATCTTGAACGCGAAGGTCATGAGGTGCTGGTGTTCGCGCCGACGACATCAACGCCGGCGTTCGATCACGCCGGAAAACTGATCTCCATTCCGTCTGTGCCGCTGCCGGGCCGGCGCAGCGAATATCGTCTGGGCCTCGGCCTTCACGGCAAGGCGAAGCGCGCGCTCGACAGTTTCCGTCCGGACATCGTTCATATCGCCGCGCCCGATTACACCGGTTACGGCGCGCTCAATTATGCGCGCAAATTCGGCGTTCCGGCGGTGGCGTCTTTCCATACGCGTTTCGACACCTATCCGCGCTATTACAATCTCCGCTGGCTTGAGAAATACGTCACTGACTATATGCGTTACTTCTTCAACCGCTGTGAGCATGTATATCCGCCGTCCCATTCCATGGCTGATGAATTGAAACGCGACGGGATCGGCCGCGATATCCGCTTGTGGGCCCGCGGCGTCGATGGCGATATTTTCAATCCTGCGCGGCGCGACATGGCCTGGCGTGAGGCCAACGGTTTCCATACGGACGACGTGGTCGTCGCCTTTGTCGGGCGGCTGGTGCTTGAAAAAGGCATCGACATTTTTGTCGACGCGTTCAACCGCGCCAAACTGAAGGCGCCGAACCTGAAGGCGCTGGTCGTGGGGGACGGGCCGGAGCGCGAAACATTCGCCAACCTCCTGCCCGGCGCAGTATTTGCGGGCTATTTGCAGGGCGAGGGTCTCGCCCGCGCCTATGCCAGCGCGGATATTTTCTTCAATCCGTCGATTACCGAAACCTTCGGCAATGTGACGCTCGAAGCCATGGCGTCGGGGCTTCCCTCCGTAGGCGCGTCGGCGGCCGGATCGCGTTCGCTTATTGAAGACGGCGTCACCGGCTATGTGGCTGAACCCAATGCGGCGGGCTTTGCGGAAAAGCTGGCGATGCTCGCCAATGACGCGCCTTTAAGGCGGCGGTTCGGCAGGGCGGCGCGTGAACACTCGGCGCGCTTCAGTTGGGATGCGGTGCTCGCAGAACTTGTCGGCCATTATTACGAGGCCCTCGACCAGTTTCAGCCCAGCCGCCGTCATGCGCGTCCACGGCCCGAAGCATCTGCGCGCAAGCGCGCGGCCTGACCCACACCGATGCCTGACAGACGCCAATGATCGTTCCCCTGATCAAGTCCGCCGCCAATGGCGCGGCGCGCCGCTGGTCTGTCTTGCGCGAGCGCGAAGAGGTGCAGAAGGGTCTGAAAGTTCTTCAATACACCCTTCTGGCGGCGATCATCGTCTATCTCCTTTACAAGCTGACCCATATGGGCTGGCGCGACGTGATCGGATCGCTGCCGGAAAGCCCGTGGTTCTATCTTTTCTTTGGTTTGCGGTTTTTCGCGTTGCCGGTCTCGGAGCTGGCGCTTTACGAAATTGTCTGGTCGCGGCCGCTGGTGCGCCATTTTTTCGTTTTCATTCGAAAGCGCGTCTATAATTTCGCCGTGATGGGCTATTCCGGCGAGGCGTTCCTGACGATCTGGGCGCGTCGCTGTCTATCTTTGCCGCACAAGACCATCCTTGTGGGCGTAAAGGACAACAACCTTCTCTCGGCTTTCGCCTCCAACGCGGCCACTGTCGTCCTGCTGGTGACGCTCGCGGCGACCGGCGGGCTCAAAGCCGGCCTCGAAGCGTTTCCGGGCGCGCGCTGGCTGTTTGCGTTGGCGTTCCTGTCCGCCGGCACGCTGTCGGTGCTGGTGATGATTTTCCGAGACAAGCTGATGGCGCTGCCCAAGGGGGTGATGCCGCGCCTTATCAGCGTCCATGGCGGGCGGCAGGCGCTGATTATCCTGCTTCATGCAGCGATGTACGCATCGGCCCTTCCCGGGGCGCCGGTGATGGCCTGGATCATGTTCATCACCATGCAGCTTGTCCTCAGCCGCGTCCCTTTTCTGCCCAATCAGGACATCGTCTATCTGGGGGCTGCGCTCAGCCTCGCCCCGATTGTGGGCGCCCCGGAGGCGGCGGTGGCGGGGATGCTGGTGGCCGAGGCCGGGCTTTCCCAAGTCTTCAATATCGCCATGTTTTTTGCGACCGCCCATATTGCCCGAACCGAGATCGGCGCTCAAAATCGGAATAAGCCGTTGCCGGCCGGGGCGGTGTCCTAAAATCGACTTGAAAACCTGCGGTTTTTGGGTTGCTGGCTTTCGAAACGGTCCGGAATTCGCTAGAGACCGTTGTCCCAGGCGTTGCCGGGCCGGCGATGCCCGGCCGGGCGCCGCCAGTTTTGTTTTTCGGCAGGTGCGCTCCCGCCCATGCAGCTCATAGATCGTTACATTCTCCGCTCTGTTTCGACGCCGCTTATTCTGGCGCTGACGGTGGCGGGCATGCTGCTCTTGATGGAGCACATGTTGCGGCTGTTCGATTTTGTTCTGGCCGAGCAGGGGCCGGTGGACGTCGTCTGGCGGATGCTCGCCAATCTGGTGCCGCATTATCTGGGGTTGGCGCTGCCGCTGGGCGCCTTTCTCGGCGTCATGCTCGCTTTCCGCAATCTGTCCATGTCGTCGGAGCTTGATGCGCTGAACTCTTCGGGCGCGTCTTTCGGACGGCTGATGCGCCCCGTTTACATGCTCATCCTGGTCCTGATGTTGTTCGACTTTCTTCTTGTCTCCTACATTCAGCCTTTCGCGCGATACAAATATCAGCAGATCCGTTTCGAT
>CAJQMX010000032.1 GCA_905479515.1 uncultured Parasphingopyxis sp.
ACGCGCGCACGATCTGGGCTATGATGATGAGCGGAGAACACTATCGCAATCCGGTTGCGGCATGATATAAGCAGCGCTGAGTAGAGCGCGCTAAAGAGGTTGGAAAGGAGAGACAGGAGTTGATGCAAAAAGCCGGTTGAAACCGCCGAAACGGGAAAACCCCGAAACGCCCGAGCACTTCGAGTGCGTGCAATTGATCGGGACCCGCTTCGCGCGAATGGCATTAGGGCCAGCGGCAATATGTGCCGCATACACAGGTCGGACACATGGCCGCTCCAACCAGCAATGTAAAAACACCAGTCGAACCCTCACCAACGGAGAGCCGTCCACCCATGGGGCGGTAGCCGAAGGTCCGCTTTCCACCGCTCAGCATCCAATAGCGGACAGTCCGCAAACGGCCCAATTGCCGTCGGCCCGAAATGCGCCCAATTTCGGATACAGCATCTCGATTTGTTAGTTCCCAATACCTAGATCAAATCTGTGCCAGATTGGATCACTGCTTAAAACGTGCCTTTGTAAAGCAACTTCCTCATCCTAAGAGCTCTATGTCTATTACAGGAACAAACTTAGAGATCATCGTGCAACATTCTAGAAAACCCAAAAAAACTAAATCATCAAAGTATATTAGCCGTGCTGCAGCTCGCAATCTTCATCACGCGACGAGATTTGCAAAACAAGTTGGGGGGCAACAGTCAGCTAGGACGTATCCGAACAGCAATGTTAATGCCGAATTCGAGCTCAATATGTATGTGACGATCAATTGGGATCTTACTGAAACGGGCCATGACAATTTCAAAGAGCTGAGGAACCAGCGGTTCTGCCGGTGGTTGAGGACTAGGTGCAAGCAGTTGGAGATATGCGTGCCCCCGACCTATGTATATAGCCGCGAGCAAGACCCTGAGCACGGACACGATCATGTTCACTGGCAGGTTCATGTGCCTGAGCAATTGATCGAAGAATTTACAGATCTCGTTCCCCGCTGGATTACAAGCTTGGAAAATAAGGGAGAACCGCCACGAAAGCGGTCACAGAACCATCAACCGGCGCCCGACGGCTCAGTAGACATTCAAGTTGCTCGCAATAGTGTAGCTATCCGCAAATATTTGCTGAAGGGAATTGACCCCCGAGAAGCTTACCGCTTCGGCATCCGCAAAATGTCGTCTCAGGGGACTGTCGTTGGCCCGCGGACCGGCGTCAGCCGCAGCCTTGGCAAAGGTGCGCGCGATAGAGCCAAATATAAGCCTAGGCCTGCAGTATGGAGGATAGGCAATGGACGCTCGGCCCTGACATTTCCTAAAATTTCTGATCCTAAAGTAATATTGGCTAATCTACACATTCCGTGAAAATAAAAATGCCTTCGTCGAAACCAATTTTCACCTGATTGTTGAATTGCTTCAACTATCGGTGCGAAGGTAATCAAGCCGGCTGTCTCGAAAACGTATTTCTCTTCTGCCGAGAACGTGAGAATCACATCAGCTACGGTCTTCGATTCTATTGATGCTCTGCTTGGCGCATTCTGCGCTTTTCCACATACGGATCCATGCAAAGTGATACGAATGGATCTGTAATTCACAAAGCAACCGCAATGGGGAGCGCATTCAGGAAAGAATATAATTTCTAACGTAGTCGCGCGGAATAAGGAAATTGACCGCGCAGATTTCGCCACGATGAGGCCTTACCTAGCCAACCGAAAAGTAAAGGCAACTAAACCTGCAGACACAAGACTTTAAAAATTTATGAAAATGCCCCGGGCGCCGCTTCTTCAATCCGATCAATCAAAGCCTCTGTAGCGGATAACGCGTGAGACATGTATTTTGGATGATACGGTGTTGCGTATTTATCGGACTCATTCGGTTTTACATGTCCCATCATCATCCGACCTTGATGCCATTGACCACTGTCGTCCAAGATCGGTCTTAGAAGGGTGGAGACACTCCGGCGGATCAGCTTCATTCCGCTCTGGCCATCGACCGGAAAGTCTAAGGTCGCGACCATCTGACGAAAGGCAGTTCTTACTGATTTGACCTTGATGAAGGGGCCTTCATTGGCGTCCAGCAATGCAACCATCTGTCTGGAAGCAGGAATTAGGGGACGATATTTTTTTGTCTGCGCCCGGCCCTTGGGATTGAGATTTATATACCCCACATGCGACTGCCATTGATCGCGTTCCGGAGCCGTTGAAAAATCAAATACCGCATCTGGTCTCGCCCAAGTGGCAACGCTCAATCGGAGAAAATTCAACAATCCTTCCCGCTCCCGCCTCCATTTGGTCAGCTGTTTGTCTGTCGCCGTATCAGGATGATCTAGAACCAAGGCGTAGCGGAACATCTGCACCAGTTGAACTTCGTCTGCGCGGAACCATGGAGAACGACTTACTTCGTTTGCCGATTTTACCTCGAAGTCCGCGACATGCGGCAATTTGCGTGCCTTGAAGGCAAAGTTAATTGCTGCGCGCAGTTGTCTAACACTACCTTCGATTGTGCCTGAGGTGCGTGGGCGGGACATCCCTTTTGGCGAGACGATAGGGATACTGGCCGCCCAAACCCGGAAACCATCAATGAAGTGATCATCAACATCGTCCGCGCGAGCGGACTCTAGGCTCTTTGCTTCCAGATAGTTTAATATGTGCTCAAGCCGAGGTTCCGCAGCCTTATAGTTAGTGGCCTTTACATACTCTCCTATTGCTTCCGCTACTAGCGGGCTCGGGTAACCAGCGAATGATTGCCCGCAAGTCGGACAAAATTTGCAGTCGCTCACCTGTTCATCGTAGTGCCTATCTAGTCTCTCTTTGCCTTCGAGAACTGACGCCGTGCCTGTCGAACGGCTTCTGAGCCGTCCTGCTGATCTGTCATACCAGAAGATGTAGAGATTCGTAGACCTCGGGGTGCCGTCATTCTTGAAATCGAAGGCGAGATAATATTCGCCTCTTCGATAGAGCTCCTTCTTTTGCATTCTTTTGTCCTTTCAAGGCTGATTTCTTTATCAAGCATTTCGAACGCGCCAATTTCTGCCAGAAGCGTAACTTCTTCGGGATTGAGCATGATTGATTTTTGGTGGCCGAAAGATTTTTCTAAGCGCGCACGAAGCTTAAGCATTTTTGCCTGGCGATTTGATGGGCCAGCTTGCTGTTCGATATCTTCTGAAGGCGAGTTACTCATGTCGACCCTTCAGCATGGAATGAAGGGCTATTGATATTTCACAACGAAGTGCAATTGATCCGATCACATGATTGATCGGATGCGCAAGGAGCAACTGTTGCTCAATAGAGGAGAGTAAATCTTTGTTCACATATGGGTATGGAACAAAAGCCCAAAATCGAGTAGCTTTTTGCCAAACTATGAATTGGCTGTCCCAAATTTGGACAAATTTACTGGCTGTCAAAAACTCGTGGCGGCGATAGAAATGTCCGGGACGCAATTGCCAAAAAGGCAACCGCGCCCCGCCATTCATGCTATTAAACCGTCAGATCGATCCTCTCATCACAGAATTTCAGCTGCAACAAATATTCGCTGAGCGCTCGGGGACCATTCTGCCAAGCGCGACTCCCCCAATCACTCTACTGATCGACGCGGTGGCAAAGCCAGCAGTAGAAACGGTCCCGGGCATATTGTGGTTGAAGATAGGTTACGCTGCCCGGTAGATCGGGCAGGTATAATTGGCCGTGGAATCTTTGAGCTGAGCCCAGGGTTTGAACGTTCGCCTCAAAAACTCGCTGCGCGGATTTGCGGTCAGTGCTGCGTTTGCCAGCGCCAAACTGCATGCTGGAATTGCGCACCGGATCAGCCCGTGGGATTTGAGATGGCGCAGCATGATGATCGCTGTCGTCATGACGTCAGCCAACGCTTGCTCCTCGACGTCCGGCCACTTCCCATTCTCGACCAGTTCGCCAATGGTTTTGGACGGTGACGGCTTTGCCGGGATCGAGCAAGCTGCTGCATATTCCGGAAGATGGACGGATTCCGCGCGGATAGAGACGGCGCCGCATAGATCAATCCTGCGGTCCGAGACTGGCGAGAGTTCGCGCAGCTGTTGGGGCATGATCAGATCGAATTCACCTGCGGCCCGGCGCAGAACTGCCAGGTCTTTATGCTCCCCGCCCCATGTCACCAGAACAGCGCCTGGTTCCTGGTCCACAGCGTCAAAGAACGCAGAGACTATTTCCTGTTCGCTGTGATCATCGGCGGATAGAACAACCGGACCTTGAATCTCTGGAGTGTCCGAGTTCGGTTTGAAGCGCATCACGCACCAGGATGCTGCTGCGATGCGGTGGAACGGCCAGCGGATCTTTTCTTCAGCGTCTACGCCTTCGGCTACTTTATATCCGTGATGGCGGTCCCGATCATAAGCATATTCAAAATCAGCAACGATATAGGTGCGGGTTCCATTTTTATTGCCTGCACTGCCGCGTGCTGCAAATAGATTGGCTTCGCGTGCCAGCTGCTGTTCAATTTTCGTTGGGTTAGTCATGAGTTTGTTTCTTTCATAAAAAAAGCCCGCCAAAGGGCGGGCCGTAACTGTCAGGAATGCGGATACGTTTTTTATTTGATCATAATTTTTCTTTCTCCTGCTGATCTTCAGCAGGTTCTTTTTGTTACAAAGTAACGGGACGGAGGTCGTCGACGCGGCGCCAAGCTTGGAACGCCGCTACCAAGCTCGCCTGATCCGGATCTTCGGCGAGACAATTGAAAACCCAAGACAGCCACAGCGCCTGAGCGTGATCTGCTGCTCGCCTGGATTTTTCCGATGGCCCGGCCATTGCGGAAGCCAAAGGGATGCCAAACAGTTCGGCGCTGACCCTGACATATTGGTCTTCCGTTCGGTGAACATGGATCTTGCGGTGGAGACCCAGATTGAAAATTGGAAAAGCTTGAAGAACATCATCAGCAAAGTCGGCTTTGTCTTTTGGCCGGTGAGACCCGCCCGGAGCTTCCATAACCGCGCAAACGCAGTCGGTTTGCTGATCCAGCAGCTTCGTCATTTCCAGTAATGGAGCGGTTCGATCCTTGTCCTGATATGTATGGTGGTGGCGCGTGAACAACACGTCATCACCAGGCTGGAGGTTGACTTCAAAAGCTCCAAAGGCGCGAATGAAGCGCTCGGTGTTGCGGCGATAGGGATGGTATATGACGGAGAAGGTGACGATCCTCTCCGAATATATGGGAGGTTTCATAAAAATTGTCCTGAAACGCCAAACGGGCGGTCATCCGAAGATGCCGCCCGTTTGGCTGGTGAATAAAAATACGCTGCGAAAATCTAGTCGTTCTGGGTTTTGATAATATCTCCTTCCATGGTGACGCGGGTATG
Source organism: uncultured Parasphingopyxis sp. (assembly GCA_905479515.1). The sequence continues at coordinate 5,305 of CAJQMX010000032.1, forward strand.
TTCCCATCGGACAGTCCGCTCAGAACCATCAGCGGCAGCTTTATCCAATATGGATTTGCCCCGGCGAATTGCCCGTTCGACCTTTCCTCCACGGTCGCATTTCGCTTCCACGACAATGGCTCTCTCGTTCAAAAAGAACATCCGCTTTCGGTCGAGTGAGACCATAACCAATGGCCGGCTCTTATCGAGCTGCGCTGGCTCGACTTCCAAAACTTCAGCGCCGTCGATGGAACGCAGGATTAGCGCATAGCCAGATGGTTCTTCGCAGCTGCTATCGGCCCAGACGCTGACTAACATGTCATGCCTGTTATCGATGGCAGCATCTGCAGCGGCGTTGAACACTGCCTCGGATGGAAAGATGATAGCTCCAAAGGTTATGGCGCAGGTTCCAGTCCGTTCTGCCTGCAAACCCAGCTTATAGCGCAAGGCATGCGTCATCGCCTTGCGCGGACAGCCCGCGCCGGTTGTATTCTTCTTCATTCTATATTCCTTTACTTAGTGACGTCCTTTCTGGACGGAGCTTTTCCATTCACTTCGGAAGCTCAAATTCACTTTCAATTTCATTGTTCTCCGGGCAGCGTTTCAGCTGCCCGTATCTTAATCTTCAGGAATCAGCGGTATCGCTCCAGCCATGTGATTGGCTCGATATGGGGCGTGCCCGAAAACGGCTTTAATGCCCTCGCATACCAAGCCTCTTCTGCCTCGCGCTGATCATGCGCGACTTCAGTCCACCAGACCTTGCCATTCCAGCGCCAACCGCGATCTTTTATGATCTGGCGATAATCATATGGCAGTCCGCGCGCTTCAAACAGCCAAGTGTCGCGGCGGGCGTTGTCAATTGCTTCGCCCAAGGCAGGTTTGCCGGATGGCGTGACAAAGGTCAGCAAATTGGTGAGACTGATCACATCATCCATTGCGCGATGCTTGACCGGATTAAACATGCCGGCCTGCATCAGCAAGTGATCAGCCTTGGCTCCATCAAAGCCCCATCCAGCCCAATCGCAGTCTCGCATGGAGCAGATCCATGGTTTTGCATCAAGATCCGGGAGCAGTCTCTCGACAAATCGCCGGTCATGAAAGCTGTTATGGGCGCAGATCGCATCCATCTCATTCAGGAGTGCAGCAATGCGAGCAGGATTTATAGTCTGGCCGGCCAGCATTTCGTCCGTCAATCCGGTGAGCTGGACGATTTTTGGCGACAAGGGAACGCCAGGGTCTTGCAATGACTTCCCGGCGCTTTTGATCCTGATAATTCTTCCCATTGCATCGACGATGACAAATGCGACGGCAATTTCGATTACAACATCGCGAAGCGGATCAAGACCAGTGGATTCTGTATCAAGGATTGCAACGTTCATCAGCGGTTCGACAGGGTCTGCAACTTTTGGCCATTCGCCGAATGGCGTAACACGGTGCAAAACTCGGACTTTATCGTCTTCGGTTCCGGGCGGGTAGCCTGTCGGCGAATGCCCAGCGGTAGTTTTTATATTCATGATATACCTCTTGGTAGGAGGCTGGCCGACGGAAACATTTTCCATTCAAATTCCAACCTCCAAATTGAGGCTTCAGCCGGATGCTATTATACTTTGGACGCGGAAGATAGATCTGCCGCTTTTCCCAATGTGAATTCATGCGAAGGCAAACGGGAAGGCGATTTATCGACCAGCGGTGCAATAATGGAGGAGGCGATGCATTGCCGACGAAGCAGACGTTTTGGTTCGCGTTTCAGGAACTTCAGCTTGCGCCCCATTTGCGGACATTGGCAGAGGTCAGATACTATGTCCGCTGCGCGCCCAATCCCGGGGATTACTCGTCAGAATCGGCCTCAACTACCCATTGCCCATCATCTTCGATGTATGAGCTGAGGCGCTGCCAAACAATCAAGGCTTCGGTAAGACGTAGGCCATCGTTCGCACGATAATGCGCATTCGGATTACGAGCGACACCGATCACTTCAATATCGCGCTTAAACCAATCGCGATTGCGGAAAATCGGCTCAAACACCTCGTCCCAATTTTTGCTTTGTAGAACGATTTCCATGAGTTCTCCAAGCGTAAGAAACTCGATCAATGGTGTTAGCGGCTCGCCAGCTTTAATTGCCCGTTGTCGTGTGTCTTTTGCTTTTATGTTGAGCGCACCAGGCACCCGCTGTTTAAACCACTTGTCTCCGGCGTGGGCATTTAATTTACGGGCAATAAGGCCGCGCAACGCAGTTTCGATCGTTCCGACCAGCTGGAATATGTCAGTCGCCAAATTTGAGGTGGTAAGTGTGAGGATTCCAGATGCAGTTTTGCCAACAATATAGCGGCCTTCTTCGATGATCTCACCGACGATTGCCCCGCTCGATATGGCCAGCTCAATCGTGGTTTCGGGGTCAGCTTCAATCAGCCCTTCATCAACCTCGGCTTCGCGGTATAGTTCACGCCGATAATCGAAGTCTCGCCAATATGTGTTCGGCAAATTAAGCGCTGTATGCCATTGGCCTAGTAAGGTTTCAGCGGTCTGCCGATGCAGACTACCAAGGCCGTAGGTGTCCGTTATTCCAGCCAGTGCCGCAAAACGTTGATTGGTTAAATTAAGGGATGAAAAACTGGCAATTGCCTCCTCTACATGGGCGCTTAAATTTGGCATACCGAATTCAAGCGCCTTCGTCGTAGCTGATAGGTTGTCCGTTATTCCGGCAAGGGCTTTTGCAATTCCACTCTGCTGGCGAGCCACTGCGTGAATAATTGAGGTGTCAAAACCCAAAAGCTCACGCTTCCATTGTGCGCTTCCCAGCCCATTAAGCAAATCTAACTGCTTACTGATTCCACGCGCTGCCTCAGCGGACGCAGACAAGTGATTTGGCTCCAAAATTCCGGATGCAAGTAGGCTTGTTTTCGAACCCTCGATCAATTCAGCAAAGGGCGACTTAAATTGTGCTTTCAACAGAGCGGACGTTGGAAAATCAGAAAGACCGCGCACAGCGCGAGATACTGCAGTTTCTTGGCCTAACGCTGCCCGCTCCATGGCGGAACCAGAAAGACCACCTGCAGCGCGCGATAATGATGTTTCCCGTGCAAGTGCGGCTTGCTCTACGATAGATGACGCACGTGAAGCGATAATGTCATCCGCTCTTCTCTTTACAATTTTGTCAGTCTCTTTTTTTTTGGTCATGCCAATATTATCAGTCGAAACACCATTTTTTTCAAGATGAATAGCAGACCAGCCGCATGAATGCGGGCAACTCCAGCGCATCGGTTGAGAGTTTGGGGGATGGTTTGCAATCGCTCGCGCAATGCTGAGCGGCTCCTAATTGCTCTCTGCGGCCAATCTCTGAGCACCAAGCATTTAAGGTCCGTCTCTGCGCCGCAATACCGGAAGTTTCAAAAAGAACTGTTTGAAGAACGGGAAATTTAAAATTCCCGGGTTGAAGGGAAAAAAGAATATAGCCGCACACGCGGCATATGGAGTCCTTAAAAATGAAAATAGTGAAAATTATAAACGACTTGCAGTCGATCACGATGCCTAAGACAATAGATGAATTTGAAGAGGAGAATGGAAAATCCCGATATATAGAATTTCGGGCACGTCCGCCGTAAGCGGACAAAGGCGCCTCTCAGGCGCTCTGGGGGTCGCAGACCTTTTCTGCGTCCCCCAGTGGTTGCTGAGCAGCTTGTCAGCAATTATCTTGCATGCTCTTTACGGTTTCTTAATTGTCTCCCAGTTATGGCGAAGCCACGGGGCCGGGCTCGGCCTCCGCTTTTCCCCTCTACCCCCTAATTCAATAACCCTTTCATTACTCGGGTATTGATTTGTAGGTGTTCGC
>CAJQMX010000033.1 GCA_905479515.1 uncultured Parasphingopyxis sp.
CAACCGCCCCTGCCCCGCGCAATAGGCGGACAGCAGCATGGGCTGTACCACCCGTTGCCAGAAGATCGTCGATCAACAGAATACGCGCGCCCTGGGGAATAGCATCATAATGCATCTCAAGGCTGTCACTGCCATATTCGAGGGCATAATCCTCGGTCAGCGTCTTGCCGGGTAGCTTCCCGCGCTTGCGGACGAGAACGAGCCCGGTGCCCAGTTCACGCGCCAATGCAGCACCGAAAACAAACCCGCGCGCTTCCACACCGGCGATCGCATCGATCGGGCCATCCACCATGACGGCCATGCGCTCGATCACGGTGGAAAATCCGGCCGGATCGAGCAGCAATGTGGTGATATCGCGAAACTGGATCCCCGGCTTCGGAAAGTCGGGGATCGTCCGGATCAGCGCCTTCAGATCGGCGTTGCGTTCAGCCCCGCCGCTCATCCTCTAATGCTTCTGGTCGCGCCAGACATTCTTGTAGGCGAGGAAAGCGAGCGTGGTAGCAAAAATCAGGAAGATGAGCACGATAAGGCCAAGATTCTTGCGGTCTTCCATCTTCGGCTCTGCTGTCCAGATCAGGAAAGCGGCAACATCTTCTGACATTTGGTCAACCGTCGCCTCAGTGCCGTCAGCATAGCTGACCTGGCCGTCCGAAAGAGGCGGCGGCATGGCAAGGTTGAGGTTCGCGAAATAGGGATTGAAGTAGAGGCCTGTTCCCGGCTGGAATTCTTCCGGCAGGTCCGCAGGGGGATCTTCATAACCGGACAGCAGCGAATAGACATAGGCTGCGCCTTCTTCGCGCGCCTTGGTCATCAGCGAAAGGTCAGGCGGATAGGCGTTGTTGTTCGCAGCGCGTCCGGCCACTTCATTGGCATAGACATGCGGGAAGTGATCCGAAGCGATGGCGTTGCGCGTTGTGTCTTCGCCGGTCTCTTCATTGACGGTCGGAACCTGGATAGGCCACTGATCAGCGATCGCATCAACTTCGGCTTCTGAGAAACCAAGATCGGTCAGATTGCGGAACGCGACATATTCAAGACTGTGGCAGGCCGCACAGACTTCGCGGTACACCTGAAAGCCGCGCTGCAGCTGCTGCCGGTCGAACCGGCCGAGCGGGCCATCGCTGGCAAAGCTTATTTCGCGAGCATGGTGGTGATAGTCATAGGCCGTCGGGCCCTGTGCTTCTTCCGTGCTGTACGCAATCGCGCCAACAATCAGTGAATAGCCAAGGACGCCAACAAAGCCGAGGCCGACGAGAAATCCAATAATCCGAACCATGTCGAAACCCCTTATTCGGCCGCTGCGGGCTGAGCCGCATCGTGATCTTTGCCAAGCACTGCTTCAGTTATCGAATTCGGCATCGGCAATGGCCGTTCCGTCCTCGAAATCAGCGGCAGGATGATCAGGAAATGCGCAAAATAATACATGGAAGCGAGCTGGCTGATCATGACATATGGCTCTTCAGCAGGCGCGCCGCCACAATAGCCCAGCACGGCAACATCAGCGATCAACACCCAGAACCAGATCTTGAACTGCGGGCGGAACTTGCCTGAGCGCACGGGCGACTTGTCGAGCCATGGCAGGAAGAACAGCAGCAGGATCGAGGCAAACATCGCCAGGACACCAAGCAGCTTGGCGGGCATGAAGAGAATGTCGACGGTGAAAGCGCGCAGGATCGCGTAGAAGGGCCAGAAATACCATTCAGGGACGATATGCGCAGGCGTCGAAAGCGGGTTGGCTTCGATGTAATTGTCCGCATGACCGAGGTAATTCGGTGCAAAGAAGACCATGATCGCCAGCAGGATAAGGAACACGCCAGCGCCGAAGCCGTCTTTCGCCGTATAATAGGGATGGAACGGGATCGTATCCTGAGGACCCTTCACATCGATCCCCGTCGGATTGCTCGAACCGGGGAGATGCAGCGCCCAGATGTGCAGGATAATAACCCCGGCAATCACGAACGGCAGCAGATAGTGAAGCGAGAAGAAGCGGTTGAGCGCGGCATTATCTGGCGCAAAACCGCCAAGCAGCCATTGCTGGATCGTTTCACCAACAAGCGGGATCGCTGCAAACAGGCCAGTGATAACCTGTGCGCCCCAGAAGCTCATCTGCCCCCAGGGAAGGACATAGCCCATGAACCCGGTTGCCATCATCAGCAGGAAGATAACGAGACCAAGCAGCCACACTATCTCGCGCGGAGCCTTGTAGGACCCGTAATACAGCCCTCGGAAAATATGGATATAGACGACGATAAAGAAGAAACTCGCGCCATTGGCGTGCAGATAGCGCATCAACCAGCCCGAATTCACATCGCGCATGATATGCTCAACCGATGCAAAGGCGATTTCGCTGTTCGCCGCATAATGCATCGCAAGGATGATACCGGTGACGATCTGAATGACCAGCGCAAGGCCGGAAAGCACGCCGAAGTTCCAGAAATAGTTCAGATTGCGCGGGACCGGGTAACCGGCACCTACGGAATTGAAGACGAGGCGCGGCAAAGGCAGCCGATCGTCCATCCATTTCATGAATGGGTTTGTGGGGGTGTATTGTGCAGCCCAGGGAAAACTCATGTCAGTCTACCTTACCCGATCGTGACGGTTGTGTCGGAGGTGAATTCATATTCCGGCACCGCAAGATTGAGCGGTGCGGGGCCTTTGCGAATACGCGCGGCCGTGTCATAATGCGAACCATGGCATGGGCAGAAATAGCCGCCATATTCGCCCTTATTCTCACCCTGGCCCGCGCCCAGCGGAACACAGCCGAGATGGGTGCAGACCGCCAGCGTGATCAGCCAGTTTTCATGGCCTTCTACCGTGCGTTCAGCGAGAGTTTGCGGATCACGCAATCCTGCAACATCAACGGCATTGGCTTCCGTGATTTCTTCCGCCGTCAGGTTGCGGATGAACAGGGGCTGTTTGCGCCAGATCGTCTTGACCGCCTGGCCGCTTTCGATGTTCGCCAGATCGACTTCGATCGACGAGAGCGCAAGAACGTCCGCCGAAGGGTTCATCTGGTTCACCAGCGGCAGGATTGCGATAACCCCGCCAACACCGGCAACACTCACAGCTGCAATATTAAGGAAATCTCGGCGGCGCACACCCTCTTGTTCGGGCTGATCGCCTGCCGGCTGTTCTACATGGTCTTCCGTCGCCATTCGTCGGGCCTTCATGGTTCTCATCTGACATCGGGACAAGTGGATGGTTCGCAGCCCTGCCCCAGCGGCTTCTTGGCGCGCCTGATAGCCGCCCTAGGGACCATTTGCCAACAGCGTTTTTGACCAACTTGTGACATCTTCGCCCTACTGCGTATGAGACGGTCATGCGCATCGCCCTGTTCCAGCCCGATATCGCCGGAAATGTCGGCACAATTTTGCGGACTTCCGCCTGTTTTGGCGTGCCCGTCGATATTATCGAACCTTGCGGCTTTCCCTATTCCGATCGCAAATTGAAACGGGCGGGCATGGACTATGCCGCCATGGCCGATGTGAGTCGGCATAAGGATTGGG
>CAJQMX010000034.1 GCA_905479515.1 uncultured Parasphingopyxis sp.
GATTGCATTTTCAATTCTTCGATCATGATTGATGATCGATCAATGCAGCAGGATTATTTCGGCTTGCACGGTCAAATTGCCGGCCACGCTGTTCTTCAAAATGCTAGAATATCGTAAATATACAGGAGCCATTATGAATAAGGAAAACAATATATCCAAATTGGATCGGCGCCGGTTCATTAAAAAAGCGGGAGCGGCCACTCTGGTTGTTGGCCTTTCCAGTCAAGCATCGACGGTAAGTGCGTCTGGCAAGAGTGGTGAAAAGAAACAATTTGACTATGACACCATCGTGATTGGCGGAGGTTTTGCCGGTGTTACCGCTGCCCGTGATTTGCAAGAGAATGGCTATAGTTGTACAATTCTTGAAGCCCGCAATCGCCTTGGCGGCCGTACTTTCTATGCTCCTTATGGCGATACCAAAGTAGAACTCGGTGGAACTTGGATACACTGGATGCAGCCCTTTGTCTGGGCAGAAGTGATGCGATATGGCTTGGATATTATTGAAACACCGGGGGCTACCGCCGAGCGTATAATCCAGTTAAAGAATGGCAAGGCTTTTGAACCCGAAATCTCGGAGGTTTACAGTGACCTTTTTGCTGGAGGACAACTCCTAACAGATAAAGCAAGGGAAGTTTATCCTCGACCATTTGATTTGAATTATATGCGCAAAAATGTACTTGATATTGAAAAATACAATATCCATGAGTTGTTGCAGCAGCTTGATCTCACAGATTCACAGCGCTCGATTTTCGAACGGCTTTTGGCTGGAACATCCAGTGCGGCGACGACCAGCATAGCGGCGAGTGAAGCACTTCGTATTTTTGCGCTTTGCGGCCATAATATTGGAACCTATTTCGATGTTAACACACGTTATCAGCTGAAAGACGGTACGATCGCGCTCATCAATAAGATGATTGACGACGGTAAGCCCGAAGTAAAGTTAGGTGTTGTTGTCAAGCGCGTCGAGCAAAAGCCGGATCATGTGGTCTTGAAAACGAACAGCGGCGAAATATTCACTGCTCGAACGGTTGTGTGCACAGCACCGCTAAACGTTCTTAAAGATATTGAGTTTGCTCCCGCTATACATCCACACAAACTCGCTGCTTCCAAAGAGGGGCACCCCGGGCGGGGGTTTAAGGTATTTGCACAAGTAAAAGGGGAAATTCCCAACGCACTGCTTTACGGCGATGAAAATGAAGCGATTGATGATTTTTTTACGTATCATGTAGGTAAAGAAAACTCACTTATAGTAGGTTTCGGCTATGATCGTAGCAACTATGATACGAAGGATGAAGAGCAGCTACAGGCAACATTGCGGAAATATTTGCCGGACATCGAGGTTACTGGCTCATTCGGCTATGATTGGGATCTTGATCCTTATTCTCAGGGCACCTGGTGTCTATGGCGTCCGGGGTGGAACAAAAAATACGGCGAAGGGTTGCGTGACGGACCGGAAGGCCGCGTCTTTTTTGCCAGTTCCGATTTTTGTGAAGGAACCCGTGGATATATCGACGGTGCAATAGGTTCTGGGAGTAAGGCTGCGCAACAAATAAGTGAACTTTTGGGGTGATGTCTGAAAGACCAGCACAAAGCCTATCCATTTTGCTGCCAGGTTGGTTTCGCTCATGGAACAAAAGTAGCAAATGCCAGAAATTTTGACAGATAGCGCCTAAGAGCCCGATCCGAAAGTAGTTGAGCAATACCAGGATGTTGTGATTCAGCCCGTCTTTACGAAGAGATGGAGTGAACGATGACATGGACTGGTATTGCCCGGCGTGAGCATAGCCGGGAAGGGTTACGATATCCAAGCGATATGACGGACCGGGAATGGCTACTGACAGCACCGTTTATCCCGTCCGCCAAGAGCGGGGGACGCCCTCGCACGACCGATATGCGCGAAGTTGTGAATGCGTTGCTCTATGTTGCATCGAGCGGCGGCGCGTGGCGGATGCTGCCGAAGTGTTTTCCGCCAGTCTCGACAGTGCGCCGGTACTTTTACGCTTGGCGGAACGCCGGATTGTTCGAGACGATCAACATGGTGCTGGTTATGAACCTGCGCGAAATCGAGGGTCGCGAAGCCTCGCCCAGTGGCGGTGTCATTGACAGCCAGAGCGTCAAAACCACGGAAAGTGGAGGAGTTTGCGGCTATGACGCGGGCAAGAAGGTCAAAGGCCGCAAACGGCATATCGTTACTGACACCTGCGGCTATCTGATCTTCATCCTGGTTCATGCCGCCGATATTCAGGACCGCGACGGGGCCGTCGATGTCCTCAAATCTATCCGCTATCGCTTCCCATGGCTGCGCCATGTTTTCGCCGATGGCGGCTATGCGGGGGACAAGCTCAGGCGCGCGCTCAAATGCCGCTAGCGCACAAAAGTTGCTATCGCTGTGGCTAGCGGTTTCTCTGGTTCATGGAAACAGCTGGCGCGGACAAAGCTCGCGGCTTTGCCTTCACGTTCAAAACAACTGTTCGTGAATAGATCGCGCGAACCTACGGCTGGA
>CAJQMX010000035.1 GCA_905479515.1 uncultured Parasphingopyxis sp.
CGGTGAGGCCGGCGCGATTTCTCTCCAGGGCGATGCGCACTGGGAGAGCAAGCAAGCCTGCGATACATCCTGAGAATCAATTGCGCGCCGGTTAAAGCGTCAACCGGTGCGCTCTCAGCGCTTCATAATGCGGGCGGCACCGGTCCGCGAGTGCGCGATATTCATCAGGAATTTCGATAGCGCCCCGATCATCACCTTCGAAACCCGTGCTGTTTTCAACCCGGCCATACCAATGGGCCGCCCACACTCCATCCGTATCCCTGCGGCCAGCCTCCCAGTTCAGCATGGCAGGATCCCAGGAAATATCCAAAGCGCCGCACAGCTTTTCCAGCATCGGGCCCGGCACATCGAGGATATCCGCGCCCTCAACGACAGGAGGAGCATCGCCAAGCCGATCCGCTTCCATTCGGAAATAGAGGTGCAACCGTTCCAGCCCCATATCCTCGAAGGAAACCACCTCCATCTTTTTCGCATAGCTGGCGATCATCCGTTCCGGATCACGGATCAGGAATGCGTGGCGATGGGCCTTCAGATCATGGATTCCGACCGGACCGACCATTTCTGAGGGCATGTGCTTCTGATACCAGATCGCGCTGCCATCGGCAGGATTGCCATTCAGGGCACGGGCTACCGACTGCCAGTTGCAATCCATATCGGCAATGATGGTGTCGGCCATCGGGTGATCATAGCCGGTGTCCTTCAGATAGGCCCCGTAAAAGGGTTCATCGGCAACGGCACAATCGGCCCGGCTGCCAAAGCTGCGCATCATCGCGGTCGAGATATTGCGCGGGCCCGACCACATTGCGATCCGGATGGTCATGGGCGGGAGCGCGCGGCGGTATCCGTGGCAAGGCGCGCGCTGTATAATTGCTGCAAGCGTTCCACCATCGGCCCCCGGGCTTTCGTCAGTTCGCGTCCGTCCACCTCTGTCACGGGGACAACCCCGGCAAAGGTGCCAGTGACGAACGCTTCGTCTGCGCCATAAACGTCAGTCAGCGAGAAATTCTTTTCGAACACCGGGATACCGGCTTCCCGGCACAGATCGATAACCGTGCTGCGTGTAATTCCACCAAGGCAATAATCGCCGCTCGACGTCCACACCTCGCCCTTGCGCACGATAAAGAAATGCGTCGAGTTACAGGTCGCGACAAAGCCCTGGGGATCGAGCATCAGCGCCTCATCCGCCCCGGCCTTGGTCGCCTGGATACAGGCGGTGATACAGTTGAGCTTGGAATGCGAATTGAGCTTGGGGTCCTGCACCGCCGGATCGCCGCGGCGGACATGCACGGTGAACAGCCGGATGCCGTTTTCAACCGTTGCCGGGAGCGGCTCCTTATATTCGGGTACGATGATGATCGTGGCCGGAGAAACGACGACGCGCGGGTCCTGATAGGGTGTCGAGCGGATACCGCGTGTCACCATCAGGCGGATATGGACGCCTTCGGAATCGCCGTTGGCATCGATCGTCTCATAAAGCCTCCGCTCAAGAGCGTCCCGGTCGATGCCGATATCCATGTCGATGGCTTTGGCCCCTTCAAACAGGCGGTCCATATGCTGATCGAGAAAGGCGATCCGGCCCTGATGGACGCGCAGCCCCTCCCACACGCCATCGCCCAGCATGAAGCCGGAATCGAAGACCGAGACCATCGCTTCAGCGCGCGGCACAATGTCTCCGTTGATATTGATGAGGATCTCCGCATTGCGCGGGTCCTCGCTATAGTCATGTGTTCCCTTTGCCATAACTGCCCTATACCCAGCGTTCGCCTGCCATTCAAAGCAAAAGGCGGCTCAAAACCGCGCCTATTTGCTTGGTTCCGTCGACTCGCCCCACGTCGCCAACGACTCGTCCCGCCTGCCTTAGATAGATTCGCGATTCACAAACATTGTTGCTAGCGGGATTTCACAAATTTCAATTCACAGGGTTGCACGTGTCTAGAAATAACAAGGAAGGCCCGAGCCTATGGTCTCGGTTCAAGGGCCTTTTTCCTGACCATGAACTGCATATCCGCTCCGGCGGTAAGCTGCGTTTTTTCAGGATTTCCAGTAAGTTACAGATCCGGGTCGTATCGATTGCCGCGTTGGGCGCATTTGCCTGGCTGGCGGTTACGCTCGTCATGATCGGCCTTCAGGTGAAAGGCGCGAGTGACCGAATCGCACTTGACCAGCGCGAACAGCATGTATCGCAGACCGAAGCCCGCGTTGCCGCCTATCGCGGCTCAGTTGAAGATCAGGTTGCACGCGTCGAACAGCGTCAGGCCGTGCTTGATGAGCTTGTTCGCCGTCATTTCGGCAATCTTGAAATCGACGACGAAGCGGGCGCACCAGAAGATAGCGCCAATGCAGACGAAACCGGCGCAGTCATTCCCGAAGCGGCGTCCTTGCGGGCGCTCGAACGCCATCAAGTCGCCTTCGCCCGCACCCTGCGCGGAGCTGTTATAGCGCGCACCCGGCAAACGGCAGCAGCCATCCGCGAATTTGGCCTCGATCCGACTGCCATGAGCCAGCAGGCACAAGGCGGCCCGCTCCAACCGGTCCACACTGAGATGACGCGGGATGGTGATATCGACAGCGAGATTGCTGATCTGGAGATCGCCCTGAACCGTTTGGAGGTGATGGAACTCTCGCTGCGCGCAATACCCTCAGCCCAGCCGACGGCCTATGGCTCGATGACCAGCCCCTTTGGCCTGCGCCGCGATCCCTTCACACGCGGACGTGCAATGCACACAGGCATCGATTTTCGCGGCACTCAGGGCCAGGGCATCCTCGCCACCGGCCCGGGCCGCGTAAGTTTCGCTGGCCGGAAGGGTGGCTATGGCAACTGCATCGAGATTGATCATGGAGCAGGCGTTGTAACGCGCTATGCACATTTGTCCGGTATTGATGTTCAGGTCGGCGATCGAGTCGGTCGGGGAGATCGTATCGGCAGAATGGGCAGCACAGGCCGCTCGACCGCAACTCACCTGCACTATGAAGTGCGTATCAACGGCCGAGCGGTGAATCCCCGGCCTCTATTGGAGGCAGATCGCGATGTTCTCGAAATCCAGTCGGTCGCGGAAAGAAGAAATGGCAATTCCCTCGAGCGCGGATAACCATTCGACCTTCTCGGTCATCGGCTCGGACGTTACCGTCACGGGCGATATAGATGCATCCGTCGACCTGCATGTCGATGGCAGGGTGGAAGGCGATATCCGTTGCGCAACGCTGGTTCAGGCCGGCAACAGCACGGTCAAAGGGTGCATCAGTGCAGAACAGGCCCGCATCGCCGGCCGCGTTGAAGGATCGATTACCGCGAAAGAATTGATCGTTGAGGCTTCGGCCACCGTGATCGGG
>CAJQMX010000036.1 GCA_905479515.1 uncultured Parasphingopyxis sp.
TGGCACCTCGATGTCGGCTCATCACATCCTGGGGCTGGAGCAGGTCCCAAGGGTTTGGCTGTTCGCCAATTAAAGTGGTACGTGAGCTGGGTTCAGAACGTCGCGAGACAGTTTGGTCCCTATCTGCCGTGGGCGTCGATATTTGAGAGGAGTTGCCCCTAGTACGAGAGGACCGGGGTGAACATGCCTCTGGTGGACCTGTCATCGCGCCAGCGGTGCAGCAGGGTAGCTATGCATGGACGGGATAACCGCTGAAAGCATCTAAGCGGGAAGCCTCCCTCAAGATAAGATATCATCGAGCCGTGGAAGACCACCACGTTGATAGGCCGGATGTGGAAGCGCAGTAATGTGTGAAGCTGACCGGTACTAATAGCTCTTATTACACTTCGAGAGTCCCACCATCAACGACAGTGCCGTGCATTGTCTGCGAAGGAACGGATAATCTTAGTCGCAGCCCATGACGGGTATCGATTTCTTTCCCCTTTTCTACGCCGGCCTCATAGCTTGGTGGCTATGGCGTCAGTGACCCACCCGATCCCATCCCGAACTCGGCCGTGAAACCTGATTGCGCCGATGGTACTTCGTCTTAAGACGCGGAAGAGTAGGTCGCCGCCAGGCTTTGAAGCTGGCGTAGGAAAAAGGTCAGGGAAACCCATTTACGATGATCAAAGGCTATAGGCCTCACCGGCCCAAGTTGGCGCGGGGTGGAGCAGCCCGGTAGCTCGTCAGGCTCATAACCTGAAGGTCGTTGGTTCAAATCCAACCCCCGCAACCAACAACTCATTTACAATCAGATATTGTTTAGGTTCCGACAGCGATTGTCTTGCAATCGCTTCCGGGCCTGCTTTGTCGTGCGCTATCGGACGCGAACAGCAATGGAACGTTCGCCGTTCGCCGGAACTTCTATTTCCCAAAATAGCGAATTGTCTCGTCCATATTCATCCCCCTGAGTGAGCATGGCATCTTGGATCGTCTGTTGATGTTCTGCTGCTTGGGTTTGATATCGATCAAACCGGCCTTTGAGAGGGTGCGCTAGAATAGCGGAACTGGAGCAATCCTGCACCCGAATCCAACCGGAGAGACCATCCATGTCGCACGTTCCCCATGAACTGGCTGAAGAATTTCCAAACCATGTCGAGAAGCTCCATGATCTCAAAATGAACAATGGGCATTTCGCGAAGCTTGCCGAGGAATATCATGAAATCAATCGCGAGATTCATCGGATCGAAAGCGGTGTGGAAGTGGCCGCGGACGAGCGCACCATTGATCTCAGGAAGCGCCGGCTTGAGCTGAAGGATGAAGTGAACGGGATGCTGGCAACCGCCTAGGACAAGGTCCCGGGCGCGGCTTCGGGCGGCTCTGGGGAGCATTTTTCAGCCAAAAACTCTTGCGTCTCCCGCACAATCCGGCTGTTGATGACCCGATGACCGTATCAGACACTCCCATCCGCGTTGCCGCGCTGTATCGCTTTACTCCCTTCGAGGATTGCGCTGCCTTGCAGTCCGATCTGCAGGCCAAATGCCATGAGGCTGGCATCAAGGGCACGATCCTGGTCGCGCCGGAAGGGATCAACGGAACGATTGCCGGAACGGCCGATGCCGTGAATGCAGTGCTCGGCTATATCCGGGACCTGCCCGGCTGCGCAGAGATTGAGGTCAAATATTCGGAAACCGCCGAAATGCCCTTCTACCGCATGAAAGTGCGGATCAAGCGCGAGATCGTGACGATGGGGGAACCTGATATCGATCCCGTGCGCGATGTGGGCGCCTATGTGTCGCCCGAAGACTGGAACGCGCTGATCGCCGATCCCGACACGATCCTGATTGATACGCGCAATGCTTATGAGGTCGCCGCCGGCACATTCGAGAATGCAATCGATCCCCAAACGCCCAGCTTTCGCGATTTCCCGGCATGGTTCCGCGACAATCGTGAGGCGCTTCTGGAGGGCAAAGAGAAGCCGCGCATCGCGATGTTCTGTACTGGCGGGATTCGCTGCGAAAAGGCTACGGCCTTACTCAAGTCGGAAGGGCTGGACGAGGTGTATCACCTCAAAGGCGGGATCCTCAAATATCTGGAGAATATCGATCCGGATGAGAGCCGCTGGAACGGCGAATGTTTTGTGTTCGACGAGCGTGTGACCGTGACCCATGGCCTGGAGCGGGGTAGCCATGCGCTATGCCGGGCCTGCCGGATGCCGATCAGTGAGTCTGACCAGGCGTCGCCGCTTTATGAGGAGGGCATCAGCTGCCCGGCCTGCCATGGCACGCGGACCGAGGAGCAAAGGCGGGGCTATGCCGAACGCCAGCGCCAGGCCGCGTTGGCTGCAGCGCGAGGCGAGGTTCATATCGGAGGGGAACCGACTGGCGATGGCTGATCTGCCGATCCTCTACAGCTTCCGCCGCTGCCCTTATGCGATGCGCGCGCGCATCGCATTGCTGGCAAGCGGCCAACGCTGCGTGGTTCGCGAAGTGGTGCTGCGCGACAAACCTGAAGCGATGATTGCCGCCTCACCCAAGGCCACCGTTCCAGTACTGGTTTTGCCAGACGGTACCGTGATTGATCAGAGCCTTGATATCATGCGCTGGGCATTGGGGATCAATGATCCTGAAGGCTGGCTGGCGGAAGATGCCGCGGCTGCAGAAACGCTGATCAACCAGAATGATGGGCCGTTTAAACATCATCTTGACCGGTACAAATATGCGACCCGGCATGATGCCGATCCGATTGTGCACCGTGATGCCGGCATGGCTATTTTGGAAGGCCTTGACCGCCGTCTGGCGAACTCGGCAAATTTGCTCGGCGCTGGCCGGTCGCTGGCGGATATCGCGCTATTTCCTTTTGTCCGCCAATTTGCTGCAACTGATCGGCAATGGTTCGATGCACAACGGGTGCCTTATCTCCAAGCCTGGCTGTCCCGCCATCTTGAATCGCCCCTATTTGCTGATGTGATGACCAAGCTAGCGCAATGGCAGCCTGGTGATGACCGTATTACGATGCCGAATTTTGACGGCGAAACAATCTGTCAGGGGTCGGTCTAGCGACCCAATGCAGGCTTCTTCTGAAGATCCGGATATCCGCTGTGAAGACCCTGCTGCGCGGCCCAATAGGCCACTTGATCAAGCGGCATTACACGATTGAACGAAATGCCGGCATATTGCGGGCTAACCCAGCGCACGACGCTTGCGCGAACCGGGAGACCTTCAATCTCGACAACCACATCAAGACCGGATTCGAGCGTCATCCCAGCATCGACTTTCACGCCGCCCTGGGAGATATCAAAAACCTGCAGTCTTTCGCGTATGTCTCCAATTACGACACGCGCCATACTGTCGATGCTGAGGCGCGGCGAGCGCGAGGCCATCCGGCCTGCAGTCGGGGAGAGCACTTCATGCACATCAATCGGCTCGTCAAATTCGATGCCCGCGCGGCCATCCTGCATCCAACGCACGATCCCACCAATATTCGCACCGGCTTTGAATTCAATTTGAACTGCGTCTTCCACGTTGAGGGGCGCAAATATCTCCGCCATGACACCTTTAGAGGAGATGTTTCGTATAAGGCACAATTCCTGCATCGTGGCCGTGATGATCTTTCCGGCCTGCAATACGCTCATATAACGCTGACCATCCCGACGCTCCAAAGATTCCGGTGTCGCTTCGGAAAGCGAAATCGTTGTGAACTCTGTAAAGCCCGCATCGTTCAGCATTATGTCTTCTCCAATAATCTCTCACTGGCGACAACTACTTAACGATTGAAAAAGTTCCAATAATATTGAAAAAAATCCAATATTCATTGAGTCTATAGTTAATAAATAGTTAATGCAGGCCCAAACATCTTAATATATAGGGCTTTGTTCAGTATTCTTGTTGTCACAGAAAATCGGATCTCTCATCTTCGAATTGGAGCGCGCGCATTATCTGACCATAGCGATTTGTTTTCGGTTCAGATATGCAACCTTCCAAAGGAGACGCCTATGAACAATCCGAAACTGCTTGAGGGTATCCGTATCGTTGACATGACGAGCGTGATTTTCGGGCCCTACGCAACCCAGACATTGGCGGATTGCGGCGCGGACGTAATCAAAGTCGAACCGCCGACGGGTGACCAGTTTCGCAATGCCGGCAAGCCAGCGCACACGCGCGGCATGGGTGCTTGCCACATGACGCTCAATCGCGGGAAACGCTCGATTGTTCTCGATCTCAAGAGTGAAGAGGATACGGTCGTGATGCGGGACCTGCTCGCAACGGCTGATGTGTTCATCCATAATGTCCGTGCACAGGCCATCACCAAGCTTGGTTTTGACTATGACGCGGTTCGGGAGGTTGCTCCTGATATTGTCTATGCGCACTGCACGGGCTTCGGGTCGGACGGACCCTATGCGCCGCTCCAGGCTTATGACGATGTGATCCAGGCAGCGAGTGGTATGACATCGATGCCGCCGCGCGCGGATGGCAATCCTGCGCCGCGTTTCGTGCCAGCGGCGATCGCCGACAAGGTATCCGGGCTCCATGCGGCTTATGCCGTTCTTGCTGCCGTAGTCCACAAGCTTCGCACCGGCGAAGGCCAGTTTGTGGAAATTCCGATGTTTGAGAGCTTCACCGCATTCTCCCTTGAGGAGCATCTCTATGGCGCGACATTCGATCCACCGGTTGAACCCATCGTCTATACACGTCAGGCAGAGCCGACCCGTCAGCCATTCCCGACAGCCGACGGCCATGTCGCCATTGTTCCCTATTCCGATGCGGATTGGGGCAAACTGTTCACCGTTCTGGGCGATCCGGGTATGGTCGAGCAGGAGCCCTATGACACGCCGCTTGGACGCTTCCGCAACCAGCCCGGATTGTTTATGCGGGTTGCGGAGCTGACGCCGGCCAAGACCAGTGGTGAGTGGACGGCGCTTCTCAACGAAGTCAGCATCCCGTGTATGCCCTGCCGCGATGTTGCGGACATATTCGAGGACCCGCATCTGAAGGCCACCGGCTTTTTCAAACGGCGTGAGCATCCGACCGAGGGGGGCTATTTCGAGATGCAGCCGCCTGTTCGTTTCGGTGCTCGACCTGATGCGGATATTGCACCGGCACCATTGCTCGATCAGCATGGTGACGAAGTCCGGGCAGAGATCGCCCAATATAAAGCCGCGAGGGCTGCTACATGATCCGTCTCCATGACTATTTCCGCTCGTCAGCGAGTTATCGCGTGCGCATCGCGCTCAATCTCAAGGGCCTCGATTATGAGAGGGTCGCAGTGAACCTGCTTGAGAATGATCAGAAGAGCGATGAGTACCGCACGCGCAATCCTCAAGGCTTCGTCCCGATGCTGGAAATTGACGGCGCGCAGCTGACCCAGTCGCTGAGCATCGTCAACTATCTGAATGCTGTTTATCCCGATCCTCCGCTTGCCCCCGCAGACCCTGTGGCGGCCGCCCATGTTCGGTCCATGGCGCAGGTCGTGGCAAGCGACATTCATCCGCTCAACAATTTGCGGGTCCTGCATTATCTCAAAGACAATTGTGACCAAGATAAAGCCGCGCGCGACCGCTGGTATATGCATTGGGTGCGGGAGGGCTTCATCGCACTCGAGCAGCTTGCGAAGCGCCATGGCGGGACGTATCTTTCTGGCGACCTTCCCGGTCTCGCGGACCTTTGCCTTGTACCGCAAATGTACAATGCCCGGCGTTTCGAAATTTCTCTCGATGATTTCCCTGCCTTGGTGGACTATGATGCCAAGGCTAATGCGCTGGCCGCTTTTCAGGCAGCGCATCCTGACCATATTGACTAGCGCTCAAGGCGCTTTGGGATGTTTGAGTAACTCCATGCGGAAATCCATTGCTTTGCTATTTGCCGCAACGGCTTCCCCTGTACTGGCGCAAGCCGAACCCATTATCGTGACTGCGAGCGGTCTTGAGGATCCGGTCGGCGAGGTTGCTTTTAATATTGCGACTATTGGTACCGAAGATCTCGCGCGGGATCCGAGCGGACGGCTGGAGAATATCCTTGGCCAGGTGGCCGGGTTCCAGCTCTTTCGGGCATCGGATGCACGCTCCGCCAATCCGACCAGTCAGGGCGCGACGCTTCGCGGACTGGGCGGGAATGCGTCTAGCCGGGCGTTGCTGATCCTTGATGGTATTCCGCAAAGCGATCCCTTTGGCGGCTGGATCAGCTGGCCTGCCTATGATGCCGACAATCTTGGCCGAGTCCGCGTGACGCGAGGCGGCGGAAGCGGCGTCTTCGGGCCTGGAGCGCTGGCCGGCACGATTGAACTGGAAAGCATGTCGACCGAGAATTTCCAGCCAGCACGCGCAAGCCTTGCCTATGGCAGCCGGGGAGCCCGCGAAATGGGGTTCGGCGTGATGCTGCCGCCCAGTGAAAATTCGCTTCTCGATATATCGGCCCATTATGCGAGTGGGGATGGCTTCGTTCCGGTGATCGCCTCACAACGTGGCCCGGTCGATGAGCCTGCAGAGTATAAGCAATATGGCGGCGCGCTGCGCTATGCGGCCCCGATTGGTAGCACGGAAATACAGCTTGGTGGCCGGTTTTTCCAGGATGACCGCAGCCGGGGTTTTGCATTCAGCGACAACAGCACGCGCGGGATCGATGGCAGTGTCCGGCTAGTCGGCCGGGGTGACTGGCAGTGGGAGGCCCTGTTCTACTATCAGGATCGCGGCTTTAGTAGCAGCTTTGCTTCTGTCGACGATGCACGCACAACCGCAACCCAGGTGCTTGACCAGTATAGCGTTCCTTCAACCGGCTATGGCGGGCGCTTTGAAATTCGGCCGGCAATCCCCGGCGATGCGGTCGAATTGCGGCTTGGCGGCGACTATCGCGAGACCGAGGGCCGGACGAAAGAACGGTTCTTCTTCATAGACGGCGCACCGACCCGCGAGCGAGAAGCAGGCGGCGTCACGCGCACTATGGGCGGTTTTGCCGAACTCACGGCGCGCGCTGCGCCGGGGGTGACGGTGACGGGCAGCGGCCGGGCCGATCGCTGGTGGATCGAGAATGGTTTTTTCCGGCAGGGCGATCTGGGCGGGCCGCTCAACGATCAAACCCTGTATGAAGATCGCGGCGGCTGGCGCTTTACGGGCCGGGCCGGACTGGCTTGGCAACCCAGCAACCCGCTGACCATAAGGGCAGCAGGCTATACCGGCTGGCGACTGCCTACGCTCAATGAGCTTTTCCGTCCGTTTCGGGTTGGCAATGATGTTACCGGAGCCAATGCAGCGCTACGCCCTGAAAGTCTGGATGGCGCCGAGATAGGCGTGAACTATGCGCCCGCCTCCATGCTCGATCTGAGCGGTACGATTTTCTACAACCGGCTCGAAGATTCGATTGCGAATGTTACCGTTGGTCAGGGCCCGGGGTTCTTCGCGGGCATCGGGTTCGTTCCGGCCGGAGGCGCGGCCAGTCAACGGCAGAATATAGATGCGATTGAGGCGGTCGGCTTTGAACTAGATGCCCGGGCGCACTTTGCCGAGTGGAGCATTGCGCTGTCCTATGCCTTTACCGATGCAGAGGTGGAATCATCGGGTGTTGCGGCAGCGCTGAACGGGCTTCGCCCGGTTCAGGTGGCGCGGCATAACGGATCGGCGACGCTTGCTTATGTCCGTGATCTGGGCGGCGAAGCGGCGATCACCGTGCGCTATATTGGCGGCCGGTTCGAGGATGATCTCAACGGTCAGGCGCTGGATGATGCGCTGACCATGGGTGCCCGCGCGCTGATACCGCTATACGGCCCGCTCAAGGCAGAAATCCGCGCAGAGAATATTTTCAATGCGCGCGTGGAAGCCGGGATTTCGGGCGCTGGCCTTATCGAACGGGCGACGCCGCAGACATTCTGGGCCGGATTGCGGTTCGCCTTTTTCTGATACGAAACCCAGAAAACCTCCCTCTCGCTTTCTGCTTTCCGTTAGCGTAACCTTGGAAAAAACAAGGCAATGGAGAGACCCCGATGCACCCCAGCATTCATGCGCAGAACAACCCGGACAAGCCC
>CAJQMX010000037.1 GCA_905479515.1 uncultured Parasphingopyxis sp.
CACGGTTCGGTCCCACGTCCGCGCCGCAGGCACGAAGAAGAAGCCGAGTTCGCGGATCAGACGGGCAGGAAGCGGAGTCGCCGTCTCGTCGTCAAACACATCGCCGACGCTATCGTCGTCGTGGAAATAGCGCAAAGTCTCCATCTCCAGCGAGGGCCGATGGAACCGCGCCGAGAAGGCAATCTGGCAGGCGAGCTTCCATGCCGGATCGGTACGGGCGGGATGGACCGTGTCGTTCGCCTCGTTCCACCATTTGACGATGCCCCTGTCGGCCCGGAACCAGTCGGAATGCTGGGCCGGATCGTCGTCGTGGAACCCGATCACCGTTGCGGTCAGCCGAATGCGATCAGCAGGTTGCGGATTGCTGCCGTGGAAGTCATGCTCGGTCAAAGAGCGGATCATCCGGTCGCGGCCGAACAAGAGCGCCAGCGCCTCGATCACCGTGGTCTTGCCGCAGTTATTCGCACCGACGAGCACCGTGTGCGGAGAGAAACGGACTATGCCGTTTTGCACGCCCCGAAAATTCTCGATCTTAAGGCTGGCGATCTCCATTGTATCCCCCTGCTATCGATCGGATAGTTATTGGAAATGTATCAGGCTGTCAGCAAGAGATCGATCTTCGGCATGCCAACGATTGCATTCCGCCATAAAGGCATCGCCAACAAAGCACTATAAGGATCGAAGTGCGATTCAGGTACCGATCGAATATCTCGTCGGTAGAGCACTAAAATAATGCATTTTGGAGACCGGCCGGTGTAACATGGAGTGATGTCAGTTACCCAAACCACAGTCGGCAAGACCGAAACCGACCTTGAAGTCCACGCGAACTCCGCCCTACGGATTGCTTTACCCTGGCTCGACGTCGCTGCGATAAAACATCAACTGACCTTCTCGTTTAAACTGGGCCACAAGACGGTCGAGATTAACGGCGCCAAAGTCTCCAGCCGGCGCGGCCGGCTCGATATGCTGATTGAAAGCGCCGGCAAGCGACTGGCGATTCTCGAGCTGAAGAAACCGGGGCAGCCGCTCCACGCAGACGATGTTGACCAGGGTCTATCCTACGCCCGCGTGCTTCATCCCAGACCCCCGATCGTGATTGTCTCGAACGGAACCGAGACCCGCACCTATGCGACCGAAACAGGCGATCTTCTGAAGGACGGGCTGCCGAATGAGCAGGCCTTCGCCGCGTTGATGGATGCCGCGATGGCGAATGCCCACGCCGGTCTGCAAGATGCCATCGCAACGCTCATGGCGCCGGGCTCGGCCGTCTGGATGGCCGTCATCCGGGCCGCGACCGAGCAGACGCTCGACGAGCTGACCGGCGGCTGGAGCGATGTCCGCACGCCGTTCACGCCCGACTTTCACATCTCGCGCAAGGCATCGTCTGAGGCGATGACGGTTCTGCGCGGCACGCGCCGCGTCATCGCGATCGAGGGGGCCCCCTTGATCGGCAAGAGCCATGTCCTGCGCGAGCTTGCAACCGGCACGACCGCGTCGGACGAGATAGCGGTGCTCCTCGTCGAGGCGTCGGGTACCGCCGCGATCGGGATCGCGGACGAGGTCGCCCGGCTCCTGTCCGGGGCGGTCGGCTGGCGCATTTCGGCCGACGAAGCGCGGCGCTGGCTCGAGCGGCTTGCGACATCCGATGGTCCGCAGCTTGTGATCGCCATCGATGGCCTGGGCCTCGAGCATGACGGCATCCGCCGTGAACTCGAAGCGCTGTCGGCTCAATCGATGGGGCCGAAGGTGAAATTCGTAGTCGAGGCCGACACTTCGGTGGTCGACCGTCTATGGAAGGGTGTGACGCGGCGTAAAGACACCGTCTTCGCCCGTCGAGGCAAGCGTATTCTGGTCGATCGGCTCGACGACGAGGAATTTGACCAGGCGCTTAGGGTGCTGCAGCGGCATGACGTGACCTTCATGCATGGCGCCGACAGGGCCGATGAATATCGCCAACCCTGGTTGCTGCGATCGATGGCGGCCAGCGTTGTCGAATCGCCGGAGAGGACCAGTGGCATGACGGCAATCCTGCCGCCTCTGCTAAGCCTCGACCTGTTCCGCTATACCCGCGCTCACTTCATTCAGGATGAACTCGCTGAACAGGCGGCGACCTTCGCGCGCGCGGTGCTTGATGATTATGGCCGGGGCGATCGGCCCAACGACGTCATTCTGCGATCGATGCACAGCTTCATGGTTCGCAGGGCGACGATGCGCGACCACGCCGATAGCGAGGAACTGGCGGCGATGGTGCAGTCTGGCCTAACTGGAACTGCGCTCGACATCGGCAATCGACCTCTCGTCACCGGGCGCATTCCCGAACTGATCGCATCCGAACTCGCGCGGCAGATCGCCGAGGAATTGGCTGAGCGCATGGGTGACGATGAGGCGGATGGCGACGAGGACGCCGCTGACTGGCTGGTCGCGACGACCACGCGGCTGCCCTTTGGAGATGTGATCGGCGCGCAAGCGCTGGTCGATCTCTTTTCATGGCGCAACGGCATCTCGGTCGCTTTCTTGAACAGGTTGCTCCAGCGGGCGCCGAAGGTCCGGCCCCTGAAGCCCGGTACGCGCGCTGTGGCCTGGATGCCGAGTGTCGGCCAACTCAACATGGTAACTCGTGCCGACGGCGTGACGGTGATCAAGATGCCCGGTTGGAGCGAGGGCGTCGAATTGTCCGCCGATGAAGGTGCAGTGACTTATGCCGACCTCGACGCTTGGCTGATTCTCTCGCACCTCGCCAGCGTCCGGATCGGCGCGGTTGCTACAGTTGACGAGCGGATCGTCGGTCTCGTGGATCCCGCAATCCTGGCGCTAGTCGGAACCAGTCCAATCCTTTTGCGCCGCGAGCCGGAAGATGTCGGACGCTCCGGCCACCACACACATGACGGCCCCGACGGTGCCCAGCTAGCCTGCCGGACAGACGGGATCATCGAACCGGTCACCTTCTCGCTACTGCGCTTTCTTGAGCGGGAACGAGGCAATGCCGACGAGTGGCTCCAAGAGGCTTGTGAAGACGGTTCGGCCCCGTTCTTGAACCGCCTCTCGCACGCCCTGGCCGTGCTCGCCGGGATGAGCCCGAATGCGTCGCGGGCGAAATGGGCGAAGTCACGGCTCAACACATTGGTGAACCCGGCCCTGAAAAAGGCCCTTTCATCGACCGTGGGCTAGCGCGTGATATGTCGACCTTTCCCCCACTCCCCGATGATATGCCCGAGCATCTCAAAGTGCTCGTGGAAGATTTGGATCGGCGCCAGCAGGCTTTCGATACGGAATGGCCAAAGGTCATGGAATTGCGTCGCCGATATTTCATCGAGCGGACCGAAGCTGCCAAGCTGGAAATGGAAGCGGCGATCGAGCGCGCGCAACGGGCCCGTGTAGATCTCGATGCCGCGGTCGCGGCCACGTTCGAGGCCGCCGGGATCGATCCAGAAGCACTTGCTGAAGACAGAGAGCCTGTCGGCGACCCTTTCCCGAGGCTCAGTCGCGCATCAATCGTGGACGAGGCACCGGCCGCGACTGCTTATGTCGAGGACCATCTGCCCGAGGCAATCGAATTCATCGAACGTCATGCGCCCAACGGCTGGTTCGAGCAAGAACCTGCCGACCTTTTTCGCTTTTCATCGGTAGCCGATGAACAGCCCATCTCAATTGTTAAGGGTGTGCGAGTGGAAAGCGAACACCCGAAGGGACACCGACTTCGCCAAGCCATGACATTAGCGAAGGACTATCTCGCCAACGACCCGCGCTACGACCACTTCGGCGGCGCGCTGGCCGTAACCCAACTCGCCCAGCTCGGGCGGCGGATCGAGGCGCTGCGGGCAGTCGGTGGTTCCCAAGAGAGGATCGACGCCCTCTATTCCGGCGCTGAGACCGATGCGACCATGTTCGAACTTCTCGTGGCAGCGGCTTGCTCAGCGAAAGGTCGCGCCATGGTTTTCGTCAAACCAACGAGTGCCAAATCGCCCGATCTGCGCTGCACCGACGCATTTAACATGGTCGTCGAGTGCAAGCGCAGCGCGGCGCTGACAATCTATGAAATGGGTGAGGAAGCGAGGATGCGCGACCTGTTTCAACTGCTTCGGGCTGGTGCGATGGCGCGCGGTCAATTTGGCACTTACGAAGTCGAATTATCGGTGGAGTCTAGCGAGATCGATGTCGCGGATATAGCCATGACGTGCTTACGTCAGCGGCTAGCCGCGCATCCTGAGCGGCCGCTCGCTTATCCGTGGGGCAGCGCCGCGTTTCGGTCATTGCCACGTCGAGTCGATCTCGAGGAGGTTACCAAGGCGTACAGCCCGATCATGTTGCAAGAAGTCTTCGGATGGAATCTGGAGATGCCGAATTGGGATGGCTTCATCTGCCAAATAGACGGACCGCCCGCCGCTGCCGTAGATGAAGTGCGCTCGCCGGTGGGGCTCGCCTGGCGCGTCGACGCTGAGGCAGCGATCATCAAGCGGAGCCGGGCACCATTAGGCCTGTTTGCGAAGGCGGTAACGCAAGTGCCGTGCGGGGAGTTTGGGTTAGTCTATGTCGCTTACCCCGAGGGCGCGCGCTCCGATGTGGCCGACAATCGCACCCACGCGTACATGGAGCGCATCCGTCAGTGGGAGCATGACGGGGCCATTCGTATTCCCGCCAGCTTCCTCGTGCGCCAGTTTCCTCTGCCAACCGGTCATGGAAATCCGGACATTGTAGAGAACACGATCCGATTCCTAAGCGAGCGAGGCGGCGGCGATGAGTGGATCTTCCGCGAGTATCCAGCCGCCATCTTTACAAGCAAGGATTAGCACGATGCTTCGGTTTTCCGATCTGGACCCGACCCTGCTCAATCCCGGCAACGATCAAACGGTGTTCAAGGCGACCATCGATGCGCTCGGCACGTACACAACGGAGCATTTCGTCCTGCGATTGAGCCCCCGAACGCATGAACTGGTTGATGCGATCACAAGGCAAGAAACAGACGGCTATGACACAGCCGAACTGTATCAGGCCTATTCCACGTATCTGCATGAAACGATCCACTGGTGGCAACATGTTGGCTCGACTGCAGGCCTGATCCTGAGCCTGGCACAACCTGCGCAAGTGTACGGCAGCATGAACTTCCTCGCAGATTTTGCGTGCGAGGTCGGCGCTGTGAAGCCGGTTAAGGCGTGGGCAGATCGCGCTTTGACAGACGGCACGCTTCCCCTCGATTCAGGGCTCGTTGCCGGCAATATCGCTGTCAACAACGCACTCGATATCAATTACTATAAGCAACTCGCCTTCTTTCCCAAGTCGGTGCTGGAGCATGAGCGCTCGCCCTTCTTCCTCGGTGTCGGGCACAGCTATCTCAAGGCCTATGGTGACACCGTCAGCGCCATCAACGGCTCATGCGATTTCACTGACGGCCAATTTCCAAATCCCAAGAACTGGGATGCGGAAACCCGCCGACTGCATGCCGAGCACAGCGAAGGCTTTCCGTACGGTCCACGGCCGCCCTACGCGGAGATCGGCCTGCACCACATCTTTGAAGGCCAGGCCCGCTTCTGCCAGATCCAGTTTCTGGCGTCGGCCGGTGGCCCAGAACTGCTTCAGACCTATCGCGACGATGGCTATTTCGCGCCGCTCTACCGAGATGCCTTCGAGCTGTTCCTCAAGTTGACGGCCACGCGATGGCCGGAGCGCTACGACGACCCGCTGGTTGGTCTCTTCCTTTTGATCTGCGATCTGGCGATCAACCCCACGCGCGGTTTTCCGCTGGATATCGAGCATTTCGACGACCTCATCAGCGATGTGGATGCCGGCGCCCGTTTCACGCTTCTGTGTCTGGCTGCGGCGGAAGCGCCGGAACTTACGAAAGGCGTGCAGACCTATTCCGCCCTCGAATATGATTATATCGCGGGTAAGCTGACCGATCGTTGCGGATATGACCATCCGCGAGCGGTGCTTGAAGCGGTCGTCCGTCTTCTCGGAGATGGTGGTCCGGTCGATGCGCTGATGGAGGAGCATCGCACATTCGGCTTCCAGGCCGTGAACACGCCGGTGCGCGTCATGGTGGCGCACTATATTGCTTTCTGTCGCGACAAGTTGAAGCGACCTGAGTTCTTCTGCTGGCCCGGAATGTGGCTGGCCGGCGATAAGGCGACGCCAGAGGAGAGCGCCCTCCTTGTCAATCATCTGTCCCTCTTTCAAGACCGAGCCGATACGGAGCAGATCTTTCCGCGCGCGATGCCTGGCCGCAGTGATCAGAACATCAAAATGCTCGTGCAGACATTCTTTACTGGTATGCTCGTGTACGATCTGGCGCTGCAATGGACCCTGCAGCCGGGGCCTTTCCGCTACGACTTCAAATGGCTCACCGGGAAGAGCGACAATGCCGCCCTCGTCGCACTCGCCAAGCGCCAGTTCCGACAATATTACGGAATCGACTGTGATACGTGCAATCTAATCGATCCACCTTAGATTTGGTCACAAGTACAGAGTAAACTCATCGGTTGCTTGCCTAGGCGGTTCCGGCTTTCCGCTTCACGAGCGAAGTGATGATGCTTTCCTGTCAGCGCAGCAGATCGTCTTCCTCATCATTCCCGACCAAATCGAGCCTCCTGATCCGACTTCAGCTTTAAGGCGCGCCGATCGATCCACCGAATGACCGGGAATAGGGCGCATTGCAGAAGTTCGTTGAATTACTCGGCCCATTTAACGCTTGTCCAAAATTGTAGACTGATTGCCCGTCTAAAGCACCGGGCTTCTCCATATTCCAACCTTCCAATCCACGCCTAATGGCAATCAGAGAGGCTAGGTACCTGCTAATCCCGGCTGCGGCGAACGACGACCGATGCCGCTTCCGCCAGCGCTAAAAGATCGAGACCGGCCCGGCGCAGTCGCCGGCAACGTTGGGCTTGCTTGATACGGTCGTCGGTCAGTCGCTCCACCAGCTCGGGATGGATATCTTCGACCAGGATCGCCGCACGATCAAACAGCCCGGTCAAAGCCATTTGCGTTGTCTCTTGATCAATCATCGGTATTCCTCTCCGATGTCCCATCAGGCGTGGAATGCGCGCGAAGTCCATAACCATCATTGTAGAAACCGGGATCCTAATGTCCCCGTATTCCTATGGATTGAACGACCGCCTGTCCCGGCAGCGTATATGTCCGAGCGATGCCGATCTGAAATTCTCGCCCGAATTGACTTTGACGATATCAACGATGCGCACATGTGTATCCGGTTCAAGTGCGTCATGAAGCGCCAGAAGTTCGCATATATAGTTGGCGTAACCGATCCGGCTTGTGCCATTGTCGAACACGCCGATCTGCCACTGAACCGCAGTATCTGGCTGGTAGGTCAAATCGACGATGTTCGGTTCCTGATCAAGAGCCAATCGCGCAGCGGACACCGCTTCGGCAGATGGCCCAGCATGCGCCTCATTATGGACTTCGGTTTGGCGATAGGCTGCATCGTCACAGGCACCCACGAGGAAACCGAGAATCCAAGGACTGCAAAGCGCCGTCATTTTTGAGGCCTCAATCTGCAATACTTTCCATCTGCCAGCCAGGGGGCTGAGGCTAGCAGAGGTCGTTAACGAGCCCGGTTGCCTGGCCCTCAGGCCACATTGCCCATCGGCACTACTGCTTCTTTTGAACTCCATCTGACTCGCTCCCTGTCCTCAAATGTCGACTATAAGTAACAGGGATAACGCTTGCTGCAGGAACGAAGTCAAGATGAATTGTCACTGATCGTCTGTAGATTCATCGTATGAATCTGGCCTACTGCGCTCGTGGAAATACGAGAACGCCTAGCCCGGAATCTGAGACGATTTCGCAAGCAGAAAGAATGGTCCCAGGAGCAGCTCGCGTTTGAGGCGGACATCCATCGGACTTATATTTCGGACCTGGAACGATGCGCCCGCAATCCGTCGATCACGCTGATAGAGAAGCTTGCCAAACCACTCGGGGTGACAGCATCCGATCTTTTGGCAGGGCCTTGATGAAGCGGTAGCCGTCAGGCAACGCACCAAATAATGTAAGCATTGAATCTCGTTTTTCATCGCGATCAGCGAGACGGGGAACTTGTGCGCTCCACCATTTCTATGAGCATGACAAACACGTTTCCAGTTGTTCGCGAGGATCGGCGTCGACTTTTCAGGCGGAAGAATCGCACCAGCCAATGTATCGGCGAGAGCGAGAGATGCAGCGTTTCAAATCGCTTGGATCTGCACGACTTCTCCTCAATTTTCAGTCGGCTATGGCATCTCGCGCGCCGAACGGCTTGTTCTCGGCACGATGTCGAAGATGGTACCACTCAAAATATGGTGGCCGCCTTGGTCAAGTCGACCGTCATGAATAGCGCCGGGATAATTTGGCATTTCCATACTATCGTCAGCCAGCATTAATTTGCGTTACCTTTAGTTTGTGCTGACAGTGTCAGCTGACGGGATTAGGCCCAATTGACGATGCATCGTCAATTGGTCCTGTAGCGTCCAGAATTCGACAATAAGCCCGTCCGAAAACCGAGCAGCGAAAAACTCGGTCATATTAAAAGATTTACCTGTTGGAGAAATTCCAAAGAAAGGGCCGTGGTGGGTACCCGAAACTGAAAGCCGGGCCCAAACTTGATCTTCTTCTCCGATCATGTCCTCAACCAGAAGATCCAAATCGGGAAATGCATTTTGAAGCATCTTCGATATCTCAGTAACGTGATGGGTTCCCACCGTGTAGTTTTCTTCACCAGCCTGGTGATGCCGAACATTCGGATGCATGAGCGTATCGATTTCGCCGATATTCCCCTTCAGAATGACTTCACTGAAAAGTCGGGCGAAATTTTCCTTGTTCTTAGCGATAGTCATCCGTCTAAACTCCTTTGGGCTCAATGACACAGATACATGAGACTGCTCTGCGGCTATAAAGCCGATCAGAAGCGATGACCTACACGCACGCCGTAGGTGGCTGGTCTGCCTGCGCGACGATAAAGAGTATCGGACAGCAGCCCAGCGTCATTCCAATAGTGGGTGTTGGCTACGTTGGCTCCGAACAACTCCAAGCTCCATCCTTCCTCTTGTCGAATTCCGGCACGGAGATCGAGCAAGCCATATGAATCAATTCGCGATTCTGGAATCATACCAAAAGCCGATTGGGTGCTGCTTCGATAGTTGTAACTAGCACCTACGTATGCACGCCATTCGTCTCCGACATCCCATTCGTAATTGGCACCGAGAATAAATGTCCATTTAGGTGTGAAGGGAAACGGCTCCCCGACAATATCTTTAACCACGCCAAGCACATCACTTGTCATATAGGATTCAGTGACTTCTGAATCGATATAGGCGGTGGATGCTGTAAGTGTCAGCCCATCGAAGGGAATAGCAGTGATCGCGAGCTCAAATCCTGCAACTCGCGACTGTGGAACGTTTACCAAACCAAACAGGCTGCCGAAAACCAGCGGTTCAGGGATCACACCCCCAATCTGCTTGTCATTGTAGTCGCCATAGAAAATAGCACCGTCAATTTGCAGTCGTCGCTCGAGCCAAGAGGTTTTGAAACCTGCTTCGTAAAACAACACGGATTCCTGAGTGGCGGGCACCAAAGCAGTCTGTAGCAAGGCAGTGAAATTCGTATACGCACCCTGTTTGTATCCACGACTGACGTTAGCGTACAAAAGCGCATCGTCGCTAACCTGCCAATCCAGCCCAACTCTCCAAGACAGATTATCTTCATGCAAAGTATCACGGAACATTGCAGGCGTTAACGTGTTGTCGAGAGTTGCGCAGCCACCCGCTGGTATCGGGACGACCGGACCACTGCCTAGGCCAAAACTCTTAAACGTAGCCTGTAGCGCTGTCATTCCTCCTGCCCAAAGTCCGTCGCCAGTATCGTAGGTGCAAGCAGTATGCCGATCTTCAGAATCGGTGTAGCGTGCGCCAACATTTACCGCGAGTTCGTCGGTCAATTGATACTTACCATTTGCGAACAGCGCCCAAGTGTCGACCGTAGAACGGGCGCGATTATTGGTGGCCTCCCATCGCGGCTCGCCAAAAGGTACGAAGGCGAAAGATTGAGAAGCGTCGGCAAGAATAGCGATCTGGTCGTCCAGAGATTCATTGCGCGAATAATTCGCGCCAATTAGCCAATTATGGGAATTGTCGATTTCACCGCCAAGACGTAGCTCTTGAAAGTATGAATTAATCTCTCCAGCATTGCGCCCTGCGTTGTTCGCGGTATCGACACCATCGAAACCATATAAATCATCTTGCTGGTAATCTGCATAGGCAGTGATAGACGTCAGCATTATATCGTCGGCAATAGACCAATCGGCTCTAAGGCTTGCCTGCCAGAATTCTTGATCAAGACGATAGTCAATTCCAGGATCCCATTCAGCAGCACGAGGATTTTCGGGCGTGAGCGGTTGATCTAGAAGATCCGGCAAGAAATTAAGAACGTCATCCACAGGATCAAAGACGCCCGTTAATTGACCCGCCTGGGTGTCAGAGCGATCAGTAAACCCACTAATATTGAGGACCACAGCTAAATCCGGGCTGGGTTCCCACCGAAGGATCCCGCGAGCTCGGAAAAACCTCCTGTCACCCAATTGATCGTCGCGCTGCACGCTCTCCTGCCATGCTCCGCCTTGATCTATATCGAAAGCAAAGCGGCCTTCAAGCGTATCTGAAAGAGGGCCGCTGACGAAACCATTCACATTGAGCGCGCCGAAACGGGCATATGTTGCCTCTATTCCCGCATGCAACTCACTCGTCGGAGCGGCCGCAATGAAGTTGATAGCCCCGCCTGTCGAATTCTGACCAAATAGAGCTCCCTGCGGACCTTTCAGGATTTCCACGCGCTCAAGATCGAAATTGGCTCCGGTTGTCATGACCGGAAAGGCGAAGGGCACTTCGTCCATATAGACGCTAACAGCCGGCGGCGCGGCGAGCGAAAAGTCGTGATAGCCGAATCCTCTAATCGTGTAGGTTGGAGATCCTGAGAGCGACTGTCCGAACGTAAAGCTCGGCTCAATTCTTGAGAAATCACTGAGCGAATTGATGCCCAGCATTTCAAGATCATCGCCGGATACGGCGGTAATCGACAGCCCAACATTGCGTGCATTCTCGTTTCGCTTGTTCGCCGTTACGACAATTCCCGGAATCTGATTTGTAGCTTGCGATGTATCAACGGACTCTACTTGACCACCTGACACTGCTTGGTCCTGCGCATGCGCTACTGATACGGGTGCTATGGAAATCGCAACCGCTAACTTCCCGCACTTCGACATCAGATCAATTTTTCTCGAATTCCCCATGACTTCACTCCCCTTCAAAATGATTTCGCGCAATATTCTGTAGGCTCAAGGATCTAGCCATAACCTCAGATTTGCGTGTTCGTTTATAGCTTAATTAGTGCGTTTATTGATTTTTCGAAGCGCCGTTTCAGCCGCTGGACACTACCTGTGATGGCTTCGATGCCTGCGGATGCACGCCAAATTCACCTGTTTCCATTGGCTGGGAGATTCCCAATCCCGCTTCTGTAAGGCGGACAGTTCCACGTGACTCCAGCAGCCAGGCCCAATAACCTTCCGGCACATCCTCAAGGGGGCCCCAATGCGTGACACCCTTTGGAGTCCAAGCCAGAGTGCCCGGCTCAGAGATGTCTCCATATTTGCCCGGCCCTGTGAAATAGAAAATTAGCTCGTCATAATCGGCATTGTGATGCTGAGGCGGCCGAGCAGCCGGCGGCCGAGAACTAAGCGTGAATAGCATCATGTCCGTCGACTCCACTTGAGCAAACGGCGCAGGAGGCCCTCCTGCGTTTGGATAGGCAATCGGTGCGATGGCCTGCAAATTGAGCTTCCAGACCGGTGCTTTGCCATCCAAAATTGCCGTGCAACAAAGAGGATTATTGGGGACAACGTAGCGTGTAATTCCATCAAAGGACTTGAGCCACAGCTGCGTTTCCCCATTAGGCATGCCGGCCTTTATTTTAGGGTAACCAACGTCGCGTCCGAAATTGACCATGCCAGCTGGGGCAGGTGGGCGAAGCTCGATTGATTCTGCCGTTTCTATGATCACCCGAAGGGTGTTACTGGACCTCGGTGTTACCTGATATGTAACGGCTCGACCTAGCCGGACAAAATCTCCCGGAGAAGCGGAAATGCTACCAAAATCGGTATCAAATTCCATTTCGCCATGCTGCACGAAATGGAGTTCATCACACTCTGTGTTGCGGAAGACGTATGGCATTGGCTTTGAACGACGCGAAACGCTGATCGACGACCCACTGCGCGAGTTTGCAATAACCGTTGGCAGCGCTTCGGCATCTTCCATGTCAGCGGTCTCGATCTCGGTTAGCGCGAGCCTGTGCGGCGCATGCGAACCGGAAACAGAAGTATACTCGTAAATGTCATGCGGACGGACCGCGAAACAGCCCTCTCCAACAAAACCATCCCTGGTATATTGGTGACCACCGGGCGGCGGACCGAGATGCGCTTTATCCGCTTTGACCACTGAAACCCTCCTTGGCTTATTCGAGTGAGATCCAGGTCCCTCGACCGTTCACCCAATTTTCCGCCGAACCTAGCTTCCTACACAGACGAGCTGTTCGATCATTGTTGGAATACTCCATACATACCGCAAATTAATGTGTCAATAACGCTCATCATGTGCGTTATTGACACAATTAGAGTTGCGTTCATTTTTCTAACTGGGTGTCGGGTAAGAGACTTTCGCTGCAGAATTGGTTGCCGTTTCCATCAGACTTCTTCAGAGATCTGATTCCTAAGCGCGCCAATTCCCTCGATTTGAACGACGATCTCGTCACCGGGCTTCATGAATATTTGCGGATTCCGCTTCATACCGACGCCGCCCGGAGTCCCGGTCGCGATTACGTCACCCGGATTAAGCTCAGTAAAGGTTGAGCAATAAGCTAGGATCTCGGGCACTGAGAAAATCATGTCGCCCAGAACCGCCTCCTGCATGATCGCACCGTTCAGTTTGGTTTCAATCCGAAGATCCGAAATGGGACCTAGTTCATCGGGCGTAACCATCCAGGGGCCAAAACCACCTGTGCCGGGGAAATTCTTGCCGGGAGTAAACTGGATAGTATGCCGCTGCCAGTCACGTACGCTCACATCGTTATAAATGGCGTACCCAGCGACATATTTTAGCGCTTCGCTCTCCTTGAGATGGCGAGCGCGTTGACCAATTACCAAAGCTAGCTCACCCTCATAATCTAGGCTGTTCGAAACTCGCGGTTTAAGTATTGCGGCACCATGCCCTACCTGAGTATCGGAAAAGCGCGTAAATATTGCCGGATGATCGGTTTTACTGCGCCCCGTTTCAGCGCGGTGATCCTCGTAGTTGAGCCCGACGCACAAGATCTTTCCAGGGTTTGGGATTACTGGCCGCCACAATATACTGTTGAGCGGATGTTGCATGGCTTCAACTGACAGGCACTGCGGATCGGGTTCCTGCAGATAATCCTTCAATGTCGCGAAACGCCCCCCGAGCACATAACCCAAGTCGGAAATACAATCCTTGTCGACGACACCCCAACTTTCACGTTCGTCGATCATAAAGCTAGCCAGCCGCATTCTGCCCTCCATCGCGCAAGTAAGCATCACCCCAAGAATTCAGTGTTTTCTCGCAGTGCTTCCACTCTCCTTCGGGTCGATCGCGAGAAATCAGTTCCAGTTCCGCTGAGAATTCGAGCCAATTGCCGTCCGGGTCAGTAACAAACAGGAATAGATTGTTTCCTGGCCCATGTCGTCCGGGGCCCCAGGTAATACGTTGATTGTGTCTTGAAAAATGATCAGCCCAGTCACGAATGGCGTTCCAATCGGGGATTTCATGACAAAAATGATCAAAGCCACTGGCAGCTGCTCTAAACAATGCGAGCGAATGGTGTTCGTGATCAGATCGCAGGAAGCAGCCGGAAAGCATCTGGGCATCGTCAAGGACGCGATCCGAGACTACAAAACCAAGACGCTGATAGTGATCAACCATGGCTGAAATGTTCGGGGTTGCCATCGCAAAATGCTGCAATCGGGCCGGTGGGATTTGAGGCGAAAGCGATGCCACATCCTTGGCAACACCAAATGCCATAACATTGCCATCCGGGTCGCGCACGGCGACACTGGGTCCGGAGAAGTAGGAAGAAACTTGCTCCTGAGCCTCAATATCTTCCTTGTCCAAATGCACAATAAAGTCATCAAGCGCATCTAGATTAGCCACCTTGAACGCGGCAAATTTCAGGTGGCGTTTTGCGCCTTTCACAATAGAAATCCGCCGTTCGGGCGCTTCACACAATATTTCACCCGAATTGTGCTGACATCGCGCACCCAACGCTTCGGAATAGTATTTTGACAACTGCTGCGGATTTTCAGACTCAATTACAAGATGATCAAGTTGTGCACTTAGTTCGTATGGCATGAATTTTTCTCCGGAATCTATGCTGATTACTGGTTACAGCACAGGTACCGCATATTCCGCGTCTGTCTCTGTCACGGAACCTGCTGTAAGATTGTGGATAGCTTGTACCGCGTTGCTACGACGGCCATCGATAACATCAACTACGTAGCGATCCGGTCTGATAGCGGCCATCATGTCTAATTGACCGCCAAATATTTTATCTATCACGCCGTCACTGTCCCGCAGCGTGGTTACACCTGTAGCCGACACCCATTCGGATCCACCCGGGATAACGCACACGCGACTTGCAGATACGGACTTAGTCCAAGCGGAAACAGTGTCGAACGCATGTTCCGGTTTGCAAGAATAGGCGAGCATAGAAAAACCATTGCCAAGCGCCTCGTCCAACAAAATCATACTACCGCCCTTCGTCTCAAGACGTGGCTGCGGAAACATGTGTCCCGGTAAAATCTGTCCGCGGCTCCGTCGCTGACGGGATGCGAAGAACCCTGCCTTGAGTCGCGGCCGGGGCTTGTAACGCATTTCAGAAAAGTACCGTTTGACCGGAGGGGCAATCGAAATGGCTGTAAAAAAAGTGCGCACAAAGAAACTCGAGACCGCCGAGCGCGGCATCATTACTCGCCCCATTCTCTGCGCCATCCGAATTAGCTCGGCCGCGTGAGGAGCGCGTTCGTTTTGATAGGTGTCCAGGAGATGCGGGCCCAAAGTGCCATGAATTACTGCTGCAAGTTTCCACGAAAGGTTTTGGCAATCGCGAATTCCACTATTCATACCCTGGCCGGCGAATGGAGGACTGAGGTGTGCAGCGTCACCCGCAAGAAACACTCGGCCCTTCCGCCACTGCTCAACTATGCGCGCGTGAAAAGTATAGATTGCGCGCCTGCGAATGGGTGCATCCCGATCCGGGCCAACCGTCTCCATGAGGTCTCGAACCACAGATTCGGAACGCATAGCGTCTTCATCTTCGCCGGGGTGCAACATGAACTCGAACCGCCGGGTGCCATTAGGCCCCGGTAGAGTAATGCCCGGTCGTTTGGGATTACAGAATACGCGAGTGTGCCTGAAAGTGTCCTTAGTTTCCAAGATGTCGATGATCAGCCATCGTTTTCCATAACTTTCACCGCGCATCTCAAAGCCAAGACTTCGTCTGACGTCGCTCTTGGCGCCATCGCACCCGATCAGATATTTACAAGTCACATCCATCGTCGAGCCGTCATTCCTTCGGACCACGAGATGCACATGATCAGCCGATTGATTGAAAGCAGCAAGATCATGGCCGAAGAAGAGATTGCCGCCTTCAGACGATTGTATCCAATTGGCGAGTTGATCGACGAGAACCTCTTGCCGGAATCCGTTCCGGCGCGGATAGCCGAACTCCCGGGTAGTCGGATGGACGAATGCAATCTTTCGACCGTTCTGGTCTAGATAAAGCGAACCATAGTCAGAATGAAGAGTCGGCTCTATCGCGTCGATCAGTCCTATCGCTTGCATGGAGCGGAGCGATTCATCGTCAATTGAGACGGCACGCGGTTCATCAATCGTCGATGGCAATCGTTCGATAACCAGCACATCAATCCCATAGGCGGCTAGCAGCGATGCCATCGTCAGTCCTACAGGGCCTGCGCCGACGACAACGACGCTGACCTCTGCATTTCCCGACTCCGGGAATTCAGTTATAGTCACCACATATTTCCTAAAGCGTCACTGGCCGAATATTTGACCTAGAAACATAGCTTGAGCTTGATCACCTTCGACTTTCAACTGACCGGTCATGAACGCTTCTGCTCCACTGAGTTGGTTGAGACCAACTTTCAACATCGTTTCATCAGTCATGAATATTGTAGCGACTGCTTCCTTGGGAGAACCATCGTGGACCCGTCCTGCACCGTCCATCGCTTCAATCCACCAGTTACCGCCATTCGGACCATCTACAACAAATGCAAAATTTGCTGAGATTCCTTTGGTTCGCGTATTGTCGGCTTGGAGAGTCTGATCCAGTTTCGAGAACATTTCTTCCAGCGCCTTCGTAGAATTTTCACCTGCCATTTTGAGACCTCCTGTTTAGATCAGCATTCCTATACTCGAACTGACTAAACAGCAGAAATAGACATGTCAATCTAAAGTGCGTTATTCGGTTATCTAGAACTATTATCGCACAACTAATTTTGCTTATGATAGGCTATGATAATCGGTCGTGCCCGCTACCGACTGACCGCACTACAATTTTGGAATTGGGATCTAATTCGCGCCTAGGCAGGCCAATGAATGATAGGACCGATTAAAGTAGATTAAGCTACTTTGGTTTTCGCAATGATCAACGGCTGCGACCTGACAAACGAAGACTGTGTGAGAACCCACATCACTGGTCTTTATGATCCGACAATCGAACGACGCCAGCGCATCGCTTAGAACCGGTGCTCCAGTAACTTGCACCTCCCAATCCAATCCGTCGAAACGCTCATCAGAAGTGAGGCCCGTCTGCGAAAATATCTGCGACACGTCACCGTGCTTTGCAGCGAGGACATTGACGCAAAGCACACCATTTCTCTTGAATATGCCATGCGCCGTTGATGCCTGATTCACGCATACAAGCAGAGTTGGCGGGTCATCAGTCACACTGCATACAGCAGATGCGGTCATACCATGGCGTCCGGCCGCTCCGTTCGACGTCACAATATTTACCGCCGCTCCCAGCCGCGCCATTGCGTTTCGATATGCAAGATTTTCGGTCATGTTCGTTCTCAACCAAAGAAAAGCTATGGTTTTGTACACCAGAGAAGATCGCAGCCTCGCCATTCCTTGGTCTCCAATCCTTCGACATGATCGGAGATTGACGATGCCACATTGTTCATGTCATGGCGCGGCAAATCCTTCAGCTCATGGCCGAGCCCTTCCATCATCTTTTGAACCCAATAAGTAAGGTGTACATCTGCGTCGACCCTATCCCAGAAGACACTTGAAAATGAGATTTCCGCCATGACCAATGCACCGCCCGGTTTGAGCACACGCAACAATTCGGCGCCTTCGCGAGCCCAGTCTTCTGCATGAGCGACCCCTTGCCCAACAAAAATGCTGTCAAAATAATTGTCCGGATAATCTCGGGTAAAATCATACTCCCATTGGGGCATATTGCCGGCAAAAAACATGGCGAGGACCTGTTCTCGAACATCGACCAACTTCAGTTCGCCATCCGCGCCAATCAATTTCATTATATCTTGGTGGAAGCCGATCCCTTCTACTTCTTCGCCAA
Source organism: uncultured Parasphingopyxis sp. (assembly GCA_905479515.1). The sequence continues at coordinate 17,644 of CAJQMX010000037.1, forward strand.
GTAGAAATACCCGGTGCCCTGGCCGGATACGTAATCGCTCAATTGCTTCTCGGCGGATATCGCCGCAAGACTGATTCCATAAATATGGCAGCCCCCCGAGTAGCACTGCACCACACCAACGTTTGCGCGTGGCGGGATCGAGAATATCACGTCCGAAACGCTCGACGTCCTTCTCGGTCATAGCGTTCCAAGCGGGTGTATCTATCTGAGTTAACATCAGCTTCCTTCTTCCAGTTGATAATCGCAGTCGCGCGGCATTTTTGCCTATTGGGTTTCCGTTCGCGTGATGGAAACATGCTCTCGTTGCCCGTCTTGGACTAAGATCACACCGTTAACGCGATCAATGTCGATCATGATTGCAACGCCAGTCCGGTCCGGATCGGCTGCCCGTTCGACTTCCGGCGAAAGGTCGAAAATGCGATCACGGTCAGATCCATCGACAATCCGCGCACGGCCCTGAAACTGAAGCATTGGAACTGTGTCCGAGCGATACATCAGGGCGACATTTGCGTTACCTTGTATCGCATCAATCGTACTCCCTACGGCATGACGGATCCACAAACCCAATTGAGTATCACTGAATGTATGAATGGATCCCCGATATGATAGAATTGGTTGTCCGTCAGTGTCAGCCGCCGCCAGAAGAATCGGATTTCCACTTGCAAGTGAGCTGTTAATGAGTTCGTTGATTTCGGCAGTAAACATCAATCCGACCTCCGTTCATATGCGTGTCCGCAATGCGCGGTTTCAGTATGTTCCTTTCAAGTCGGCACCGACCTGATCCTGACCGTAAAGAGCGCCGGTGGTTTGCCAGGTCAGGCTGATGTGACGCGCCGCTAGATTCGTATCGCGCCAAGCCCGCTGAACCGGTGAAGCCAGGTCGCCACCACTTGCTCCCATAGCTTCGAACAGACAGTCCACCGCCTTTGCCGCCTGGTTCGCAGCCCACGAATGGTCACGGCGATATCGTACACGCTGACTCATTGTCGGAAGCTCCCCTTCGGCTAGCATGTCATCCAAGCTTTCTGTGTCATGGAGCAGCATAAGACTGACACTATCAATAATCGCAGATGCTTCCGCGATCGCTAACTGAACACTGGGGAGTTCGGCCATAGGGTGCGGCGCACCGCCCGGCTGAGCAACAACTTTTTCCCGCGCCAACGCAATGAAATCCTCTAGAGCTCCCATCGCAATACCAACAGGCACTGCGGCCAGCGTAAAGGGGGCAACGGTTGAAAATGCCAAGCGGTACATTGCGTGTGAATGAACGGTTGACCCCGGTGCAGCGCCAGAATTGATTTCAGCAACCGTCAATACTCGATGCTCGGGAACAATGGTCGGTTCGGATACGACGATCGTCTTGCTTCCTGTTCCTGACATACCCATCGAGAACCAAGTATCTTCGATTTCAGCCTCAGACTTCGGGATCAAGAACCATCCAAAATTGGGAGGGCCAGCCTTTCCATCTGATGGAAGAGCTGCGCACACAACAAACCATGTAGAATTGTCGCAGTTGCTTGCGAATCCCCAACGGCCAGTGATTGCATAACCGCCTTCCACCGCCTCACATTTTCCGGTCGGAGCGTAAGACGCCGCCAAAAGTGCGCCCTTATCCCGCCACACTTCTTCTTGGGCCTTTAGCGGGTAGAGCCCGATTAGCCAGTTATGAATCATCGGGATAGAAACCGACCAGGCGGTGCTGCCACAGCCGCGACCAAGCTCGAACATTAAGCGAACAAAATCACTAGTCCGCCCCTCCAATCCACCAAAAGTTTGGGGCTGCATTAGCCTGAAGAGTCCAATTTCCCGGATTCTAGCGATTGTATCCTCAGAGATGCGTCGGTCCTGTTCCGTCTGCTGCGCAATCTGCTTCAAACGCGGGACGAGTTCGCGAACGCCGGACAACATATCGTCTATGTCAACGTCGTACTTCGTCGTCGACTCAATCGGTTTGGAAACAACTTGTTGTTGCATTGCCATTTTACCTCTCATAAAAATGATGCACAATGACCGTCCGGACGAATGAGCATTGCGTTGACACCACGCAGCAATGCATCGTCCTGAGCAGGCGTGGCTTCATGGAAATCGACTTGTGATTGCTCGAGCCAATCAGGCAATTGGGTTCGCGCAGACCCAGTCAGATCGAGATGAAGCCATCGCCCCGCTTCGAGGAGCTTGTAAAGTGCGGTCTCACTTCCATCGGATAGGGTCAGCTGTCGGTTTGCAATTCGTTCGCCCGCGATGGCATCGCTTTCATCCGGCCCACCCGCTAACATAGGGTCAGAATACCGTACGCCAAAAGCCGATATGCCGAGGGCAAGGCGCCGATTAAATTCGGGAATATCCATCATTGAATTTAACTTGGCACGCAGTGCGCGTCCGTCAGGCGTAAAAGCAGCCTTGAGTAAAGCCGTCTGCGCCATCGTGTCTTCACATAGTCGCATGGCTACGGGATGACGCTCCTGTTCATAGCTGTCGATCAATGCTTGGTGCGCGACATCCTTGACACATGCAGCCAGTTTCCAGCCCAGATTCATCGCATCCTGCAAGCCAACATTAAGTCCCTGGCCGCCCGCGGGCATATGAATGTGAGCCGCATCGCCTGCTAAAAAGAATGGTCCGTTGCGATACTGCGACGCCACACGAGACTCGTCTGTATAGCGGCTAAGCCATGTAGCGTTGCGCATGGAGAAATCGGTTCCAGTTATTCGCTTTGTTGAAGCCGCCAAATCCTCGATGGATATGGCAGCCGACTGTTCGAAGTGCATCGTTTCGCGATCGATGAGAATGACGCGGAACACGCCCGCCCCAAGTGGGGCGATCATCAAGAAGCCGTTTGCGTTTGCCATCGAAACAACGGGTGGATCGGGCGGATCATCCAACACCACATCACCGAGCATCCCGGTGCAGGTTGCATCATGGCCCGGAAACGAGATGCCTGCGGCTTGACGAACGAAACTACGTGCGCCGTCTGCTCCAACAACGAAGCGCGCAGTCATGTTGAAACGGTCGTCCGGCGATTGCCCTTCGATCATGGCAAGATCACCATTTCTAGATAGGGTATCTACCGTGTAGCCACGCCGAATATCCACTCCGAGCGAGCGAGCATTGGCCTCGAGAAAGGCCTCTGTAAGTTGCTGCGAAACGAACAGCGCATGAGGATATTCGGATTCGATTACGTTGAATTCTACCGGTGTTTCCAGAAGCGCAAAGTGACCTTTGGGGATGATTGAGCCTTGGCTGATGAGCCCACTCTCGACACCACGCAATGCGAACGTTTCGATAGTGCGGCCATGAAGAGTCAGCGCCCGCGACTGCTCCATCGGTTCCTGGCGTCTTTCCAACACGACAGGATTAACGCCAGCAAGCACAAGCTCACTGGCCAACCAAAGACCTGTAGGCCCACCTCCAACGATCACTACATCAGCAGACTCAGTCACATCCCGCGCCCCCGCGATTCGATCTCCTCATCAGTGAGATTGAAACAGACAGCCACCACTCCGAACGCCTCGTCCGATAGCCTACGCTGATCGATGGGCAAATCCGATGCGGTTATTAGCTCATCGCGAACTCCAGCATTGCCCGCGGCCCGTGCGACCATACAATCACAACCGGAATCGCCATCGGTACGCGCTTCCTCTTCGGCAACCCTAGTGCATGCGGCATGGAGCGCGCTGCTACCATCGTTCGCGCTCTGGGTAGATGAAGGCTGTGTGTCGGCACTGCATGCCGCAAGAGTGAGCAACCAGACAATAGGCAATCCTATCGAGACGAAACTACGCTCTGGTCCAATCATCAGAATACTCTCCTACACGCTAGATGCTAAGCCTCAATTGGGCGGCAGCTTCGAAAGATCGTTTACGGCGCACTTCTTGTTGTGTCAATAACGAACATCACGACCGACTATCGCACTATAATTTAACGTACGGCGGCGGGCGCTTTCCTAGCCTTCGGGCACCATTCTCCGTCACAACCACGGTATCACCCCACATCATTCGCAAACTTCCGTCGGCTGTTGCGAGCATCGGTTTGACGACAAACACTGCATTTGCCGGAATTATCCACTTCCGGGTCCACTCGTCGCGGGCGTTGCCCACCAATACCGGCGCATCAAATCCCAACCCGCGACTGTGTAGAATTGGAGTGCATTCAAGGCCTGTCCCCTTGACTGCCCGGGAACAAATCGAAACCAGATCGACCAAATGGCGACCTGGTCGCATTGCCTCCCAACACTTCTGAGTAATTTCGTATTGCAGGCTAGCCAATGCCTCAATCTCGTCGTCGATTGGCCCCAACCATTTGGTAACTGAAGCATGCCCCAAATAGCCACAAACCTTGGCATCAATTTCAATCAGTATGACATCGTTGTCACCCAGTCGGCGTTGCGACGGCATCGTTGCCACCATTGGTGGTAAAGGATTGCCAGCTGTCCATAAAAAGAGCGAATTGGGCTCGCTACCAGATCCGATAAGCGTACTTACAACACGGCCATACACCTCAGCCTCCGTTTTACCGGGGCGAGCAGTCTGATCAAATACGTCCAGTGTTTTATCGACCACTTGCATGGCCTGCTCGAACATCTCAATTTCTTCAACACTCTTTTCCGAACGCACTTCATACATTATCTGCGTAGCATTCACGAATTCTGCCCCGGGTAGTTGTTCACGCAATCCTTGCATTGCCCCTGAACTGACGAGGCCATCCGGCTCGCGCGCTACCCCTTGCAATCCAGCAATTCCGACCCTGCCCTTTTCAAGTTTCAGTTCTTTTATTCGATCGACGATCATCTGCCGAGAATGGAAAAAGGCGGTGCGTACATCCGTCACCCAATCCTGGAATTGCAACCAATAGTCGGCGGTCGGCGTCGGCCCAGTGATCGCCGTCACTTCACCATCCAGAGGGAAAACAACCGAGGACCAGGCGCAGTTGCCTCCAATAGACGAAATATAGCGTCCGTTGGCATTCCCCTGATCCCATGCTGAGCTGTTGTGGATTGCCAACAGCACATCCAACCCCTCCCGGCGCATCGCTTCACGCAGTCTTCCCCACCTCAGATCACGCTCCGCAATTGTCAGCCGCGGTACTTCAGGTCGTGGATAGGCAAATTGGGTCATCGAGAAATCTCGTTCGTTGGAGTCACCGATGCTGTAATCAGCGGAAATACGGACGTAGCCTCGGTAACATACGATTTGGAGCAATCAGGAAGCGGTCATCCGGACGAATTGCATGTTCGCGCAGGCATGCTTCGGTGAACTTTACCGCATGCTCATCGCCATGCTCCGCAGCCAAGTCGCGGAGAGCCTGCGGCGTCGGAACATTTTCCTCGGGCAAGGGCATGGTGACCAATATCTCACCTGCATTGTGCTGAGAAAAGGAGGAAAGTATTGCTGTAATCGCTTCCCAAACGGCCACAAACGATGGTGCATGGAGTTCTCTCGACAGATGTGGAAGTACCATCCGCAATGCCGCAGGCGCCGTGAGTGTATGAATCAACGGTATTGGAAAAGCTTTATCGTGAGCGAGATTGACCTGAACAAACGCCAATGTCACCTCACTCAGCGCAGCCTCAATATCAGTCGGCGGCTCTAGCTTTCCTACCGCATCTGCCCAGCCGTCTATCTGTTCCATGTGGTGAAACAAGCCAAGATCCCGCACTCCAATTCCAGAATCATTTGAGAGACGTGGAATGGTTGACAATATTTCAGGCAACCGAACGCCCCCCCGCAGACTGTGTCGACCGGGTTGCTCGACATAAAGTGATGCCCAGTATCCGAGGCCATAAGCTAACTCGCGGAGTTGGGGCCACGTGGGCTGGTTCTCATCACGATTTATGCTGCGAATGGCATGGGCGGTCCGAATAAGTCCGTGCGTCAGCCCAGACGCCATTCCTGGCAACAAGCGTGGCCACCAATTTGCCAGAACTGACTGCCATGGAGTCTCTTTTAGTTTGTACTCGAAAAAGGTGAGCCAATCCGTTGCCCGTGTGAATTCACCGAGCGCAGAACGCCAATTTGATTCGTCGATTGCTTCTACGGGAGATGGCATCGGTAAATGCTGGCGTCGCGCACCATAAAGCGTGGCGAACTCGTGGACGCGCTCGGCATGGCCGAGCTCAATCAATGTGTCAGAAACCATAGGCCAATGGCTTGAGAAACCTGGCACCATCTCAAAACCGAGATCGGAACAAATTTCGAGCGCATCGTTCATGGCGTCAAAACCGGAAATTCTCATACAAGCCTCATCTGACGAATCGCCATAACCACATCCCAATAAATGCGTTATAATCGAACGGTTCATCCGATTATCGGATGCAATGGGCCGTTGTCAAGATGACGTTCAGCCGCCAGCGACCAGAGTCAAAGTAGCTCGCCGATCTCCCGCGCAGTCTTTTGCGTTTCTACGGCCAGCTTTTGGATAAGTGACGCTGAAAGTCGGTCGGTCGGAGCGGCAACACTCACTGCGCCCTGAACTTGTCCAGCAGGATCGATGATCGCGACCCCGACAGAGCCGACGCCCAACTCACTCTCCTGTGAACTTACCGCATATCCTGATTCGCGCACAGCATCCAACTGTTCAAACAGCTCCGAACGCTTGCCCAAAGTTTCAGGACCAACCTTGGCAATACTATTGTTGGGATAAAGAGCTTTCAACTCCTCTTTCGTGAGCGTGGCTAGAATTGCCTTACCAACCGATGTGGCATGGGCGGGAAGGAATTGACCAACTCGAGAGGTGACGCGAAGGGCTTTTGAACCTTCATATGCATCGAGAAACAACACGTCGGTGCCTTCTAGCGTTACAATATGAACCGTTTCGTCAAACTCCCTGCTAAGGGCTAGAAGAAATGGACGCGCTATAGATCTCAATTGGTTATCAATATTCGACGCTAAAGTTATGAGTTTGTTCGCCAATTTGTATTTGTTACCGGTAACTCGAACGATATAGGAACGCGCTTCGAGCGTTGAAACCAGCCGATGTGCAATAGTGCGGTGAACATCAAGTTCGCGCGCAATTTCGGAAATGGATAATTTGGCATTATTGCGAACTAACAGTTCAAGTATTAGGAGGCCCCGGTCTAACGTCTGCGCAATTTGCCGAGGGGGGCTGGTCGAATCATTTGTCATAATCGAAGCTGGTATCCAATAATCGCACGCTGATCAACAGGATTGACGATCTAGTTCCGGTGGCCGCGAAAGCAATGACGCAGCTTCCGATTCCACGAAATGTATAATACTATCCCTTCGCAACCGATATCGCCAGACCATCCAAGTCCGGTGTCAGGTTGACTTGGCAGGAGAGACGCGACTGTGGCGATCGATCTGGAGAGGAAGACAGCATGTTGTCCTCATTCTCTTGCATTTCCTCAAGGAACGGAACAAATTCGGGATCAACATGAACGTGGCATGTGCCGCACATAGCTGCCCCACCACACAGGGCGGCAATTTCTCCAGGTTGGCGAATGGCTTCCATGAGAGAACCGTCTGGTTGGACGTCAAGCTCAAGCAATGCCCCGTCGCGCTTTGTCAGATGAATCTTCAAGATTTACTCCCCTCCATAGAATTGGTTCCGTCCCAACGCACGCAGCGGCGAAAACCTCCTAATGTCCCGTAGGAAGAAAATCAGGATAATATTCTTTCATCATCCTTTCACTATACGCCACGAGGTTCGACTGATCTTCGGCCATTTGCCTAAGTTCGGAGTCGAACAAAGGAGCCAATGCGTTCGCGATCATCGCAAATGCCGTAGCGTCCACGCTACTCGGCTTATCTCCCATAATATAAGGCTGGCTTCCCAACAGTGACGACAGCGCTGTGATCGAACGCCCTCCAAGGTCTGCGATTTCTCCGGCATCATGCCGTCCTAACCCTTGCGCGAACAATGCGTTGCGCATGGTTTCCAAAGCTTGAGCGCGTATTGCAGGACGCGCGGCTTCAGGAGCCAAGTCAAAAAGCTTTGCAGGACCGCGCTCGAAATTCTCCGGAACCAACCAACGAAAATAATTTATCGCCCAGAATAGATGATCCTCGAGCATCCGCTCGATAGCCCAGCTCGTAGCACGTTGGCACGCGGTCAATCCTTCATCCAGGTCAGCCTTGAACTCGCGGCTGATAAAATCGTGAATCAGAGTCGAGTCACCAATCCGCACACCATCTACTTCGATGAAGGGAATTTTGCGTTTTGGCGCCATGGGCGGCGCTCCTTGGCGAGCCTCAAATGAGATGCCTGCCATTTTCAGCTGAATCTGGCTCTTCATTGCAAACGCGCCCGCCTCGGGAAGGCCCATCTTTGGTCCAAAACCATATAGGATAATCATACGTCAACCCTTTCTATCAAATATTTGGCGCTTGACGAGCGCTATCATGAACTACATATATCGCACGCTATAACCGTTTATAGCACTTTACAAGTGGTTCGCTTTTTGGGAGTGGAGTTTATGGCCAGCGTAAAAGTTTTTGTTGCCCTAAAGCGCAAGCCGAGTCTGACAAAACAGCAGTTCTCTGACCATTGGCGCCATCCTCACTGCACTTGGGGCATAGGCGTTGCTGGCGTCAGTCAGTATGTACAGAGCCATCGCATCGAAGCCCCTTCAATCTCAGGCTTGTCCGATTCCTTTGACGGAATTGTCGAAGTCTGGTTCGACAGTTCCGAAGATGCGTTCGGCTTCAGCGAAGACCCCGTGTATCGCGCCAAGCTTCAGCCTGACGAGCCCAACTTTGCGAGTATGTCAGAAACTCGGGTCTTTATGGCGGCCGAAGAAACTCTCATGACTGGCCCTGGGTGGCGGCATGGTTCAGATGATAGTGACATGGGTTGGGTCGAACGAGACCGCCCGGTTACGGTGAAGCTTATCCAGTTTATGGCGCCGGATGACACGCAATGGCTCGATGAAGACGATCTTGAAATCGGAAGAGATATCGGCGCGTTGCGATATGTTCGTTGCCGCTCCGCGTATTCCGGTGAAGCGCCACATGCTTTTGCCAATGGTGTGCGCGAACTTTGGTGGCCAAGCATAACAGCATTCGAGCGAGGCATAAGCACCGCTCCCGATGCATGGCACAAAATCAGACGCGAAGCAGAAGGCGCAACAACAATTCTTGCCGCTGCGGAGCGCCTTCTCTGAATTTTGAATGCGCTAACGTCGCACTAAGCATTCGTTATTGACGCGCAAAATTGGAATAATGACCTTTTAGTTGGAACGACCATCAATGCATAAGCAAGGAAAATTAGGCGTGCCTATACGACGTTTCGAGTTTGATGAACTGCCAAATAACCTCGCGGAAGCGCTGGAACCGCGCGTCAAGCGGCTCGGCTATCTCGGTGAATTCTTCAAATGCTGCGCAAATCAACCTGAAGCATTGCGAGCATTCATCGACTTCTCTGAGACCGCGAAAGGCGGGTTGCCCGACAACCTAGTGGAGGTCATCGCGCTGACATGCGCTGGATGGGTCGGCAATGAATATGAGCGCAACCAACATGAGCGCTTATGCCTGAAACTCGGCTTTTCTCTAGAATGGATTAGTGAAGTCAATCGCTGCGAACGTGTGGCGACCTCCGCACTCACTCAGGAGGAGCATCTTGTTCAGCAGGCCGTTCTTTCCATACTCGATACTCGCGGCAAGGCCGGGCCTGAATGGATCGCACGGATAGTTGATCGCTTAGGAGAGCCTGCGGTAATCTCGTTGCTCATGGTGATCGGCCGTTATGTTGTGCACGGGTTGATCGTAAACAGTCTCAACCTCGCGCCCCCTGTAAATTCTGTTTTTGAAAGGGAAGAGCGTTGAACAACGAATTTCTCTGGCTGACAGAAGCCGACGTCGTCAATCTATTGACGTTGCCGGAAGCCATCGCTGCATTGGAAGAAGGGTTGCGAGAGCAGGCTACTGGTGCAGCAACGAACATGAGTAAGACGCATCTTCGTTGGGAGGACGGTACATTACATGCTCTGGGTGCCGTTCAAAAGTCGTCAGGCATAGTTGGATCCAAAACATGGGCTCACACCGCCAATGGCGCAACGCCCCTCCTGATCCTTTGGGATGCTGAGACCGGAAGGCTGTTAGCAGTGATCGAAGCATTCGCTTTGGGCCAACTACGTACCGGCGCAATGTCCGGCGTCGCGACACGCTGGATGGCGGATGAGGACGCCGACAGTTTCGCGATGTTCGGAACAGGCCGCCAGGCGTTGACCCAGCTGGCGGCAGTTGCCGCTGTACGGAAACTTCAGATAATTCGTATTTGGGGGCGCGACGAAGGGAAGCGTGAGGCCTTTGCGGAACAGGTGCGCGATCTCAGTGGAGCTTATCGTGTCGAGACGACCACATCTCCAGTTGAATGCGCTAGAAGTGCTGCGATTCTGACGCTTGCCACGCGTGCCTGCGAGCCATTTCTTGACAGCAAGATGGTCGATGACGGAGCACACATCAATGCGATCGGAGCGATTACTCCGGAACGCGAGGAATTCTCGCAGGATCTATTCAGCAGAACAGATTTATTGGTTGCAGATGACCCCAAAGCTGCGCTGAACCTTTCCGCCGAATTCGGCAAATACTTCACCGAGAATGATGCACCCAAAAGAGTGTTGCACCCGGTATGTGAGATCATCGGGCATCACCGCACTGCAAGATCCGGCCTCTCAATCTTCAAGGCAATGGGCATGGGCGTCTCCGATGTAACGCTCGGTTTGGCGGTCCTCCGCAAGGCAACAACTCGCGGCCTCGGAAAGCGGCATCATCATCCTGTAAGAGCCGCCCTAAATTTGCGCGATATTTGATCAAGGAAGTTTAATGTCTGAGCTAAAAATAGAATTCGAAACCGCTGAACCAGAATTGCGAAATACGAATAATTTCATACCACCATCTCAAGATCCTTGGTCTCCGATTATCTTGACCAAGGAAGCCATTGACACAGAAATCGGGCGGCTTTCGAGCACGCCGGTTTCAGACAATGGACGACGAGAGACACTGATTGTTCACCCGCGCTCGCTTGGCCATGCCCCCGGGCTGGCGCCAGGAATTCAGGTAAAACTTTGCGTGCTACGCCCGGGCGAACGAACGCAGCCATTCCGCCACAACGCAACCGAAGTCAGTTTTTGCATTCAAGGCGAGGGGCGAGCGATAATCGACGGTCAACAAATCAAATATGGTCAATACGACGTTTGGAATACACCATCCTTCGCAACACAATACTGGATCAATGACAGTGACGATCTTCAAGTCTGCCTAAATTATTCCAATGCGGCCCTTCTCCAGTACATGCAGATCTATGCGCGGGAGAATAATCCGCAACCCGTCAATACTCAGTCTGAAACTAAGGTCGAAATGGACCCAAGAAAAGAGAGCCCGTTCGGCTCCTTCGCTATAGACGACGGTGCGCAGCTGATGCCCTATGAGTTACTGATCAACCCTCCATCGGTCGTCTCACCGGCGTTGCATTGGCCATGGCAACGCGTTCAGGAGGAACTGGTGAAACTCGAAAAACTCGGCAAAGACTATATCGGTCGCCGACTCTATTTGCTTTACAACCCAATGACAGGTCGCACCAACGGAACGACACCCAGTTTCTTCGCAACTATAACGACCCGGCCGCCCGGGATCGTGGATCGACCGCACCGCCATGTATCGGCAGCTATCAACTACTATTTCAGCGGTCACGGTCGAAGTACAGTCGCAGGCAATGTTTATGAATGGAAAGCGGGCGACCTTATGCTTTCCGCACCTGGCTGGGCGGTCCATAATCACGCTTCTTATGACGAACCCGTTCATGAATTGACGATCCAGGATCAGCCACTCCACATCGCGATGGAATCGCTTCTCTGGCAGGAAAAAATGAATGAGCCGCCCACATTGCTTGGCGCGCATCCAGGGTTCGAAACTAACCGCAACGCAGCACACACGTCATGATGAAACTTGAAACAAATTTTCTGCGTGGGTCTTACCCGCCGCTGATTACACCATTCCATGAGGATGGTAGCGTCGACCACGACGCATACGAGCGCCTGATTGAATACCAGATCGACGCAGGCAGCCATGGTATAGTTGTCAATGGCACTTCGGCCGAACCAAGCGTCCTTTCGGTTGCGGAGCGCCGCGAGCTGCTCGCAACCGCTATTCGAGTTTCTGCTGGCCGAGTCCCCATAGTCGCGGCAACGGGTTCCCAAAACTTCACCGAAACTGCGGAACTAACAGACCATGCGACTCAGGTTGGAGCCGATGCGCTGTTGATAGTCACACCATACTATATTCGTCCGCCTCAAAGAGGCTTGATTGCCTACTACCGGAAGCTTGCAGAGCGCACAGATCTGCCTTTCATGATCTATCATATTCCTGGCAGGGCGGCTGTGACGTTGGATATCGAGACGATTGAAGAGATAGCGAATACTACCGGCAATTTCGTAGGTATCAAACACGCCTGCGCGGATTTAACGCTAGTGACCGAAGCGCTGCGCCGGCTCGGCCCTGATTTTCGCATTTTTGTTGGGCTGGAAGAGTTAAGCTTCCCGATGATGGCAATAGGTGCCTCCGGCATGGTGAACGCGGTGAGTAACATCGCCCCTGTCAAGGTTTCCGAGCTGTATGGAGCTGTCGCAAAGGGCGACATGGCCGAGGCACGGCGGCTTCATTTCGAGCTTTTCGACCTCAATCAGGCGGTTTTTTTCGATACAAATCCCATTCCAATCAAATATATGGCTCGCCGACTTGGTATTTTAGACGGCAATCATCACCGCTTGCCTATGATGCCTGCCCCTCCCGAATTGGAAAAGCGGCTCGATACAATACTCTTCGAAGCTGGCCTCCTGCCAAACGGACAATAGGAAATAAGGAAACCGTATCATGACAATCTCCTCTTCCTTGACCATCAGCGCCTCGGACGGGCAATTCGACGCCTATATAGCGCGCCCAGACAAACTAACTGCTCCGGCTGTCATCGTGCTGCAAGAAATCTTTGGGGTAAATATCTTTGTGCGAGGCATATGCGACCGACTTGCTGCGTCTGGCTTCATTGCTGCAGCACCCGATCTTTATTGGCGAACCGGACCTCATATCGAACTGGAAGAGAGTGACAGTGATCGCGCAAAGGAACTAATGCAAAGCCTTGATCAAGACGCCGCTCTCGCTGACTGTGGCAGCCTACTTGATGCGCTCCGCGACCTACCTGAATGCACAGGTAGGGTTGGCGCTCTCGGCTATTGTCTCGGAGGAAAACTCGCCTTTCTTCTTGGCGCTCGAAACAAGGTAGATAGCGCCATTTCCTACTATGGGGTTGGAATTCAGGAACAATTGAAACTGCTGCCGGAAGTCCGCGTCCCGACACTCTTGTTTATTGCTGAAGAGGATGTGCTCTGCCCTCCACCCGCACAGCAGCACATCAAAATGGCAACAGCTGAGAACAATTTTGTCTCAATCGAGAGCTTTCCTGAAGCGGGCCATGCTTTTGCCCGAACTGGCAGCACATCATATAGGCAGGACGCTGCGGAACGCGCCGACAACCTCGCGATAAGGTTTCTGGAACAGTATCTCGACGGGTAGTTATTCAATTTTTTGATTTTTCGGCAACGTCACATTTCCCAATCGCAACGTCCTCTCTTGCTTTGCTTACAGCATTCGGATGCCCACGGGCATTGCATGTCGTTAGCGTATTAAGGGTTTTCAGTTGCAGGACTGACCCGTCACTCGGGGTGGTCCACCGGCCAAGCTAGAGTCCAGACAGCGCAATAACGAAATCCAATACCCGCCATTGCCGTAATAAATTTTGTCCCCAGAGCTTCGCAGACTTAGAGTGTTACTCTCAGTTCCACTGGAGCCTGCCATGCGCCGCTGCGTTGAGCGGAGGCCCTCGTAGCTGAGATGATATCGGCCATTTCAGGCAACGACAGTCCATGTGGGTTTTGAAAATAGTTTTGAAGTTAACTCACCCAGATTGACCGTCACGTTCATAGAGCCACTTCAATCAACAGAAACGAGTCCAACCAATGCCATAATAGCGGCAAGTCTCAATTGAGGCGCACATAACCGGCGAGCAAAAGCGGCCCGGCATTTTCCTCCGTCACCCAAGCTGTCCTGTCGGCACATACAGAAAGCTTCGTACCATCGCGCATGCCAAGGTGACTGATACCGTTGGGAACGCGGAGATGCACCGTTCGATCTTCGGCTTGAGCGCGCCGAACTTCATTTTCCTGCCGGTAGTGCTCAAAAAGACCACCTGCATCTCCCTGCCCCTGTATCCAGAGCAAGGCTTGCGATGTCGAATCCACCTGGTCGTCATGCTTGGTCGACGGAAACCCGCAGATTTCATGGAGATAGTCATCAAGCCAGGGAGCGGTGCGCGGTAAGAGAACAAATCCTCCCTCTATCATTGGTGTAATACCGCCAAACCGCACGATCTTTTCCCCCTTTGGGTTGTCCGCGATGGCCTTATAGAAACGCTGGGCACGAAGGGCTTGAATCAGCGCTATGCCAGCTCCCTTATCCTCAATCAGCACGCGCTCGGGATTGTAACGGTCGCTCAGTTCAACCACCTTCCGGCACAATTCCGGCATCTCGAGTTTGCCTCGCCAAACGTCGAGCAAATAGATGCTACCGTCACGCATGCCCCATGTAGTGCAGGCGCTGAAATCATTCGCGGCGTTGGTCTTTGACCCGGTATCCCAGGACTGAATGATGCGTTCCATGGGCAGATAGACTGCCGCGTCAAACTCCCTGAACCAGGAGCGTTTTACAAGATTGCCCTCGGTCGGGAGCGGGTTTTGCTGATACTGAGCGGAGAAAGTCAGATTGCCCATGTCGCGGCGAAGCTGCTCCAGCGTTTCGAGCGATTCCCGTTCCGGATGGAGGACATCGCCAGGTTCGCGCCGAATGGTCGTTGACCGACCCGCAACGACAAAATCATGCTCTTCGGGCTCTACCGCTATTGCCGGCAGAACGAGCGTTTCCCAACCGCCCTGCCCCATCAGATAACCCGCGACATCCTCTTCGTGCAGGCGCTGCATGATAACCAACAAGCGCTGGTCACGTTTCGAGTTGGGGCGCGAGGTGAGTGTGTTGCGCATCCAGTCCAACACATTTTTGCGGCCAACTTCTGACAAGGCCTCTTCCGGCTTCATCGGATCGTCGAGAATGATAAAGTCGCCGCCCCGGCCCGTGATAACGCCATGGACCGAGCTGGCGATCCGGCTGCCTCCGCCAGTTGTTTCAAACTGCTCCACTGCGCGGCGTTCGGGTGAAATTCGGGTATTGAATCTGGAGAGATAAAATCGGCTTCCCATGAGTTGACGGCACTGGCGCGCAAAGTCTTCAGCGAGTGGCTGCGCGTAGCTGATGCACAGCAGCCGTTCGGCGTCATTGCGGCCCAGGAGCCATGCCGGATATATGACGGAGCAAAGCAGCGACTTGAGGCTTCGCGGCGGTACACAGATTAAGAGCCGCCTGATTTCGCCGGCAGCAAGCCGGGTCAGCTGATCGCACATAAGATCGAGATGCCAGTTCCAATCAAGGACAAGGTTCGGCAAGATCTCGGCGATGGCGCGCTGGGCAAAGCTTGCCAAGTCATTGCGCATCACCGTGCGAAACAGATCCTCGTCGCGGGTCATGACGCATCCTCCGGCCCGCCGCGCATCCGCTC
>CAJQMX010000038.1 GCA_905479515.1 uncultured Parasphingopyxis sp.
AAGCCCGCGGTAAAATCATCTTCGACCCAGTCCATCGTGCTGCCGATCAGATAGAGCACCGATCCGCCGTCGACGTAGAACAGCCCGCCGGGAGTGACGATCTTTTCGTCGAACGGGACTTCCTCGGTGACATAGTCGACCGAATAGGCAAGGCCCGAACAGCCGCGCTGCGGGGTTGAGAGTTTGACGCCAATAGCATCTTCAGGCGCACGTTCCATCAGCGCCGCGATCCGCGCATGGGCGGTTTCGGTAAGCGTCAGGGCAGCAGGTATCTCACGGACTTTCGTAGCCATTACAGCATCCCCAGTTCGAGTTTTGCTTCATCGGTCATTTTCGATGGATCCCAGGGCGGGTCCCAAACGAGATTAACCTCGGCATGGCCAACGCCCGGAACCGACCCGACGCGCAGCTCGATTTCGCCGGGCATGGATTCGGCAACCGGGCAATGCGGCGTGGTCAGCGTCATCGTGACAATCGCTTCGGCATTATCGGAAACCTCGACGCCATAGATCAGGCCGAGATCATAGATATTCACCGGGATTTCCGGATCGTAAATTTCCTTGAGCGCGGCGATCACATCAGCGGTCAGATCGCCGCTGCCCTCGTCAGCCGTAGCATCCGCTGCATCGGCCGGTGGCTGGGAAAGAAAGCCTTCGAGATAATCCTTTTTGCGCTCCAGCTTGTCTGCCGCGCTTTCGGCCTCAACCGGCGAAGGCGCAGCAACATAGGCTTTTATTTCGGCCGCATCATCGACCCGCGCCTTGGCGGGCTTGTCGACAGCGTCGACTTCCTCGACCATGATCTTGCGTTCTTCATTCATGCCCAGATTCCCAACTGAATATCCCTATCCAAAAATTCGTGTGACGCGCTCAATGCCTTTCACGAGCGCGGCGACATCGTCGCTGTTGCTGTAAACGCCAAAACTCGCGCGCGCCGTCGCATCGACGCCAAGCGTGGCCATCAGCGGCTGCGCGCAATGATGCCCGGCGCGGATCGCGACGCCTTCTTCATCCAATATGGTGCCGATATCGTGGGGGTGAACCCCCTCAATGGCAAAGCTTACGATGCCGGCGCTGTCTTCCGGCCCGAACAACCGCACGCTATTGAACTGCGAAAGCGCCTCGCGCGCTTCGGTAACCAGTGCCGCTTCCTGCGCGTGTATCGCGCCGAGGCCGATAGCCGACACATAGTCGATAGCCGCATGGAGACCCAGCGCGCCGACGATATGCGGTGTTCCCGCCTCGAACCGTTGCGGCGGCGGGGCATAGGTCGTGCGTTCGAACGTCACCTTGTCGATCATCGATCCGCCGCCCTCCCAAGGGGGCATGGCTTCAAGAATTTCACTCAGCGCCCAGAGCGCGCCGATCCCGGTTGGGCCGTACAGCTTGTGCGCGGAAAAAACGTAGAAATCGCAGCCAATTGCCTGCACATCCACAGGCATGCGCGGCACGGCCTGGCAGCCATCGAGCAGCAGTTTCGCGCCGACACCATGGGCGAGCTCTGCCGCGCGGCTAACATCAAGCAGCGAGCCGAGAACGTTGGACACATGGGCAAGCGCGACCAGCTTGTGCTCGTCCGTCAGCATCGCCGCCATCGCATCGAGATCGATCCGGCCATCGTCTGTCAAAGGTGCAACATCGATATGGGCGCCCACGCGTTCGGCCAGCATCTGCCACGGCACAATATTCGAATGATGCTCAAGTGCGGACAGCATGATCCGATCGCCCGCGCCAAGCGCGCCATCGCCCCAGCTGTTCGCGACAAGATTGATCGCCTCGGTCGCACCGCGCGTGAACACAATTTCACTGTCAGAATTCGCACCGATAAAGTCGGCAACGCGTCTGCGTGCCGCCTCATAGGCCAATGTCATATCGGCCGAGCGCGAATAAACGCCGCGATGCACGGTGGCATAGTCTTCCCCATAGCCGCGCGCGATCGCATCGATCACCGCCTGCGGCTTCTGCGCTGTCGCTGCGGTATCGAGATAATGCCAATTGTTCGCCAGACCGGGAAAGTCTGCGCGATCGGGGAGCGATCCGTTTACGGACATATGAACGGCCCCCAATTACCAATATTGGGTCCGCGCGAGCATTTGCGCCGCAAGCCCAGCGATTCGATTCGCCAACCAGCGCCTTCGGGTCGCAACGTTGCGCGCCATTGCTCGGCTGCAATCGAATCGTCGAGAACCGGGTCGATTCGCACGGTCAGCAGCAATCGTCCGGCGGTTTCGGGATGGGGCACGACATCGAGCTGCATCGTCGGGCCTGCTTCGAGGCTCTCCGGATATTCGCCGACAAAGCTCCGTGCCACATCAAGCGGCGAAGCAAAAACTTGCCGCTGCGGCACCTGCTCCAGATAGGGAAGGCCCTGCCCGCCCTGTCCAACCGTCGTGCACCCCGCAAGGGCGACGAGAAGAATAGGAAGTATCCGCCTCATGCCAGCCGCTCCAGCGCCTCGAGCGCCCGGGTTTCAATGGCTTCGCGTGCGGCATCGTCTTCAAGGCTCACAAACGCATCGGCAACAAAAGCCTGCAACATCAGCGCGCGGGCTTCAGCTGGCGGAATCCCGCGCGATGCCATGTAGAAAAGTGCTGCCTTGTCGAGTTCACCAACGGTAGCGCCATGGGCACATTTGACATCATCGGCGAAGATTTCGAGTTCGGGCTTGGCATTGGCGGTCGCCGTGCGGTCCAGCAGCATGGCTTTTACGGACTGCGCGGCATCCGTCTTCTGCGCATGACGCGCAACCGCAACCTTGCCAAGATAGCTGCCGGTCGCCTTACCACCTAACACGCTGCGGACAGTCTGATTGCTCGTACCGCCGGGCTCGGCATGGCGGACATCGGTAACGATTTCGAGAGTCTGACTGCTCGTGCCGAGAATTGCGCCGCCCAGTTCGAAATGGGCGCCCTCACCAAGCGTCACCTCAACAGCGATCCGGCCATAATCGACGGCAATCGCGAGGCAGTGCAGGGCAAAGCGCGCATCTTTTTCGATCCGCACGGACAGCGTTTTCACCGCTACATTGGGGTCAGCGGCTTCGAGTATGAGCTGTCGGTTCGCGGACTCGCCGGCAGCCACGACGATTTCCTCGCGCTGACCGGCAATGTCTGGCCAGAGGGGAGCAAGCGCATCAAGATCGGCATAGCGCCATGCCTCGTCACGGCGGGTTGGAAGGGGAAGCATTTTCGTCATGCCGCTTCCGCTATCGCCTCATAGCCTTCGCTTTCGAGAACCAAGGCGAGATCAGCCCCGCCCGTCTTCACGATCCGGCCACCAGCAAGCACATGCACGAAATCAGGCTTCACCACATCCAGCAGTCTCTGGTAATGCGTGATCAGCAGCACGGCCTTGTCAGCATTACGCATAATCGTGTTGATGCCATCGCCAACCGTGCGCAGTGCATCGATATCAAGGCCACTGTCCGTTTCATCGAGGATGGCGAGCTTGGGATCGATAATCCCCATCTGCACCATTTCGTTGCGCTTCTTCTCGCCACCTGAAAAGCCGACATTCACGGCGCGCTTGAGCATTTCGGCATCCATCTTGAGCGCGCTCGCCTGTTCGCGGGCAAGCTTCAGGAATTCCGCGCCCGAAAGCGGCTCTTCGCCGCGCACCTTGCGCTGGGCATTGAGCGCCGAGCGCAGGAACTGGACGTTCGACACGCCGGGAATTTCGACCGGGTATTGAAAGCCGAGGAACAGCCCTGCCGCGGCCCGCTCATGCGGCGCGAGATCGAGCAGATCGACCCCATCATACGTGACCGACCCTGCGGTCACTTCATAGCCAGCGCGGCCGCCTAATACATAAGCGAGCGTCGATTTGCCCGCGCCATTGGGGCCCATGATCGCATGGATCTCGCCCGCGCCAATTTCGAGGCTGAGACCTTTCAGAATTTCGGTTCCGCCGATTTCGGCGTGGAGATTGTCAATCTTAAGCATCGGGTTCCATTTCATCTTCGGCGGTTTCGCCGTCAGGGGTTTCTTCGTCATCCGCCGCAGCCTCATCATCGGAAGGGTCGGCGGGCATGGCATCTTCGTCTTCAGCTTCCGCAGCAGCGTCCAGCTCTCGTATTTCGCGCAGGTCCGTCACTTCGCGTGTCACGACACTGGCAATGGCCCTGTCTGACTGGGCGACCAGCCGTTCGGCGCTCGCACGTATTTCGGCATCGCTGGCCTCGGGATAATGCGGCACCAGGCTGAAATAGAAAGCGTTCACATAAGCCGCCCGCTGGCCCGAGCAGCGCAGCAGCGCTTCCCGCCCGATCACATCGAGTGCAAAGCCCGTTTCCTCAAGCCCCGCGCCCGCTTCAGAGGCACAAATCGAGTAGCTGTTGAAGGCGAGCGTAAGGTCGGACGGTTCGGGCACGTCTTCATCTTCTTCAGGCGTGACCTCTTCGCTATCGACATCGTCTTCAGCTTCGTCGTCAGGAGAACCATCATCGCGGGCATCATCGTCTTCTGGACCCGCGGCAGGTTCATCGCCGCTTGTGACGCGGTCACCGCCTAGGAGCGCATCAATCGCATCGAGATTGACGGCACCATCTTCTTCAGCATCCGCTTGCGCAAACAATGCCGTTGGAACGGCCAGTGCTAAGCACGCCGCCGTGAATGCAAGACGCATCATCACCCAACACTCCCCTCAAGCGAGATATCCAGCAATTTCTGCGCCTCGACAGCAAATTCCATCGGCAGCTGTTTGAGCACTTCTTTCGCAAAACCGTTGACGATCAGCGCCACGGATTCCTCTTCATCAAGGCCGCGCTGCTGGGCGTAGAACATCTGGTCGTCGCTGATCTTGGAGGTTGTGGCTTCATGCTCGATCTGCGCGCTTGGGTTTCTCACCTCGATATAGGGGACGGTATGCGCGCCGCACTGATCGCCGAGCAGCAAGGAATCGCACTGCGTGAAATTGCGTACGCCTTCTGCACCCGGTGCCACGCGCACCAGCCCGCGATAGGTGTTGTCACTATGGCCGGCACTGATGCCTTTGGAGATGATCGTTGATCGCGTGCCAGGCGCATTGTGGATCATCTTGGTGCCGGTATCGGCCTGCTGATAATTGTTCGTCAGCGCGACAGAATAAAACTCGCCGATGCTGTTTTCACCGTTCAGGACGCAGCTAGGATATTTCCATGTGATCGCGGACCCCGTCTCGACCTGGGTCCAGCTGATCTTGCTGTTCTTGCCCTGGCAAAGGCCGCGCTTGGTGACGAAATTGTAGATGCCACCTTTGCCGTCCTTGTCGCCCGGATACCAATTCTGGACGGTTGAATATTTGATCTCCGCATCGTCGAGCGCGACGAGTTCAACCACTGCAGCGTGGAGCTGATTTTCGTCGCGCATCGGCGCGGTGCAGCCTTCGAGATAGGAGACATAGCTCCCCTTTTCGGCGATGATCAGCGTGCGTTCGAACTGGCCGGTGTTTTCGGCATTGATCCGGAAATAGGTGCTAAGCTCCATCGGGCAGCGCACGCCTTCCGGGATGTAAACAAAAGTACCATCCGAAAAGACAGCGCTGTTGAGCGCCGCGAAATAATTGTCATGAACCGGCACGATCCTGGCGAGCCATTTCTTCACCAGTTCCGGATGCTCGCGGATTGCTTCGGAGATTGACAGGAAGATTACGCCCGCTTTTGAAAGCTCTTCGCGGAATGTCGTCGCAACGCTGACGCTGTCGAACACGGCATCGACGGCAACCTTGCGCGCGCCCTCGACCCCGGCGAGCACCTTTTGCTCCTCGATAGGAATGCCGAGCTTTTCATAAACGCGCAGGATTTCCGGATCGACCTCGTCCAGCGAACCCAACTTTTCCTTCGCCTTTGGCTCAGCGTAATAATAGGCGTCCTGATAATCGATTGCCGGGATATTGAGCTTTGCCCAATCCGGCGCCTCCATCTTCAGCCAGTGACGATAGGCTTTCAGCCGCCATTCAAGCATCCATTCCGGCTCATTCTTCTTGGCCGAGATGAAACGGACCGTGTCTTCGCTCAGACCCTTGGGCGCGAAATCCTGCTCTATGTCAGACGACCAGCCGAATTCATAGGTCTCCGCATTCTTGGCCGCCTCAATGGCTTCCTCATTCCGGAATCTCGTATCGTCAGTCATGCATGGGCACTTTCGGTAATCGGGGTGGCCTGCCGGGCAGGGCCAGTGTCGGAGAGGCTCGCAAGGCTGACATTATCAAGCGCGCCGCGGATCGCATCATTGACGACGCCCCAGTGCGGCTTGACCTGACAGGCCTGTTCCAATCCGCAATCATGACGCCCATTCTCGACACAGGCCGTCATCGCAATCGGCCCTTCAACGGCCTCAATAATATCCGCAAGGCTGATCGCAGCGGCCGGACGCGCCAGCTGAATCCCGCCGCCAGCACCACGGGATGATTTCAACAGGCCGCCGCGCGACAAAAGGCTGACTAGCTTCTGCGTCGTGGGCAGCGGAATGCGGGTTTCCTCGGCCAGCTGCGTCGCGCTGGTCCGCACACTGCCGCAATGGCGGGATGCAGCCCGCATTGTCACAACGGCATAGTCGGCCATACTCGAAAGGCGCATTGCTAACCTCTAAATCGGATTGATTCGTTCTGATTGGTGATTTGGGCGCTTAGCCGCCAAAAATCAAGGCTTGGCATTGCCAGAACCGCCCAGAAAAAAGCCTTAGGTGTCCGAAATCAGCTTGCTCACCTGTCCGGCAAGCCCCTTGCGCTGCGCAGCAACTTCCCTCGCCAATGTATCAGGCGCCTTGCTCATCTTGCCCGGGGTCATGCCGGTAAACTCCTTGACCTCGCGAATCAGGTGAGACTGATCGTAAAAGGCATCTTCAAGCGGCTCTTCGTCATCGCCATCCTTGCGCACGAGCAGCGAGGCGGCGCGGAGCGCGCGATATTTGCGAGCCAGAAGCTTGGGCGGCGCGCCGTAAAAGCGCTTCGTCATCCGCTCTACCTGACGCTTTGACAGACCGGACCGCTCAATCAGGTCATTGATATCCGGCGAGGCACTGCCGGTAAGCCATTCGTCAACAACGCGGGTGAACCATATCGGTGAAGATTCGGCATTCTTCAAAAGCTCCCGCGCGAAAGCTTCACCGATTGCGGCTTTTTCCGCCAAAGTTTCAGCCGCGTCGATTGCAGCATGCGTTTCCATCACGCCGTCTCCGAAGATGGAAGCCGCATCGACCAGCCGATTCGTGTAGCGTGCAGCTTCCGATCCCATCAGGCTGCCCCATCCGGCCGGCTGCAGTCCGATCCCGAAAATTTCCAAGGGCCCTTTGATATGGCCCATCGTGGGGCCCGTTGTCGGGCCGATGATCGTAACCGGCGCCGACTCAAGATACACGCCGTCATGAAACTCATACCCGCCGCTGCCCTGTAGCAAGAACCGCAGTTGCGCGCGGTCCGCCCGCTCGGATTGTTTGCTCTCATCAATATCGGCGAAGAACAGATAAAAGGTCGATACCAGCTCCTGCATATCATCAGGAGGAGGTGCGAATTCCAATGAGAATTTCGACAAATCGGTCAAATTGTGCGCCCCGAAGCTGTTTTGTTTTTTGCTTCGAAAACAGGAACTAGCGTACTTTGTTCACAAAAAAAAGCGGCCCAAGGCAGTTTCCTGCCATGAGCCGCTAGTCTTAAGGTTCCTCAGTTGAGGATCCTTCGGGTCGCAGGAGCGGAGTACGCCCAACTCAGAACCGGCGTATTGGACAAATGCGACAAAACGTCAGCTAGCCTCCTGCCTGTACACTCGCGATCCATGCATCGACCTGGATCTCAAGCATATCCAGCGGCACGGGGCCGGGCGCCAGAACCGCATCATGAAATCCGCGATAATCAAAATCGTCGCCCAGCGTATCCATTGCCCGCTGGCGCAGTTCCATGATCCGCAGCTTGCCGATCATATAAGCCGTCGCCTGACCAGGATAGACGATGTAGCGCTCGATTGCCTTGCGGATGTCCCCTTCGGGGTTGGGCGTATTTTCCTGCAGATAGGCAATCGCCTCTTCGCGTGACCAATGCTGATCATGAATGCCGGTATCGACAACGAGGCGACAGGCCCGCCAAAGCTCCATGCCGAGGCGGCCAAAATCCGAATAGGGATCGGCATAGCCGCCCATATCCTTGCCCAGTTCTTCCGAATAAAGACCCCAGCCTTCGGTATAGGCGGTGAACCCGCCAAAGCGGCGGAACGGCGGAACATTGCCTCCCTCCACCTGCAGTGCCCGTTGGAGATGATGGCCCGGTATGCCTTCATGATAGGCGAGAGCCTCAAGCTCGATCCGCGACATATCGCGCAGGTTGTAGAGGTTCACATAATAGGTGCCCGGGCGCGAACCATCGGGCGTCGGTGCATTGTAAAAGGCCTTGCCCGCCGATTGTTCACGGAACGCCTCGACAGGCCGGACGACCAGATCGGCCTGCGGCAGCCGTCCGAAATATTCCGGGAGCCGTTCGCGCATCTCTGCAATCATCGCATTGGCATCGGCCAGATAGGCCTCGCGCGTCGGATAGAAAAATTCGTCGCTGGTTCTCAGATGGGTGAAGAATTCCTGCAGCGTCCCTTCAAAACCAACCTGCTCCATGATCGCGCGCATCTCGCCATGGATCCGCTCAACCTGTTCAAGGCCGATCTGATGGATCTGGGCAGCCGTCAGATCGGTCGTCGTGTAATATTGCAGCCGCTCGGCATAATAATCCGCGCCATCGGCGAGCCGCCAGATACCGTCCTCCGTCGGTGCCATCGCCTGATGGCGTTCAAGCATCGCATAGAGGCGTTCATAGGCTGGGCCGACAGATTCAACGAGCGCCGCGCGGCCCCGCGCAATCAGATCGGCCTTTTCTTCATCGCTGATATCGAGCGCATTCACCTTGGACTGGAGATCAGCGAAAAGCGGTGCATCCTCCCCTTCCGTGAAAGGCGCCCCGGTGACCACGTTGCGCGTGTCTGACAGCACATAGGGAAAGACCCAGTCGGGCGGGATCACGCCAGCCTCTGCCCGGCTGTCCGCCTCGGCAATCAGCTGATCAATCACTCCGCCCAGCCCAGCCAGCCGGCTGACATAGGCTTCGGCTTCGGAAACAGACGAAACGCGATGGATATTGATCAGAAAGGCCGGCAATCCGCTTTGCGCACCGTTCATTTGATCGAACACATAATCATTATGGCGGAATTCGAAGGCCGCAGAACTGCGCGCGGCCATCCGTTCGAAAAGTTGATAGGAAAGGCGGGATTCCGGTGTGAGGTTGGCATCGGCAAATTGTGCGCGCATTTGATCCCGCGCCGCAATCAACCGTTCCTGTTCCGCCACGGCCGCGGCGTCAGTGAAATCTCCCCATGTGCCGTAATCCTCGTCGCGAATGCCGCGAAAGGACTTCGTCAACGGGCTGAATTCAAGTTCCGTTTGGTCATAGCTTTCGAAAAATTCGTTGAGCGCGGCGTCTGCTGACTGATCCGCAGACTCGGCGGTGGCCACTTCCGCTTCCTGCGCGGCGGCGCTTACCGGAGCCGATGGCGCAAGCGCATAGCCGGCAAACAGGATGGTCGACGATAATAGCAACAGGCGAGACATGGGCGAACTCCGTTTTCTGATCTGATGGCATCTATCATTGCCCCATAAAGGGTGTTTTGACCAGCCGCCTGCACGCTGTCATAGCGCGCGCATGGCGATCTATCCCTTCCTCCGCCCGATGATCTTTATGCTCGATACCGAGCGCGCCCATCGGCTCTCCATATTGGGATTGAAAAACGCGCCGATCAATGCGCCTCCGCGCTCGCCCCCTGCGCTCGCGATCAGGGTCGCAGGCCTCACCTTTCCCAATCCGGTTGGCCTTGCAGCCGGC
Organism: uncultured Parasphingopyxis sp.; assembly: GCA_905479515.1. The sequence continues at coordinate 9,831 of CAJQMX010000038.1, forward strand.
TTCGACAAAGACGGCGAAGTACCGCAGAAAATGCTGGGACTGGGCTTCGGCTTTTCGGAAGTCGGTACGCTCACACCGCTTCCGCAATCGGGCAACCCGAAACCCCGCATATTCCGACTGGCAGCAGACGAAGCGGTTATCAACCGGCTGGGTTTTAACAATGGCGGGCAACAGGCCGCTGCCAAACGGCTGGCCAATCGCAAGAAATCTGGCGGCCCTTCCACGTCGCCCAGGGCTGGCATTATCGGTATCAATATCGGTGCCAACAAAGATAGTGATGACCGGATCGCCGACTATGAAGCCGGGGTGCATGCGATGGCCCCGCTTGCCGATTATCTGACGATCAACATTTCGTCACCCAATACGCCCGGACTTCGCGCGCTGCAGGATGAGGGGGCGCTCGACGCGCTACTCGAGCGGGTCATGGCGGCTCGCGGCACACATGGCCCTCCGGTCTTTCTCAAGGTTGCGCCCGATCTGGAGCCTTCGGATATTGATGCCATCTCGCGCATAGCGTTGGCCCGCACCATCGATGCCTTGATTGTCGGTAACACGACGATCAGCCGTCCCAATCTGCAATCGAAAGATGCTGGCGAGACCGGTGGGTTATCCGGGAAACCACTGGCATCCTTAGCGCGCCAACGGCTCACCGATTTCCGCACGGCGACAGGCGGGGCGATGCCGGTCATCGCAGTTGGCGGGATCGACTCCGCTGAAGAGGCTTGGGCGCGCATTCGTGCCGGCGCGTCGCTCGTTCAGCTTTACACCGCGCTCGTTTATCATGGCCCCGGCCTTGGCAGACGCATCGTCCTCGGGATGGACAGGTTGCGGGAGCGCGAGGGCTTCGCCTCAATCGCCGAAGCCATAGGAACAGGCTAGAAACCTAGCGCGGCAAAGTCAGGACAGCGCCTTCACGGCGCGGATCGAATGCGCCTTCAACTTGCCCGTTTCTGATGAGCACGGCATGCACACCAGAATCCTCGCCCTGTCCGGGCAGAAGGTCGATACCCCGTTCCGCTAAACCCGCAACAATCGCCGGATCGAAATCGCCGACCTCGCCGCCGATCCGTTCGCCGCGCGCCACAAGATTGGGCAGGGCGAGCGCATCCTGCATTGGCAGGCCCCAGTCGATTGCCGCAACCAGCGACTTGCCAACATAGGCGAGAATGGAATTGCCGCCCGCCGAACCGATGGCTCCAGCAAAATGGCCCTCTTCGTCGAGCAAGATCAACGGGATCATCGAAGAGCGCGGGCGCTTGCCCGGTGCGACAGCGTTGGGCGCGAGGCTACCGTCCGGCTGATAGGGATTGAAGGAAAAATCCGTGAGCTGATTATTGAGGAAAAAGCCATCGACCATCCGACCCGTGCCAAAGATCGATTCGACCGTAGTCGTCATCGACACCGCATTGCCCTGAGCATCACGGACTATGAAATGGGATGTTCCCGCAGGCTCAACTGTTTGATCGGCAACGGGCAACTCGGCACCGGGCGGCGTGCCTGCTTCAGGTGCATCCATCGCGGTAGTGCCGATAAGCGAAGCCCGGCTGTCGAGATAGGCCGGATCAAGCAGACCCGCGATCGGCACTGTCGGCACATCGCCGACATAACGATCCCGGTCCGCATACATCAACCGGCTGGTTTCAGCGAAAAGGAACCATGCCTGGGGATCACCCGGCCCGCGTTCGGCAATATCGGTCCGCTCAAGCAGTCCCAGCAATTGCAGGAAGCCGACGCCGCTTGATGGCGGCGGGGGGACGCAAGCTAGATAGGCGCGATAGGGGCGGCAGATCGGTTCGCGCTCTACCGGGCGATAATTGGCAAGGTCGGCCATTGTCATCTGCCCGCCCAACGGCCCGGCACGGGTCCGTTCGACGATTTGAGCGGCCGTGCTGCCGCTATACAGCGCGCTTGGCCCTTGATCGGCAAGGCGCGTTAGAAATTCCGCATAATCCGGATTGGAGAGGCGATCACCGATTTGCAGGCGCGTCCCATCAGGCCGGGAGAAATAGGCATTGGCATCCGACACTGAAAGCTGTGGAAAATCGATCGTCAGAAACCGCCCGAGCCGGGGACTGACGATAAAGCCTTCATTGGCGGTCCGGATTGCGCTGCCAAACAGGCTGGACCAGGGGAGCGCGCCATGGGCTTCATGCGCAGCGGCCAGCGCAGCGACAGCACCCGGCACACCGGTTGCACGGCCACTGATAACGGCATCGCGGAAAGAAATTGGCGTTCCCTGAGCATCAAGAAACATGGATCGGCTGGCCTGAGCCGGCGCGACTTCACGTCCATCATACACTGTCAACGCTCCGGTTTCGGCGTTGAAATAGTGGAGGAAGGCACCGCCCCCCATGCCGGATGATTGCGGCTCAACAAGAGAGAGCATCGCCTGAACCGCAATCGCAGCATCGATGGCAGACCCACCGCTTTCCAGAACTTCCATCCCGGCCCGAGCGGCAAGCGGATTGGCGGCGATCACCAAAGCCTCATCCCCTCCTTCGTCCATAATCGGCGTTTGCGACGCGGCGGAGGGCGCTTGCATGGAAGCACAGGCGGTGAGGAAGACAAGGCCAAGCGCGGCAGCGATGCGGGATATAATCATAGGGCGGTTACTAGGCGAGCGCGGCGGACATTGTCCATCTGGCACTTGCGTCTATATCCGTTAAAAGCATGTTGTGCCGACACAGATCGGCGAGAGAGGATAAGCCATGGCGGGTTGCCGCACGAAATTATGCAAATTGTTCCGTCCGAGCGCGCTGATTGAGAACCGCGCGTACGGCAGGCCATCCGAACAGCGTCTTCCCCAGGATATCTGATCATGCGCCAGCTCGAACATTTCCCCAATCTTCTGACCATGTTTTTCACCCGTATGCGTGAAAAAGGCGATGCCCCTTTTCTGTGGCGCAAAACGCAAGACGGCTGGCAATCGATGAGCTGGAACGAGGCCGCAGGACAAGTATGCGCGCTGGCTGACGCATTGGAACGCCTTGGCCTCAAGCGCGGCGACCGGGTGATGCTGGTTTCGGAAAATCGCCCCGAATGGTGCATCGCCGATCTCGGTATCATGGCAGCAGGCTGCATCACGGTGCCCACCTATGTCACCAATACCGAGCGCGATCATGCGCACATCCTAGAAGACAGCCGATCCAAGGCGATCATCGTCTCGACCCAGAAACTGGCCAAGGTCGTTACCAGCGCTGCGCTCAACACCACCCATTGCAAATCGATCATCAGCATTGAACCGACAAGGGTCGGCCAAAGCGGCGATGTGCAGTTTCATGACTGGTCCTCTCTGCTCGGCGCGGAAACGCCCGATGTGGAAGCGCGGGCCGCAGCCTGTAACTTCGCGCGCGATGACACCGCCTGCATCATCTACACGAGC
>CAJQMX010000039.1 GCA_905479515.1 uncultured Parasphingopyxis sp.
CTTGGCAGCAGGTGCCGCCCTATCAGCACGAACGAGGGGCACCGATCAAATCGCCGTGGCCTTCTTCGGAGACGGGGCTTTAAATCAGGGTCTGCTCCACGAATGCATGAACATGGCGGCGATTTGGTCACTTCCAGTCCTGTTCGTCTGTGAGAACAATGGCTTTGGTGAGTTTACGGCTATCGAGGATGTCACGGCCGGTGACGATTTGAAGGCTAGAGGCGAAGTGTTTGGAATCCCTTCCTGCGAAGTCGATGGCATGGATGTGCTGCAAGTTCGCGCCGCCGTCGAGCCGGCTGTAGACCGCGCGCGCGCTGGCGACGGTCCATCTTTCATTATCTGTAATACATATCGCTTCGGCGGCCACCATGTAGGCGATAAGCAAGATTATAAGAACGATGAGGAGGCGCGACAATGGCGCGAGCGCGATCCAATCCTGCGTTTGGCGAAGCAGCTGAGCGACATGGATATCGCCGACGAGATTGCGATTGCAGAAATTGCGAAAGAAGTTTCCGAGGAGGTTCGCCTTGCGTTGGTTTTCGCGAGGGCATCAGCTGAGCCTGCAGCAAATACTCTCCTGGAGCATCTTTATGCCTGAGTCCCATTTGGCCACTTATAGAGATGCCATCATCGAAGCTCTCGCTGAGGAAATGCGTCGAGACCCGACGGTTGTCCTGATGGGTGAAGATATTGGAAATGCCGGCGGAGTCTTCCAGCAAACGAAGGGTCTTTTCGCGGAGTTTGGCGCTCGCCGGGTGATCGATACGCCGATATCCGAAGCAGGATCGTTTGGCATGGCTGTCGGTGGAGCGATGGCGGGCATTCGCCCGGTCTTCGAGGTGATGTTCGATGACTTCATGACGTTGATCATGGATCAGTTGGTCAATCAGGCGGCTAAGGTTAGTTACATGTCGAATGGTCGGGTCTCGGTGCCTTTGGTCGTACGTACCAGCATGGGGGTCGGCTCTAACCTCGGACCCCAGCATTCGCAATTGCTTTACGCTTGGGCATGCCATGTGCCCGGCCTGAAAGTGGCAGTGCCGTCCAGTGCAGACGACGCCAAGGGTATATTCAAGGCTGCTATACGCGATAACGGGCCCGTCGTGATTTTCGAAGATCGGCTGCTTTATGGGCAGAAGGCGGATATCCCAAACGAAGAAACGCTGATTCCGTTCGGCAAGGCGGTAGTGAAGCGCGTAGGTGAACATGCCACTATCATAGCGATCGGGCGAATGGTTCAGCATGCATTGAAAGCTTCCGCCAAGCTTGAGGCTGAGGGTATCCAGGTAGAGGTGATCGATCCAAGGTCGTTGGTTCCACTTGATTTGGACACGCTTTGCGCTTCGGTGCAAAAGACAAACAGAGTTCTCGTCGTCGATGGCGCACCGGCTCAATATGGCGCAGCTGCCGAGATCGCCGCAATCCTCTCCGAAGAAACCTTTGACTGGCTCGATGCACCTGTCCAGCGCCTGTGCGGTGCTAACATCCCTATTCCCATTAGCCGCTCTCTTGAGCCTTTGGTTCAACCGAACTCGGAGACAATTGTAGCCGCGGTAAAATCCCTCATGGTTGGTAGCAACCTTAAGTCAGGAGCACTGTAGATGACGCCTATGCAAGATGAACGCTCGATGTGGCGATTCTTCGAGACGATGCTGCGGATCCGCAGGTTGGAAGAGACGGTTGCAACACTTGGTGACGAAAAGGCGTTCCCAGGGCACTACCATCTTTATATTGGACAAGAAGCGACAGGCGTGGGCGCTATGGCCGCTCTAGATCGTCGCGATCGAATTACGACGACTCATCGCAATCACGGTCATTTGGTTTCTCGCGGGGCGAGTTCCCGTGCGATTCTGGCTGAGATCCTCGGAAAGGAAACCGGACTGAATCACGGTCGGGGAGGCACCTTGCATCTCTCCGATCCTGACCTTGGATTCTTGCAGACGTCAGCCATGGTAGGCGGTGCGGTTGCGCTGGCCGTTGGCGGCGGTTTTGCGTGCAAGCAGCTGGGGCAGGGGGCAGTGACTGCCTGCTTTTTCGGGGACGGAGCACTCGAAGAAGGAATCTGTTTCGAAACGATGAACATGGCGGCGCTTTGGCGTCTGCCTATTGTCTATGTGTGTGAGAATAACAGCCAAGACAGCTGGGGCATGGCGGTCGGAGGTTATCCTACGCTGATTCATGCAGCGAACGATCTAAAGAGTATTCCGGGCTCTCTCGGCATCGATTCAGTCCGGGTGGAAGGATGCGATCCGATAGCCGTAAATGAGGCTATGAAGGATGCGGTTCGGCGCTGCCGGATTGGCCAAGGGCCAGTTTTCATAGAGGCGATGACCAGAAGGTGGGCGGGTAGTGCTCCGCTCTGGCCTGAACTTGTCACCGGGATCACTAATCTTGAAATGGCGATAGGGCCCTATGAAATTGGCGAGATTGAGCACAAAGACTGGTTCGCGGAATATGATCCTGTTCTCCGTTGTGCACGTAAGCTTATGACCTATCCCGATGAATCGGCGGCCAAGCGGATTAGAAACATTGATGCAGCCGTTAAGGCGGAAATCAAAGACGCAAAGAAGTTCGCGTTGGCAAGCCCATTTCCACCTGAGGCAACAGCTGCCGATTATGTTTTTTCAAGTGTGGAGTTTGCACAATGAACCGGAGACAGACCTATGCCGCAGCATTTGTCGATGCCCTCCTTGATGAGATGGACGATGATCCACGAGTGAGCCTTATCGGAAGTTGTCCGCTGGGGCTGGGGCAGGAGCGCTTTCTTACGAACCTCATCCGCGAAAGGCATCCGGAGCTCGTCTTCGACCCGCCCACAGCCGAGGCCGGAATTGCCGCCCTCGGCATCGGTGCGTCGATGGCCGGAGTGAGGCCCTTCGTGGACTTGATGACCGGGGCCTTCATGTACCTATCCTGGATGCAAGTAGTGAATGAGGCTGCGAATGCTCACCTCATGTCGGGCGGGCGGCTCAATGCGCCTGTGACATTCCATTGCTTAGAAGGCATTCGCGGTGCCGGCGCTCCACAACACAGCCAAAGTCCTCACGGCATGATGTGGAATGCTCCTGGCATTGAGATAGTGATGCCAGCGACGGCGGCGGACGTGTACGGACTGCTACGAACTGCCCTAAAAAGTCCGAACCCGACCTTCATTTTCAGTCACGCAAAGATTCTAGCGCTTGAATCCGACATCCCGGAGAGGCGAGGCTCGCTGCAATTCGGCAAAGCCGATATTAAGCGCTGCGGTTGCGATGTCACCATAGTGGCCATCTCGATCGGGGTGCATCACGCTCTTGCTGCAGCACAGTTGCTGTCGAACGACGGGATCGAGGTTGAAGTCATCGATCCGCGAACACTTGTCCCGTTCGATGAGGAAACGATATTAGCATCTGTCGCCAAGACTGGTCGCCTCGTAGTCGTGGATGAGGCACCAATGCGATGCGGACCCACTTCCGAAATCGCAGCCACTGTTGCCGAGAAAGGAATGGACCTGCTCAAGGCACCGATTGTCCGAGTGGCGCGACCAGATGTGCCTATAGCATACAGCCCTCCGCTCGAAAAGGCGATTACACCTGATATCAATCAGGTTGTCGACGCGGTCATGAGGATTCTCGACGCCAAGCGTGAATGATCCGTCTGGTGCGCTGTTGCTCAATCCATCACGGTGAGTGTTCGTTACACTAGGTATGATCAAAGCGTTAGCCCCGAAAGTGAGGTATTTTCTCTACTCACGGTTACGCTCGACCTCTTGAGCGCACACGGTGTTCCGTTGACAGCCGCTCTGAAGTCACTCGATAAATTTTGGAGGTTTGCCGGTGGCAATCGATATCACAATGCCTGCTCTATCACCCACAATGGAATCGGGAACGATAGCCAAATGGCACGTTCGCGAAGGGGATCGGGTCAAACCCGGCGATGTGGTTGCTGATATTGAGACTGACAAGGCATCGATGGAAATCGAGGCGGTCGACGAAGGCACGGTCCTCCGGTTGCTGACCGCGGAAGGTTCGGACGAAGTAATTGTCGGCACCGTCATTGCCATTTTGGCCGAAGACGGCGACGCAGTTGAGGTGGTTGGGGAAGATCAAGAATATGTACGGCCAGAAAGTGCAGGGTTTGAGCAGGCGATTCTAGCAGCACGTGCTCTCGAATCTCGATCAGCGAACCTTCCGGATATGACTCCTAGTGTCAAACGGTTCAAAACATCGCCACTCGCTCGCCGGCTGGCAGACGAAAATGACGTTGAGCTTAGCATGGCGCAAGGGTCGGGGCCCAATGGTCGCATTGTCCGAGCGGACATCGAGCGGATCACATCATCGAGAGAGGTGTTGAGCGTCGCATCCGTGGTGAAAGAAAGAGGGGACAGCGAGTCACAGGGCCCCGGTCCGACTGCTGTAAGTGAAGCGCCGGACGGTGTTCCTATGACAGCAATGAAGCTCACAAATATGCGTAGCACACTTGCCCGACGGCTTGTCGATTCAAAACAGAATGTTCCCCATATATACCTTTCCTTGGACGTCCGACTAGACGCGTTGCTGAAGTTGCGTGGTGATTTGAACGCGGCGTTGGCGAAAGGACGGAAGCTTACGGTGAACGACTTCGTGATCAAGGCGCTTGCGCTCGCGCTTATGGAGGTGCCTGACGCAAATGTGCAATTTGCCGAAGATGCGATTTATCAGTTTGAGCGCGCTGATATATCGGTCGCGGTATCGGTACCTGGTGGATTGATGGCGCCGGTAGTTCGCCAAGCCGAGAGAAAAAGCTTGTCACAGATTTCCAATGAGATGAAGGATTTTACCACTCGAGCTCGCGACGGAAAGCTGCAGCTACAAGATTATGCCGGAGGCACCGCCTCGATTTCCAATCTTGGCATGTTTGGTATCAAGTCGTTTGATGCAATTATCAATCCTCCGCAGGCAATGATTCTGGCCGTTGGAGCAGCTGAAGAACGACCTTGCGCCGTTGGCGAGGCGATCGAGGTCGCAACAATACTTTCGGTCACGGGCAGTTTTGATCACCGAGGAATCGATGGAGCGGTCGGTGCGGAACTTATGGCTGCGTTCAAGAGGCTTGTCGAAGCGCCGCTGACAATGGTCGTTTGATACGCACTAGCTTCTGACAGGGAGAAATAGCTGTCTCATGGCAGTCTATTATTTCATTTTGTCGCTGGGGATACGAATGTGAGAGCGCTTACGCCGCCCTGATATTAGTGGTGGAAGTACGAAGCTCTCGTTGCTCCGTGATGGAGTCGGCGAAGTCTGCACCACGGTCGGCCTGATCGAGAATCATGTGCGCTAAATGACCGATCAGCATCGCTGGACATTCCCGAATTCTTGGATTGTCATCCAAGCAATCGAAGAAGTTCGGCTCTCACGGCAATTCCAGAATCAATAAGAACTGGAAACGACTAATTGCCTAGCATAGCGTTAATCTGGGCCGGCCCGTCTTCATCATTTAGCCAATCCGTTTCAGTGAGCCAGACGCGGGCGTGGGCAATGCCTTCACGCAGCTTCTTCACCTCAGCATACTCGGGACTATTCCAGAAACGTCGGCAACTTGCCGCATCAGGCCACTCCACCAATACGATAAGCGCTCCTTCGCAGTCGGATTCGCCTTCAAGCACTTCTGTTTGGTCCGCCAGAATTCGGTATTTACCTCCCATTCGAGTCACTAGTTTTGTTGCTTCCTTGGCGTATCCCGTCCAAAATTTTTCAGCATCAAACACACGATTTGCGACTACCATATACGCGCTCATAAAAATTCTCCGCTGAGTAAACCATTCTTCTCTGGTTTCGGATATTCCTCGATATCGAAGTAGTATGTCAAGCTACAATCACGGACTGCTCCGTTTCCACTGCCGTGCGACGTCCATGATTATATTTCGTATCCAAAGGTGGCCAGCATCACGATCGTCTCGCTTATGCCACCACATTGACACTACATTGGGTTCTGCGTGAATAGGGAGGGGAACCCAAACAAGTTTCCCAGAGGAGCACAAGAAATCGATAGTTCGATCTGGCACGGTCGCAATTAGATGTGTCCCCGTTATAATGTTCATCAATGAAGTGGCGTAAGGTAGAGAAAGCGCTATGCGGCGACGTGGTATCCCCTCCTCAAGCTGTCTGTCGACTGGGTTGGGTGTGGAGGCCCTGGGGCTGACATCAATATGGTCGGCAGCGAAGTAATTCGATGGGCTAATCGAAATCCTTCCATTGGGATGATGCTCTACTAGTGGGTTAGTGGCGTCGAGCACAACGACGTACGGGCTTGTTGCAATTTGTTCAGATTGAAATGCGTTGGATAACATCAGCCGCCCGATTGCTATATCGGCAGCCCCGCTGTCGAGTGCGTCCTCATGTTTGCGGCGATTTGTCTCGCGAACAAATATCTCGATATTGGGTGCTTCTTTAGTGACGCGCTTTACTATTCCCGGCAAAAAACTGGCGGCGCCAACATCGTTCATCAATAGTGTGAAGGTTCGCTGTGAATTCAAGGCATCAAATTCACTCGAGCAAGAAAACGCGTCGCGTATGTGAGCTAGCGCCAACTGTACTGGCGTACGAAGAGTGCATGCAAATGGCGTAGGCTCCATACCGTGGCGTGTGCGGACAAAAAGTGGATCATCGACCGCCAATCGCAATCTCTTCAGTGCGTTGCTAACTGCCGGAGGAGTCAGTGCAAGCCGATCGGCAGCGTTGGCTACGCTTCGCTCGCGCCACACGGCATCGAAAACGCGCAACAAATTTAGGTCCAAAGAATCGATGAGAGCCATCAATAATTCATAACATGAATTTTATTGTTCACCAAAACAAACTTGATAATAGTTAGATATAAAAGTTAAATGGCGCTTGCAAGACTTAATCTTTGGCACCTGGCTGGAGGGTCAGACATAAAAGTAAGATTGAGCTTCGCAACAAAAATTGACGTGGCCGCGCAATGATCGCGTCGCGAATGGTGGGAGGATACTATGAAAATCGGCAAGATAAACTACCTGTTGTCCGGATCTTTTCTCGCGTTGATGATGTGCCCAGATGTCGCGATTGCACAAGAAGAGGTCGATCAGCAAGCGGCCGGAAGTGGCGGCCTCGGCGTAATCGTTGTCACAGCGCAGAAGTCTCAGCAGGACGTGCAGGATACAGCCGCAGCGGTCACGACATATGACGGTGATACATTGGTGCAGCGGGGTGTTGTCGATATTCAGGCCGCGCAAAACATTGTGCCATCGGCTCGGTTCCAACAGCAAGGCGCGTCGACTGAAATATATATTCGCGGTGTCGGATCTACGCTCGATCTTGCTCATATCGAACCTCCAACCTCATTCAACGTCAACGGAATCTATATCCCTCGAGAAGGGACGGCGGTTCCTTTCTTCGACATCGAAAGACTTGAGGTTCTGCCCGGACCCCAAGGAACTTTATACGGGCGTAGTTCGCTTGGCGGCGCCGTAAACGTGTCATTCCAACGGCCATCTCAACAACTCGAGTCTCGAGGCCTCATTGAAGTCGGAAATTACGATCTCATTCACGCTAGCCTAGCTCAAAATATCCCTGTCTCGAACGATTTCGCCGTAAGAGTTGCGGGTGACTATACGTGGCGGGACGGGTACATGGAATCCGGAGCAAATTCACAGAATGATCTCGCCGTCAGGCTTTCGGCTCTCTACGAGCCGGAAACCGGGTTTTCCGCGTATCTTTGGGGATACTATGCTACACGGAACGGGAACTCCCCCAATCTAGTCAACAAGGGACTAAACCCAACCACGTTCCAGCCGGAACGGGACGCGTTTCTGCAAGACGACCCGTGGGATGAATCTTTACCACCGCAGTTCGCTTTTTTCGGTCAGCCGACTGCAGATGATCTCGCTTTCGAAAATTGGGTTTTCGGCGCCGAATTCAATACGGAAATTGGAGATGTCACGCTAACCTATATTCCTAGTTATTTTCATCTCGAATCTATGAATAATTACTGGATAACTGGACTTCCGACGATCTTGGCAGTTGAGTATGAACAGACAACTCATGAACTGAGGTTGGCTGGAAATTCTGATCGATTGAATTGGATAGCGGGGCTGTATGGTTACCGGCTTGTAAGCAATGGGTTGGTGAACGTAGCTGGGACCCCCGTTTCCAACATTGACCGCAACCGCCTTCAGGGCTTCGCAGCATTCGGGCAGTTATCCTTCAGTGTCGTCGATGATTTGAGAATCATTGCCGGCGCACGCTTCAGCGTTGATGATCGGGTTGGACGAGGACGAAGTCTTGACGTGAATGGTCAGCCGACCGTTCCATTCACGGCCGACGCAAATTATGACCGGATAGACTTCAAATTAGGGCTCGAATACGATGCTACTCCAGACGTAATGCTCTACGCGGTAGTGCAGTCAGGCTATCAACCCGGCACTTTCAATGAAGCACCAAGCACGCCTACATTTGACAATTTGGTCGATCCAGCCCGGCTCACCGCATATACTGCCGGCATAAAAAGTCGATTTTCAAACGACAATGTACAGGTAAACAGTGAGTTCTTTTATTACGATTATTCGAACTTATTCGCGCAAGCCTTTAATGCGAGCGCTGGAATTACACAGATATTTAATGCTGAAAAAGTTGAAATATTTGGAAATCAAACTGATATAATCGCCCGCCCTTTCGAAGATGGGCAGCTCAATTTTTCCATCGGCTATCTTCATGCTGAGAACCAACGATTCGTTACGCCTAATGGCGCCGATTTTGCTGGTTTTTCGTTGCAATATGCGCCGCGTTGGACAGTTAGTGCTGGTTACGAACATAACTTTGCTGTCGGTCGCGGCAATATTAGGGCAAGATTTGAGACTCGCTATGAGTCACATTTTTACGGTGATTTTCTCCATTCATTCGGTACGCGCCAGCAAGGTTATATTAAATCAAATGCAGCGATCACCTATTTCTCAGAAGATGAACGATGGAGTCTGGGTATCTGGATTCGGAACATTGAAAATGAGGCCGTGCAGGCTGCCACAGCGTCAGGTGGGCTGCCGGGACCAGCCGCCGCCTATTTGGAGCCTCCTAGAACATTTGGACTACGGGCGTCATTCAATTTTTGAGCGTTCGCCAAAGGGGCGCATTTGATTTACTTTTAGTTTTGACAATTGCTGTTAGGAAAATTGCTTTTGCGATAAAACACTGGCTCGGAAGGCGGTCCTACGAACGTATTAATAAACACGACTTTACTTGGAGCACGGATGATGGTGGACGCTAAGAAATCACAAGGCACTGAATCTCAGCCAAACGTCAACCTTTGGAGCCGTGATGGCTTTTTGGGAAAGAATGCAATTGGGCTTCAGTCTGGTTACACGCCAGAATACAAATCCGTTGACGGACCGCACGCGCCCCGGAGGGTTTGTCTTTCTGAATTGACTGCGGAAGATGCCTCAGACCCGTGG
>CAJQMX010000040.1 GCA_905479515.1 uncultured Parasphingopyxis sp.
ATGATCGATGGACCGATCAAGCTTGTAGCGCACCCAATCGCCAATCCCCTCCTGGTTCAGCAGATGGCGAGTCAGGCGGATCATGTCGTTGAAATCGAGGACGCCGACCCGGCGTTTGGTGCGGCCATAATCCTCGGCATATTGATGACCAGCGCGCAGCGCGGCGGCTGCAAACTCTGCAAAATCCGCCTTTATCCTCAGTGCGAGTAATCGGGTGACACAATCATCCAATTCTGCGCAAATCTCCGCATAACTCGGCTCTGAATCGATCAGTTTCGCACTGAATTTGCGCAAATCACCCGCTTTTGTCGCCCAAACGCCTCGTAATTCAAGCAGTTGCTCAGCGCGATTTCCCGGACTCGAAGCCAGCCAACTGGCAATTGCATCGGCGCTGGCAAGCCCGGTCTTTGTCCCCCATCCCGCATTAGCCGCAGACACCCGGCGCAACGCAGCGATATCGAACGCGTCATCATCGCATCCCTCAATAATTGCGGCGTCAACATCCCCCAACGGCACATCGAGTTTGCGTTTGAGCATATCGCAGAACAGTTCGGGGGGGCCGAGGCCCTGCATGGCTTCCAGACTATGCGCACAGCGGTGGAGAAAGCCCTCAGCGCCCTCTTCGCCCAGCCTACGGCTCAACTGCTGGACGTCGGCGATCAACGCATTGTCATTGCGCTCTTCCGCCGCGACCAGCATCGCCGCCAAGGTCTCGCGCATGAGCAAAGATTGCTCCCGTCCCTCGATTGGTCTGAAACCGGGCACAACCCCCGCCTCGGCCGGAAAAGCGGCGAGCAAACTCTGCGCAAAGGCGTGGATCGTCTGGATGCGCAGCCCCCCGCCGGTTGCATCGAGAACACGAGCGAAGAGCTGACGGGCATTTTGCCGCATCTCACCCCCAAGCGGCTCGCCAAGACTGACAAGCTCCTTCGCCAGCTTCGCATCATCAAGGCGCACCCAATAGGCAAGCCGCGCATGGATGCGATCTGCCATCTCGGCGGCACCGGCCTTGGTAAACGTGAGGCACAGGATGGAGGCCGGATCAACGCCAGACAGCAGCAAACGCATCACCCGCGCCGTCAACACCTGTGTCTTGCCGGTCCCTGCCGATGCCGACAGCCATGCAAGCGCATCCGGATCGGAAGCCTTGCGCTGTTCGCCGGTCAGGGCATGGAGAGGGCTGAGACGCTTACCCATCGCCGCGCCCATACCATTCCTGCAACCGCATCAGCTGATCATACTCGCCATAGGGTGCGTATTCGGGGTGGAGCTTTGCCGTAAAAGGTTCGTCACCGATCAGCCATTGTTCGGCGGCCGTCGCGAAAACGGAGGCTGCATGGGCGACGAAATTCTCGGCCGTAATCTCCACATCGCCGCGTTTGCGGAACGGCTCTTTGACGAAGCCGAAGCCGTCACCATCCTTGGCGAGCGACCAATATTCGAAAATTGCGGTGCTACCCTGTACGCCCTCAAACGCCCCGCGATCTGCAAGCAGGCCAAGCAGGCCGAGCTGCATGGCAAAACCCGCCTCAACCGCAGCAGGGCTGGGCGGCTGTCCGGTTTTATAATCGACAATAGCGAGGCTACCGTCGGCCAGGCGATCGATGCGGTCCACCTTGCCGGTCAGCGTGACGCCGGAAATTTCGATTCGGCCATCTGCTTCGGCAGCAATTGGTGTGCGGCCCTGTGCCAATTGCGCGCGCACCCGTTCAGCCATCCACTGGATCGGTTCGATCAGGCGAGGCCGCCACAGCGCGCGCATCAGGGGATGGGCATCACTGGCGTCGAGCAGCTTTTCCGCCCGCGCGACAAGCTTGTCAGGATCGCAGCCATCTTCACGAAACCAGTCTTCGAGTATCTCATGCACCGCCGACCCGCGAAAAGCCGGGCTGGGTTCGGCATCAACCGGATCGAGCTGGGACAGTTTGAGCATTGTCTGGGCGTAGAAGGCGAAGGGATCGGCCTTGAGCCTGTCCACCTTGGTCACCGAAATCTGTTTGGGGCGGTCGGCAAGCGGCGGCCTTGGTGCCGGGCGGTCAACAGGCAGAACCGTGCCCTCGTTCCGATCAATCGTTTGCGCCCATGCCTTGAAACGCGGGGCCCGGGTCAGCCCGCCAGTCATGGCTTCGAGGCGCAGCCAGAAGCGGCTGGCGATGGCAGGTGCGCTGGCATCGCGCCGCGCCCGCGTTACCAGCACCTGACGACCGCCCAGCGCGCTGGCAAAATCATGGGCGGCAAGGCCAATCCGCCGCTCCAGCCCGGGCAGGCCAAGCTCAGCCCGGAGACGCGGGGCAAGCCAGGGATCAGGGGTCGGCAGGTTCGGCCAGATGCCCTCGTTCAGTCCGCCAAGGATCATCAGGTCGGCCTGTTGCAGCCGCGCTTCCAGAACGCCCCAGATGAACAGCCTGGGATGGCCGCCCTGGGTTGGGCGGATCGCGATATCGGCCATCAAATGGCTCAGCAAAGGTGCAAGATCGGCAATTTGCGCATCGGCCGGGCCAAGCGCCGCCTGGGTTTCGCAATCGGCAATGAAGCGCGCTGCCTCACGCCCCGAAAGCCCTGACCAGACGGCATCGCCCGCAAGCCGGGTCGCCGCTTCACGAACAGCCGTGATGAGGCCGGGCAAGTCTCTGGTCTGGCGCGCGGCCTGTTCAAGCGGGGCCAGCAAGGCTGCTGTCTCTTCCCACCATGACAGGCTGGCGGCGATGAGCGGTTTGCGATGGTCATGCGCATCTGCAAATGCAGCCCGCAAATGGGCGGTCACGGCATCAAGACCAGGCCTTGGACGCGGACCGCGCATATGAATATCAAAACGACGCACATCGGCGAGCCAAGGCCCGCGCCTTTCGCCAAAACGAACCAGCGGGTGTTTAAGAAGTGCGAGCAGTGGCACGGGCGCAAACCCTTCGGCAGCGGCCTCGGCCAGCGCGATGAGCAATGTGCCTGGCGGTTCTTCGGCGAGCGGGCGACCGGCGGAATCATCGGCATTGATCCCCCAGCGTTTCAGATGCGCGGAAACCCGGCGGGCCAGTGCGCGGTCCGGTGTCACCAGAGCCGCTGTGCGCCCCGGTTCCTCAATCGCCTCGCGCATGGCGATGGCGATGACCTGCGCCTCTTCGGCGGGCGTGGCCAACTCAAGACCGCGCACACCCGAAAGGCGGCGCTCGCGCGGTGGTAGATCGTTCCATTTGCCGGTATAATTGGCTGGTGCCATCGCATTGCCAATCGCCCGGGTTCGCACAGCCGGGGAATCATGCCCCCCGCCCCAGCGCCATCGATCAACCTCGGCGCGCGCCACGCCCATCCTGTCGAGCAGCAGCTTCAGCGCGAATTGCGGATGGGTTTCGATGGACCGTTTGCGAAAACCGGTTTCCGGATCGGGATCATGCGGACCGAGCGCCTGCCATTCCTCGTCAGGCATTGTGATATCGAGCGCGGGCAGCACGACCATGCCATTCGCCATCCGCGATACCGCACGCAGCACACCGGCTACAGCGGGCGATGTCGAGGCGATACCGGCAGCCACAACAAAGCCCGGCGGCGGGCTTTCGCGCCAACGCATGGCGATACGGTCCAGCAGCCGGTTGCGGCGCTCGGCCATGTCGATCTTGCCAAGCCGGCTGAGTTCTTCAGGCCATTGTTCGAGAATCACTTCAAGCTGGTCGAGGGAGACCTGCCAATGATGGGAGAGATCGGCCTCCACACTCTCTGCCAGCGCCTTGGGATCGGCCTTCTCGATCAGCAGCTGGTCCAGCGTGGTGGCGAGATCGCGCGCGAGCCGCACGGCTTCCCCCGCATCAACGGGATCATCCATCCGGATACGCACCTGCTGGACAAGGGTTGCGAGGCGCATGGTGCGTTCGAGCGGCGCGATGGCGGGCGGGATGCTCTCCCCCTCGCCCATCGGATCAAGCGCGCTGCCCAATGTTTCGGCAATTTCAGGATCGCCAATCGGAACGAGGCGCGGCAGCAACAGGCCGGGCTCGGCGCGGCGGACAAAGGCATCCTGTATTGCCCGCGCCGTGCGATTGGTGGGCACGAGAATGATGCCCCGGGCCAGCCCCAGCCTGTCTTTCCCGTACATCTTGAGAAGGCCCGCTGCGAGGGCGTCGGCAAAAGCCCGGTGCGGCGGGATGGTGAAAACATTGGGGTGAACGGCGTCAGCCATCCAGAAGCATGGCCTCTGCCTTCTTGATCGCAGGCGGCGTGCCGATATCGAACCATTGCCCCTGATGCGCAATGCCGAAGGCGCGGCCCTGCTCGATCGCCCGGTCCCACAGGATGTTGGTTGAGAATGGACCGGATGGCGCATCCTCGAACAACCGCTTCGAAACGAGCTGGATGCCCGAATAGACAAATGGCGCGACCTTGCCGCGCCCGCGCCGGGTCAAACGGCCGACGCTGTCCATATGGAAATCGCCGCCACCCTTGTGACAATGGGCGCGGGCCTGCGGCACCAGAAGCAGCAGCACGTCCATCCGGTCCGGGTCCCAGCTTGCCGCCATCAATCGCAGCGTATCGCTGGGCCCGTCAATCCACATGACATCGGAGTTGAGCACGAAAAACGGATCGGCATCGATCAGCGGGAGAGCCTTGGTCACGCCGCCGCCGGTTTCCAGCAGTTCCGCGCGTTCGTCAGACACGGTGATGTTCACATCACCCGAGCGGCGCGCGACATGCGCTTCCAGCGCATCGGCCAGGTAATGCACATTGACGATGGCCTTGGTCACGCCCGCATCGTGCAATCGGTCCAGCACATGATCGAGCAGCGCCCTGCCCTGCACCTGGATCAGCGGCTTGGGCGTTGTTGCCGTCAACGGCCGCATCCGCTTGCCGAGCCCGGCCGCCATGATCATCGCCGTGTCGACCGCGGGGCCATCGGTGGAAGGGCGGATCGCCAGCGGTGCGGTAAATTTGCTCATCGTGGAGAGCCTCCCTGCCATGCTTCGGCGCGTTTGCCATTGGGAACATTGGCGGAGAACCATGCGGCGACGGGCGCGAGAGCCGGATGGCGCAGATCACGCTCCAGATAACGCCAGACGCGTGCCTGGTACGACAGGTATCGCGACTTGCCGTCCCGCTTCCACAACCGGGTAAAGATGCCGAGGATCTTCACATTCCGCTGCGCGCCAAGGATCGCATAGGCGGCGTCAAATTCCGGGCCGCACACACCCGGGTTCGTCACCCGGTAATGGGTCAGCATATTCTCTTCCAGTTCGCGCGGCACATCGCGGCGCGCATCCTGCAACAGAGAGACCAGATCATAGGCCGGATGCCCGGCCAGCGCGTCCTGAAAATCCAGCAGGCCAAGTGACCCGATCCCGTGCCGCCCTTCGAGCAGCATCAGGTTTTCGGCATGATAATCACGCAGCACCGTTACCGGCTCATCCAGATTCACCAGCGGGCCGAGCACCTTTTCCCAGGCCGCATCGAAACCGGTTTCATCGACATTGAGGTCAAGCGCTGGCGCATACCATTCGGTGAACAGCCCGGCCTCTCGCAGATATTCGGACATCGTATAGGCGGGAAGCTCACCCGCTCCGGACCGGTGCAGCACGCCCAGCAGGGTCACCGCATCGCGATAGATTCGGGCTTCGCTTTCCGGCGCGGCATCAACAACCTCGCGCATCCGCGCATCGCCGAAATCCTCGAGCAGGATCAGGCCTTCATCCATGTCGATCGCCATGATCTTGGGCGCGGCAAAGCCAAGCCGGTTCAGATGGCCGGCAACATCGATAAAGGGCTGGCTGTCTTCCGTGTCCGATGGCGCATGCATCAAAACGGCTGTCCGCCCGGGCGCAACCACCCGGAAATAGCGGCGGAAAGAGGCATCGCCGGCAAGCGGCAAAAGCGCGCCATCTCCCCAGCCATTGGCTGCGAGAAATTTAGGCGCGGACTCGGGGTTTTTCATGCTGGTGGCCATCGTTCCTCCCAAGCTTGCGGGACGGTTGCTGTCAAGCGCCGAGCGCTGGATTGCCCCACAGAATCTCCAACAAGCTGGGGCGCGATGGCCAAAGAGAGCTTCAGCGTGTCTGCCCACAGCCCCCCGCCCAGTCGCTCCGGCCATTCGATCAGCATCGCCACATCGCGCCGTGCCTCGTCCAGCCCCAGTTCGACCGCTTCGGCCGGATCTTCAAGCCGGTAGAGATCGATATGCCAGACGGGAATGCGCGTTTCGGGCGGCTCATAAGGCTGGACAATGGCAAAGGTCGGGCTCGGCGCTTCTTCCGCAAGCCCGAGCGCCTGAAGAATCCCGCGCGCGAGCGTCGTCTTGCCCGCGCCAAGATCACCGTAGAGCGCGATTGCATCGCCGGGTTGCAGTAGGGAAGCGATACGGGTGCCTAGCGCAAGGGTGGCCGCTTCATCTGCTAAGATCACACCCTTGCTCATGGTATTGATCGATAATCGCAGCCATCCTCATTGCAAAGCCTATTTCGGTGACAGAATTACGGGTTTGAAAGCTCACCCCGCCCGCGCTTGAATATTGGTTGAGCGTATTGATCGCATAGTTGCGAGTTGGAAGGAGGCGGTCGGATGGAGTTAGTTAGGGTTTATTGTAAATATTACCGAAATATACTGTATTTCTATAGTGATAATAGCTATCTGGTGCATATTCTAATAAATCGTGACACAAGATCATCCACTATAAAATCTATATCTTCTCCACTATATTCATCATTTTCAGATACAGGTGTAAAAGAAGAATTTATTGATATAGCACCTCGTCCAAAATTACGAATATGTATAGAAGCTGGACCGCGAGACATTATTGATGCAAACTGATTTGTATCTGGATAATCTAAATTTATAGATGAGCTAAATCCGTATTTTGACGATGTAATTTCTATCGCTTCTGATATCTTGTTTATATTATCAGATATATTGCAGGCGACCCTGGCATCTTCATCCAAAATATCGGGAATTTGACTGAAGTTACATGATGCCAGCACAAGTGCACTAATAAGCCCGATTGATCGATGAATGATTTGGACTATCTGCATTGTGGATCTGTAGCCGCTCCCGTTTGGCGAGGATTAGTTACTACGCCGCTAGCTGATACACCCACTGCACCAATCCCGACACCGGCCGAAGGTGCTCCTCCATCTGTTGGAACTGACAATTGTAGCGCCGGGCCAAATGGGATTGGTCCAACAGGTGCAGCAGCATATATTTGCACACCATTAGACGGCCTTAAAGATGGAATTACGGGAATTATGGTGACAGGTGCAACAACCCCCAAATACCTCAATCCTATTTCCTGTCCTACACACATCCGCCCATGCTAATCTGACGACCGCGCCCGGCGCTGGCTCTTTGACTCCGTTGTCTCCCCCAACCTGACACGCTGCGTCCTATTGGATACAGTAGCTTCACTCCAAAGCAACGCTGCGTGTAAACTTTGTAAGTTTATCGTAACAATATTACGCAAACCTCCATTTGCCCCCGGCCTGTGTCAACAAGTGTCAACCTGACCATGCGGTAGATCTTTAATGCGCCCTAGGCCTCCCAATCTGCTTCGACTTCGCTCAGGACAGGCTTTAGCCCCCTCAATCCAGCCAGGTTGTGACGCGGACCTCGATGCCGGATGTGATTGCTTTCACTGAAATTCCCGGGGCAACGTCACCGTCACAAACGTCCCCTCGCCCACTTCGCTTTCCATCTGCAACGTTCCGCCATGCCCTTCCACAAACTGCTTGGTCAGCGGCAGGCCTAGCCCTAGTGCGCGAGACTGCTGTTCGCCTGCGCCGCGATGGAAGCGGTCGAACACTCGCGCTTTTTCGTCTTCGCTTATGCCGACGCCATTATCGGAGATGATGATCCGAGCCTCGTCGGTTGTACCTTCGGCCTTGAGCAGGATGCGACCGCCTTCGGGGGTATAGCGGATCGCGTTGCGAAGCAGGTGATCGAGCGACTGGCGCAGGCGGCGGGCATCGCCGGTGACGCTGCCGACCGACCAGTCGATCTCGGCGACAAATTCATGGTTCCGCGCTGCGGCGCGTTCGCGCGCATCGGCGGCGGCTTCCTCGCAGAGCAGTTGCAGGTCAACCTCTTCGCGTTCCATCGGCAGGTCTTCCGCCTCGCCCTGCGCCAGATCGAGCACCTCGTCTATCTGCACCCGCAAGGTGGCGACGGAATCGAGGATCGCTTTGACATAATCGCCCGCCTGTTCGGGCAGCTCGCCAGCATAGCCACCATCAAGCATCTCTGCGAACCCGGCGATGGAGGTTAGCGGGGTGCGCAGCTCATAGCTCATGTTCGATACGAACGCGGTTTTGAGCCGGTCGCCCGCTTCCAGCGCCTCATTGCGTTCAAGCAATGCCGCCTCGATCTTCTTGCTGTCCGAAATGTCGAGCAAGATGAAGAGCGCATTGCCATCGGGCAGCGGAACGGCGGCGAAATCGAAATAGCGGCCATCGCGCAGCG
>CAJQMX010000041.1 GCA_905479515.1 uncultured Parasphingopyxis sp.
CTGGCAGATTCGGACGGCCGAAATTTACGGCGTCTGACGAATATCGGCAGCACGGATACGCCTTCATGGTCTCCGGATGGGCGGTTGATCGCATTTGTGCGGCAAGGTGAAAACAATGCCGATATTTACATTCTGGACATGGCCGATGGCACCACGCGCCCTGCCATCACCGGGCCAGCCTATGATATCCATCCAACCTGGTCGCTCGATGGCAGCCGCCTGATATTCACCCGTTACACCGATGGCAGGGACGAATTTGAGGCCCTCACACTGCATATTGCCAATCCGGATGGTTCGGAGGAGCGCACCCTAGGCACAGCAAGCTATGGCTCCCTGTCACCAGATGGTGCGCATATCGCCTATTGGCGATATTTTGATGGCAATGCCGAAATCGCTGTTGCGAGCGCCGATGGCTCCAGCGAACGCCGCCTCACCTTTGACCCTGCATTTGATGGCTGGCCCTCATGGTCACCGGACGGCCAGTTGATTGCCTTTGCCCGGCGGAGCGATGCAGGCACGCATATACGTCTATTGCACACAGAATCCGGCGAAAATTGTGCCGTTACCCAAGATCAGAGCTCCGATACATCACCGCGGTGGCGGCGGGACGGAACGGGTCTATATTTTGATCGTTCCGGCGATGGACAGCTTTTGATCATGTCCCTTGGGTTCGGCGAACTGTCTCCTACACAGGTTCAATCCCCTGAAACCGACAATTAGCACTCGCAAAACCGCCGATAATTGCTATGGAATTGTCAAGGCCTTTTACGCGCCGATTCCCGAAGCTTCACAACCCCCTGTGAGAGACTATTCCAACCATGTGGTTTCAACGTTTTTTCAAGATCATGTCCCACGACATGGCTATCGACCTCGGTACGGCTAACACTGTCGTTTATGTTCGCGGCCGCGGTATTGTCCTCAACGAGCCTTCGGTGGTCGCCATCGAAACGATCAATGGCATTCAGCGCGTCAAGGCCGTTGGCGAAGACGCCAAACTGATGATGGGCAAGACGCCCGACGCCATCCAGGCCATTCGCCCGCTGCGCGACGGGGTCATCGCAGACATCGATGTCGCCGAACAGATGATCAAGCATTTCATCCAGAAGGTGCACGGCCCTCGCCGCTGGCCGCGCTGGCCCGAGATCGTCATCTGCGTCCCATCGGGCTCGACAAAGGTCGAGCGCCGCGCCATTCGCGATGCGGCGTCCAACGCCGGTGCAAGCCAGGTGTTCCTGATCGAAGAGCCAATGGCGGCGGCAATCGGTGCCGACATGCCGGTAACCGAAGCCATCGGATCAATGGTTGTCGACATTGGCGGCGGCACGACGGAAGTCGCCGTGCTTTCTCTGCGCGGCCTTGCCTACACAACATCGGTGCGCACTGGCGGAGACAAGATGGACGAGGCGATCAGCTCCTATGTCCGCCGTAACCATAACCTGCTGATTGGTGAATCCACGGCCGAGCGAATCAAAAAAGAAGTCGGCGTTGCGCTGATGCCGGCAGACGGCAAGGGCCAGACGATCCATATCAAAGGCCGTGACCTTGTGAATGGCGTGCCGAAGGAAATTTCAATCAATCAGGGCCAGTTGGCCGAAGCGTTGAGCGAGCCTGTCGGAACCATTGTCGAAGGCGTCCGCATCGCGCTTGAAAATACCGCGCCGGAGCTTGCAGCCGATATTGTCGATCAGGGCATCGTCCTCACCGGCGGCGGCGCGCTGCTTGAAGGAATTGACGAAGTGCTGCGGCGTGAGACAGGCCTGCCGGTAACGGTGGCCGATGATCCGTTGACCTGCGTCGCATTGGGCACTGGCCGTGCGCTGGAAGAGGAAATTTTCCGCGGTGTGCTCACCACAGGATAGACTGGCCGTTTAAGCCAAGGGAGAGGGCCAGATGGCCTCAGAAGGATCGAAGCGCCCCGGATTTTCCCGCCGCGCGCGTTTCGGCCTGTTCGCCGGATACGTTGTCGCGATTACGGGTGCGCTGGTCGGCGCGGGTCTCGTTGTCATCGCGATATTCGATCCGCAGGGCTATGCCTCTATTCGGGGCGGCATGAGTGATATCACGGCGCCCATTTCGTCAAGCGGTCGCAGCGCTGTGCAAAGCGGCGGGCGGATCGACAACTATATCGCCAACTGGTGGAATGCAGGGCAGCAAAATGCTGATTTGCGCGCCGAGCTCGATATCGCCCGACGGCGACTTATCGAGGCGCGCGCGACTGAATTGGAAAATCGACGGTTGCGCGAACTCGTCAATCTTATCGAGGGCGAAACCGAAACGATCGCCACGGCCCGGCTCGTCAATTCCAGCCTCACAAGCACGCGCCGCACGGCCACGCTGTTCGCGGGTCGCAACCAAGGCGTGATGGCAGGGCAACCCGTCCGCGCTGCTGATGGCCTTGTCGGGCGCATCATCGACAGCGGGCGCACGGCTTCGCGCGTCCTTTTGCTGACTGACCGATCCAATATCGTGCCCGTGCGCCTGACCCGTGACGGTACCCCGGCATTCACAACGGGCCGCGGCGATGGGAGCGTTGAAGTGCGTTCGCTTGAAGCTGGCCGCGATTCCTTTGAAGAAGGCGATGTGCTTGTTACCAGCGGTACCGGCGGCATCTATCCGCCCAATGTGCCGGTCGCGGTGATTATCCAGACGTTCGGGGATACCGCGCTGGCTACGCCGCTGGCCAATCCTGCGGCACTCGACTTCGCTATCGTGCAAGCGGCCTATGAACCGGCAGTAGAAGCCACCGAATCATCGGAAGAAGCCGCTCCGGACGGCAATCTCGCGCCGGGATTTTCGGAAACTCCATGAGCCGATTGCACGCCGCTGACGAAAATCTGGCGCTCGTCCGCGCGCAGCTCAGCCTGATACCATCGGCCAGCGTTATCGTCGGATCGCTTGTCTGTCTGGTTCCGCTGATCGCTCAGGCACCGATCCTGCCACCGATTGCGCTGATGGTGTTTCTCGCCTGGCGATTCCTGCGTCCCGAAATATGGCCGATCTGGGCTGGCCTGCCCTTTGGCCTGTTTGACGACCTGATTTGCGGCCATCCGATTGGTAGCGGCATGCTGCTCTGGACGATCATTTTGCTCACGCTCGACCTTGCTGCGAACCGCGCAATGTGGCGCGATTACTGGATTGATTGGCTGGCCGCGACAGCCGCGCTGGTTTTCTATATCATGGCGAACATGGTGTTGACTGTGCTTACTGGCGGAGGGTGGGTTATTGCCCCGTTGCTGCCCCAAATCGCCGCTGCCACTTTGCTGTTCCCTCTGTTTCTGCGCCTGTGCGCGCGGCTCGACCGACAGAGGCTAACCCTGTGAAGCGCAGGCCGTCGCTTTCGATCAATGATAATATGCGCAAGACCATCTATTCGCGTCGTTCAATGCTGCTCGGCGGTGCGCAGCTTGGCGTGGCCGGATTGCTGGGCGCGCGCATGGCCTGGATTTCGATTGCCGAGAATGAGCGCTGGCAGCTGCTTTCAGAAAGCAATCGTGTCCAGCTGAGCCTGATTCCCCCGCGCCGCGGCTGGATCGTGGACCGGTCAGGCCAGCCCATAGCGATGAACCGTTCGGACTTTCGTGTCGATCTGATCCCGGACCGGCTGCAGCACCCCAACCGGGTAATAGCTGCGCTGACCGAACTGCTGGATCTGCCGGAAGAAGAGGTCGCCCGGATCCGGGCCGATCTTGAAGACGCCGCCGGTTACCAGCCGGTGCAGGTGGCCGGTGGACTGGAATGGGAACAATTTGCAGCGGTGAATGTCCGCCTGCCCGAACTTCCCGGTGTCTCCCCACTGCAAGGCTATTCACGCTACTATCCCGCCGGCCCCGCGGTCGCCCATCTCGTGGGGTATGTGGGCGCGCCGAGCCGCGAAGAATATGAAGAGACCCGCGATCCGATCCTCATGGTTCCGGGGTTCAAGATCGGCAAGGATATGCTCGAACAGACGATGGAAGATCGTTTGCGCGGACAGCCCGGCGCGCGGCGCGCAGAAGTGACAGCACGCGGTGAGCTGGTGCGCGAGCTTGATACGCGGCCCGATGTCAGCGGTGATGTCCTGCGGCTGACCGTTGATGCAGGGCTGCAGGCCTATGCCGCGCGCAGG
Source organism: uncultured Parasphingopyxis sp. (assembly GCA_905479515.1). The sequence goes on from CAJQMX010000041.1 coordinate 4,106, forward strand.
CTGGGCCCGGAATCCGGCTCGGTCGTGGTGATTGATACGCTGACCGGCGGTATCCTCGCCATGACATCGATGCCGGCCTATGATCCCAACAGCTTTTCTGACGGCATCAGCCATGTTGAATGGAACATGCTGTCGGAAGATGATCATGTACCGCTGCGCAACAAGACGCTGCAGGGCCTCTATCCCCCCGGCTCGACGGTGAAGCCGATGAACGCGCTGGCGCTGCTCGGCCAGGGCATTGATCCCGAAGAAACAGTGAGCTGTTCCGGGCGCGCGCGCATTGCCGGCGGCAATTTTCACTGCTGGCGGCGCGGCGGCCATGGTGCGGTCAATATGAACCGGGCGATATCGCAGAGCTGCGATATCTATTTCTACCAGATGGGCGTGCGTATCGGGATGGATCCGCTGGCGCGAACCGCCCGTACCCTGGGCCTTGGGCAACGGTTTGACCGCCTCCCCGTTCCCTATCAATATTTCGGCACCGTGCCCGATCCCGCATGGAAATTGCGCCGCTTCAACGAGGAATGGCAGACCTATGACACGGTCAACGCCACCATCGGCCAGGGCTATATGCTCACCAATCCCCTGCAGCTGGCAATCATGGCCGCGCGGATCGGGTCTGGCCGAAACCTGACACCCCATCTCGTCGCCGCCAATGCTGGCGCGCAAGCCGCACCGCTCAATTTCTCGGCAGAGCATTTCGATATCGTCCGGCAGGGCATGAGCGATGTTGTCAACGGCGCAGGCACGGCCGGGCGCGCACGCCTCCCCATCGAGGGCGTCCAGCTTGCCGGCAAGACCGGGACGGCCCAGGTCCGCCGCATTACCATGGCCGAGCGCGCTGGCGGTGTGCGGTCCAATGCCAGCCTGCCCTGGGAATTGCGCGATCACGGCCTGTTCGTCTGTTACGCCCCGACCGACAATCCGCGCTATGCCGCTGCTGTTGTGGTCGAGCATGGCGGCGGCTCTGGCGCTGCCTATCCGGTTGCGCGCGATGTCCTCACCTATCTCTTCGATCAGGATAAGGCGATGGAAGCGCTTGAACGCTATGAAGCGGGCTGGGGCGGAGATATCACCACGCGTATGGCGAGGATGGAAGCGGAGTATCGCGCCCGTCAGGCCGCAGCGCAAGCGGGCACCTTGACGGATCCGCTTGCAAACCGCGCAGCCCGTGACCCGGAGACGGGAGAATGAGCGCGCGTCAGGATTCACTGGTTCCCGAGCAAATCGCTCAATTGCCGTGGCGGCTAATCCTGCTGGTGCTGGCCATTGCCGGTTTTGGACTGGCGATCCTCTATTCAGCAGCCGGCGGCCAGATGCAGCCTTGGGCAGCATCCCAGGCCGTCCGTTTCATGGTCTTCTTCGCCATGGCCATCATACTTTCCCGGTTTCGGGAAGAGCATTGGCAGTTCTTTGCCTATCCTGTCTATGTCGCGACATTGCTGGCGCTTTTGAGCGTGGAAATCATCGGCCAGGTCGGCGGTGGCAGCCAGCGCTGGCTCAACCTCGGTTTCATGACGATCCAGCCTTCCGAGATCATGAAACCCGTGCTTATTCTCGCCCTAGCCAAATTTTACGATTCCCTGCCCTCTGGTGAACTGCGGCAGCTCGTGGCGATCTGGCCAGCGCTGCTGTTGATGGGCCTGCCAGCCGCCCTGGTGGTCATCCAGCCAGACCTTGGAACAACCGTGGTGCTGGTCGCAGCAGGCATCACGATCATGTTTCTCGCCGGATTGCCGCTGCGCTTGTTTATCGGC
>CAJQMX010000042.1 GCA_905479515.1 uncultured Parasphingopyxis sp.
TTGTCTACGGCGCAGGCGGTACGCGCGGTGCGGACTATCTTGCGCTGTTGGCTGATACGGCGGCGCGCGATCTTCGCGGCGGTACAGAGCCGGGTGAGACAGTGGTCGAGGTTGAAAGGGAATCCTTTGCACGAACCAGCGCGACAATTGGCGGGCAGCAATCACTGGGCTTTACCGCGCTGTTTGTGCTGTTCCTGCTGACATTGCTTTTGGCCGGGCAGACGGTGAGCGTGCTGGCTGAGGAGAAAGGCAACAAGGTCATTGAGATCCTAGCCGCTGCGGTGCCGCTGGAGGCGGTATTCCTTGGCAAGCTGATCGGGTTGTTCGGTGTGGCGCTGCTCTTCGTGGCATTCTGGGGTACGCTGGCGGTGTTGGCGATCACCGCGCTTCCAAACAGTGGCGCGGCGCTGACCACGCTTGATCCTGCGATCGGCTTCGGCCCCTTTCTTGCGCTGGCCGTCATCTATTTTGCGATGGGCTATCTGCTGCTCGGCTCGGTGTTCCTGGCGGTTGGCGGACAGGCCAATTCGATGCGTGAAATCCAGATGCTGTCTCTGCCTATCACCTTTTTCCAGATGGCGATGTTCGGCCTCGCCTCGGCCGCCGCCGCCCAGCCTGGCAGTACGCTTGCCCTGATCGCCGAACTTTTCCCGTTCAGCTCGCCCTTCGCGATGGTCGCCAAGGGCGCGTCCGACCCCCGCATCTGGCCGCATCTGGCCGCGATTGCCTGGCAGCTGCTCTGGGTGTCGGTCACCATTTCGCTTGGCGCGCGCTGGTTCCGCAAGGGTGTGTTGAAATCCGGGCCTTCGCTGTTTGGCCGCATTGGTGCGCGGTTGCGCGGCAAGCCGGTATGAGCGATTATGCGCCCTGCATCGGGCTTGGGCATGGCCACCCTATTGACAATTGTGTCAATTGTGCCAGTCTTGTTTTGCTACCGATATATTAGGCCTTATTGAAGTAGGGCAAAGTTAGAGGCGCTACACAGAAAATGTTCTGAAGCGAGCGCCCTTGAGGAGAATAACATGGCGACGCATCCCGCTCACAGCATTCCGGACAAGACCCCGGAGCAACTTTATCGCGAAGAATGGGCGCGGGAATTTCGTGACGGCATTGATCGCTCGACGCTCGAAAAACCGCTGGCGACTGCCGATACGCCGCTCGATGAAATCGATGTGAGCCGCCCTGAGCTGTATGCGCTTGATCGCTGGCAGCCGGTTTTTGAAAAGCTGCGCCGCGAAGACCCGGTTCATTATTGCAAGGACAGCGTGTTCGGTCCCTTCTGGTCGATCACGACATATAAACCGCTGATTGAAGTCGAATCGCTGCCAGAGATTTACAGCTCCTCATGGCGCAATGGTGGATTCACCATCCTCGATTCCAGCGATGATGAAACGATGGCGCTGCCGATGTTTATCGGCATGGACCGGCCCGAGCATACAGCCCAGCGCCGCACGGTTTCCCCGGCTTTCACGCCGAGCGAGATGTCGCGGCTCGACGAGAATGTCCGCGCGCGAACCCGCGAACTGCTCGATAGCCTACCGATCGGCGAAGAGTTTGACTGGGTCGACAAGGTCTCCATCGAACTGACGACCGGCATGCTTGCCATCCTGTTCGGTTTTCCCTGGGAAGACCGGCGCAAGCTCACCGAATGGTCGGACTGGATGGGCGATGTGGTTGCCGCCATGGACCCCGAACTTGGTCCCAAGCGCGCCGAAGCGATGTGGGAAGCCGCTGCCTATTTCCAGGCCCTGTGGAAGCAACGCAAGGAAAGCGATCCCGGCCCGGATCTTCTATCCATGATGGCGCACTCCGAGGCGCTGGGTGATATGGATGAGCGCAATTTCCTCGGCAATATCACGCTGCTGATCGTTGGTGGCAATGATACGACGCGCAACTCAATGTCCGGCGCGGTCTATTTCATGAACCAGTTCCCGGAACAGGCCCGCAAGCTTGAGGAAAATCCGGAGCTTATCAAAAACGCCGTTTCCGAAACGATCCGCAAGCAGACACCGCTTTCTCATATGCGCCGCACGGCGATGCAGGATACTGAGCTGGCCGGCAAAAAAATCAAAAAGGGCGATCGCATCGTATTGTGGTATATTTCTGCCAATCGCGATGAGAGCGTGTTCGAGAATGCCAATGACTGGATCGTCGACCGCGAAAATGCGCGGCGTCAGGTCGCCTTTGGCTATGGCATCCATCGCTGCGTCGGGGCCCGGCTTGCCGAGCTTCAGCTGCAGGTGCTGTTCGAAGAGCTGGCTGCACGCCGCTTGCGCCCGACCATCACAGGTGAGATTGAACGGGTGAATTCCAACTTCGTGCACGGGTTCAAGACAATGCCGGTAACGCTCTCCAAATATTGAGGCGTTGTCGGTCGGAGCCAGATCTGGCTTCGCAAATACCAAGACGGAAAAATCCGCTGGGATGACAAATGGGAGAGTGATTATGGCCACCGCTGCAGCTCCGACTGAAGAAAAAGTCGAGACGATTGTCTCCGAAGCGCCGCATCCCTGGGATGTCAGCGTCCCGGAAATCTATACCGAGGACCGCTGGCAGCCGATCTTCAAGGAGATGCGCGAAACCGCGCCGATCAACAAGGTCACCGGTTCCCATCATGGCGATTATTGGAACGTTACGACCTACACGCCGATCCAGCATGTCGAGGCGCTGCCCGATATCTATTCCTCGGCGGATGGCATCACGATTCTCGACAATAATGATCGTCTGCCCAACGGCGAAGAGTTGATCCTGCCGATGTTCATTGCAATGGACCGGCCTGACCATACAGATCAGCGCCGGGTTGTTGCACCCGCCTTTACGCCGGCAGAAATGACGCGGCTTTCTACCGTGATCCGCGCGCGGACCGGCGAAACTCTCGATGCGATGCCGCGCGGCGAGGCTTTTGACTGGGTCGATCTGGTGTCGATCGAACTCACGACGCAGATGCTGGCCACCTTGTTCGATTTCCCCTGGGAAGACCGCCGCAAGCTGACCTTCTGGTCGGACTGGGCCGGCGATGTCGAACTCGGCAATGATCCCGAGATGAGCAAGCAGCGTGTGGAGCATCTGTTCGAGATGGGCGCCTATTTCCAGAATCTGTGGAACGAGCGCGCGAAAAAGGACGAGGCACCGGATCTCATCTCACGCATGATCCATAGCGAAGCGATGAGCGGCATGGACCAGTTCACCTATATGGGGAATCTGATCCTGCTGATCGTTGGCGGAAATGACACGACGCGCAATTCCATGTCTGGCTTTGCCTATGGTCTCGACAAATTCCCGGACGAACGGGCAAAGCTGGAAGCCAATCCGGAGCTTATTCCCGGCGCGGTGCAGGAGCTTATCCGCTGGCAGACGCCGCTTGCCCATATGCGGCGCACGGCAACCCAGGATCACAATCTTTTCGGCCACGATATCAGCGAAGGGGACAAGATGATCCTCTGGTATCTGTCCGGTAATCGTGACGAGACCAAGTTCGAGCGGCCCGATGATATCATCATCGATCGGGAGAAATCGGGCCGGCATCTTGCATTCGGTTACGGCATCCATCGCTGCGTTGGCGCGCGGCTGGCCGAGCTTCAGTTGCGTATTCTGCTTGAGGAAATGGCGGCCCGCCGGCTGCGCGTGAATGTGGTTGAAGAGCCGGACCGCGTCGCGGCCTGCTTCGTCCATGGTTACAAGAAGATGATGGTCGAGCTTAGCGAATATTGATCGGGTTACTTCACCCAAGGGGAGAACGATCTTACAGCTTCACCCGGTAAATCTCGGTATCGCCTACACCTTTGAGGGTCAGCGTCTCCCCAGATTCGAACTCGAAATGCGGGCGGGCCTGGTAATAGGTCGACGCGGAAACCGCGATGCCATTGTGTTCGGCAACGCCTTCAATGCGGCTGGCGATGTTCATCGTGTCACCCCAATAGTCATATGCGAGGCGGCTTGATCCCACCACGCCGCCGACCACTGGCCCTGAATGAATGCCGACACGCAGTTTGATGTCGATGCCCTCCTGCTCGGCCAGAAGGCGGGTTTCACCGATCAGATCGCAGCCGAACAGGATTGCCGCCTTCGCATTGCCATCTGTTGAGGCCGTGCCCCCCGCAACCGCCAGATACGCGTCGCCGATCGTCTTCACCTTCTCGATGCCATGGCGCTCTGCGCATTTGTCAGCGAGCAGGAAGAAGCGGTTGAGCGTTTGCACCAGATGGCCGGGCGAAAGCCTTTTCGCGAGCCCTGAAAAACCGACAATATCGACGAAGATTACCGATACGTCAGAAAACGCGTCAGCAATTGCTTCGCCGTCGCGCAGCCGCGCGGCGACTTCCTGCGGCAGGACATTGTACAGCAGTTCCTCCGTTTTGACCTTTTCCGCCGCCAGCGCCTCTTTCGCGGCAAAAGTCTTGCGGGCGCGGCGGTCGATGTCCCAGTTCACGAAGGTCGCGAAGACAAAGAAGGTGGTGAAATTGGTGAGTGTGTAGACCTTGGTGATGAAGCTCCGGTCGACTTGCAGCAGGAACAGGACATACAGGCAGAGCAGGGTGACGGCCCAGAGCAGAAAGAGCCGCGTTGTCGCGACGAACCCGATACCGGCAAAGACCACCAATATACCCAAATTGATGACTGCCATGCCGAACCGCGAAATGCCGGTGATGTCCGATTGCGCACCCAGCGCCTCGATCAGCATCGCCATCGCCACAGCGAGCGCGGAAAACAGGACAAGGTCGACCCAGGTTTGCTCGAGATAGAAGCGCGTCCGGGTGAGCAGGAAAAAGGCGCCGAGCACCGCCATGAACAGGCCTGCCGCGATATTATAGGCGATCACGCCCTCGCGCGGGAAATACATGGGATTGAGCGTCAGATAGGAGAGGAAGGTTGCAAGGCCGATGAGAATGAGCGCCCGGCTGGCCGGAATCCGCGCCGCACGCTCGCTTGTCACATAGCGCTTCTCGGTCTCACTATCGTCAAATCGGTGTAGCAGCGCCATCAAAGCCCCCCGGCAGTTGCGCGGGATATGCCATCAAATCGGCAGCCGCGCTACCACCGGCGCCTTTAGCTCTCAGTCTGCTCCCCCTGCAGGGCTCCAGAACCCCGTCAGTTTACGACCGCCTGAAAAGTCATCGCGAAACTGGCGCCGATGGCCAGTGTCGGGGCAATTCCGGATATATTTGTGCCTGCGATACTCATGCCAAACGGATCGCTTTCGTCTGCTCCTACCGCATTGTCATCCTCAACCGTCATCGCACCGGCGCAGGTCGTTCCCGAGCGCATGGAGCCCGGCACAAAGGTGAGTTGGGGAGGCAGGGTGTCGGAGGCGGAAACCATGTCTGCCACGGTAGCGCCGATATTGGTGGTCAGGATGCAATAGCGGACGACAGCTCCGGGTATGGCGAACGGGTTGGTGACAGAAATGCCATCGCTGACGATGCTGCTGGTCTTGGTAACGGTCAGGCCTATTCTGCGGTTCGTCATGGTGCAGATGATCGCGGTTTCGCCGCTGGCGATGGTCAGACCGTCTGCAAGATTTGTGTCGGCTGCCCCTGAACAGGTCACGATGCCCTGATAGTGCCCGGCATTGCCGCCTGCCAGAGCCTCTGAAATGGTCAGAATATCGCCGATGACCACGGGTGTTGGTGTCGGGTCCGTATCCAGTTCCCCGGCATTTCCGGCATCGGAAACCAGCGTATCGAGAATGGCTGCCCCGCGAGACACGGTGACGGTCGCATCGTCTCCCGGTACAGCGCTGACCCACTGCTTGCGCAGGGTAAGACGGGAATCATCGTTGACGATGGTGTAGGTGCTCGATGCGCGCGCTGCAGAGCCGCATGTGTCGGTGCTCGCGATTGTATAGCTGGCGGGTGTAGCCGTGATCGCGAATGTGATGGTTTCATTGCCCTCAACTGCGGTGTCGTTGATGATCGCAATGCCAAGCGGAATCGATGTCTGGTTGTAATTGCCCACGGGCACGCTGACCGTGAAGGTCGCGCCTCCTCCCGGTGTCGTATAGTCCGTGCCGCGCACGGCCGTTCCGCCAGTTACGGTTACAGTGACGCTGAACGCCGTGGTGACGGCGCCGGAGACGAAGAGCGAGGGGACATTGGCGCTCGCGATGCTTTCAACACCACTCGATGCCGTGCCGCCGAACTCGACAAAGGGATTGAGGAAAATCTGGATGCCATCGAGAAAGTTGCCATAGGAGCCAGCATCTGTCGTCCGGAATTGCACGCGTTGCACGCCCGAGGGACCGGTATATGTTACCCCTCCGCTGTTGCTGTTGACGTTCCATCCTTGGGCAGTGGTGGAAGACTGGGTTGTGAATGTCTGGAGCGCGGTGCCCCCAGTCGTCGCTACGCCGAACGTAACGGTCTGTGTCGCCGGACCGCCGGTCCGGGCGCGGTGGGCGAATGACCAGCGGAACCGGTCTCCGTTGACAAGACAGACCTGTTGGAACAGCGCGCCCGGCTCATTGGCGTTCAGTTCCGCAAAAACCGCGCCTTCATAGGCGGGAACGCCGCTAAAATTGCTGTCCCACATTTCGATGGCATTCGATGTGGAGGCCCAGCCGGGAACAGCCGTATCTGCGAAAATCTGATAATTGGGCGCGCCCGGGCCCTGGGGATCATTGGCCTCGAAACCTGTGTTGATGAACGATCTCTGGGCCTGTGCCCATGCCGGCTGGGGCGCAAACACCAGCACCCACATCAGCAACAGCAGTTCAGAAATCCTGCGTTTCATCAAAGATTTTATCCCGCGCTTTGCGGAACATATAGGGCATATGGCGCAAAGAAAGCGTTAAGGATGATCTGCCGGGACGATTTTCTGTTCGGGCAAATCTGTAGTGCGACTATGCGGTGTAGAGAGGGCGGGCCGCCTCTGTCAGCGCGGTCATCGCATCAACCCAGGGCCCCGGGCCGTGGCTGATCCGGGCGACGCCCAGTTCGCCGAGCCGGGCATGGCTGGGCATGGCATCGAACATCATCGCATTAACGGGCAGCGAGCATGCCTCGCACAGCGCCGCGATCTCGCCTTCGTCGGTCAGCCCCGGTGCGAAAAAGCCGCTGGCCCCGGCTTCGGCATAGGCCTTTGCCCGGGTAACAGCCTCATCGAAGCGCGCATCTTCGGCTACGGTAGAGCGCCCGGCCTTCAGCCACATATCGGTGCGCGCGTTGACGAAGAAATCCACGCCTGCATTTTCTGCCACCGTGCGGATCGCGGCGATACGTTCAGCCTGCAGATCAATCGGATGAAGCCCGGTGCCGCCGATTACCTGATCCTCGAAATTGATGCCGATTGCGCCGGTCTCGATAATCGCGGCGGCATGCACGGCGACCAGCACCGGCTCCACCGCATAGCCGCCCTCAAAATCCACCGTCAGCGGCAGGTCGACCGCCTCGACAATGCGCTCCGCATTGGTCAGCGCCTGCTGCATCGGCAGCGATTCCGCGTCCGTATAGCCGCGCGCCCCCGCCACAGAGGCGCTTCCCGTCGCCAGCGCCTTCGCGCCCGCCTTGGCCACCGCCAGCGCGCTGCCCGCATCCCAGATATTGAACAACACAAGCGGATCGCCCGGAACATGCAGGGCGTGAAAGGCACGGGCGCGGTCTTGCTGGTCGGTCATGTATTGTCTCCTTGAACGAACATTAGGCGCGCGCCAAGTTGGAGTCTTCCCGTAAATTGTGACTAAAGGGGCATCGTGCCATGCAACCCCGATGAGCCGAGGAGCATTCATTGTCGTTCGACCTGAAGAATCTTGAACTGTTTCTCCGGGTGGCCTCTCTGGGGGCGATTGGCCGGGCCGGGGCTGAATTCAACCTGTCTCCCACCAATGCGACGCAGCGCATTCAGGCACTGGAGGCCGATCTCGGGGTCAAGCTGCTCAATCGGACAACGCGCGCCGTTTCGCTGACCCCGGACGGCGAGATCTTCGTCGATCATGCCAAGCGCATCATTGATAATGCCGAAGAGGCGCGAAAGGTATTGTCGGATACGACCAGATCGGCATCGGGATTGTTGAGGGTCACGACCTCGGCGACCTTCGGGCGCGATCATATCGTGCCTTTCGTTCCCGCATTTCTCGAGCAGCATCCGGATGTTACGCTTGACCTAAACCTGACTGACGCGGTCGTCGATATTGTTGAACAGGGCTATGAAGTCGCGTTTCGCATCGGCGAATTGGCGCCGTCTAGACTGCTTGCCCAGAAGATTGATTCCAATCCCGAATGGCTGGTCGCGTCTCCCGAATACCTGCAGCGGGCGGGCGTCCCGCACACGCCATCGGATCTCGCGAACCATGCCTGTCTGCCGCTCGGGTCCATGCGAACCTGGCAATTGACCGGTCCCGACGGGAAAGAGCACCATTTCCCGGTTACCGGCCCTGTTTTAGTCAACCATGGCGAGGCGATGAGCAGTTTGGTGCGGGCAGGTGTCGGCATAGGGCGGGCGGCGTTATGGCACGCCGGGCCAGACCTCATGGCGGGAAGGCTCGTTCATATCCTTCCCGATTATAAGGTGTCCCGCGAAACGAATATCTGGGCCGTGCGTCCACCGGGCCGCGTGATGCCGGCGCGGGTAAAGGCGTTCCTCGATTTCATGCAGCAACGCATCATCGAGATCAATAAGCAGCGTTATGGAGCGCTTCTATAGGCTCATTATACCGAAAAATGGGATAATGAATTCGCTAATTGCTCGATAGTATGAAATATAAAAATTGTTAGAGTCGGTTTTGCAATCAGAGGAAACCGCATCATGACATTTTTCACCGACACCAACGCCGACACTTCCGATCTGGAGCCGGAAACTTCCCTCGCGCCCGGTCAGGGACGTGATATCGTCTATTTCGCCAAGCATCGCCATACGACAAAGGCATTTGACCCGACCCGGAAAATCTCCGAGGAGAATGTCGCAAAAATCCGTGAGCTGCTGCGCTACAGCCCTTCGAGCACCAATGCCCAGCCCTGGAAATTCATCCTGGCATCGACCGAAGAAGGCAAGGACCGGATCGCGAAATCGACCGACGGACTCTATCCCTTCAACAGCCCCGGCATCCGCAACGCCTCGCACGTCGTCGTCTTCGCAAGCCGGCTGGCCATCGAGGAGGATTTTCTGATGAAAGTGCTCGACCAGGAGGAAAAGGACGGCCGGTTCGACGGCGATCTCGAAACCTTCCGCGCGCAGATGCATGGTGGCCGGAGCCTGTTCGTCAATCTCCACAAGCAGGACATGAAGGATGTTCAGCACTGGATGGACAAACAGGTCTATCTGAATATCGGACAGTTCCTGCTTGGCGTCGCCACACTCGGCATTGATGCCACCCCGATGGAAGGCATTGAAACGAAGGTGCTCGACGAAGAATTCGGCCTGCGCGAACAGGGCTATAACAGCCTCGTTGTCGTTGCCCTCGGCTATAGTGATGAAGAGGCGGATTATAACGCCAAACTTCCCAAATCGCGTCTGCCGCTTTCAGAAATTCTGATCGAAGTTTGAGGAAGCCAAAACATCATGCCTAAAAACATTCTCATCACCGGATCAACAGACGGCATCGGGCTGGAAACGGCGAAGATGCTGGTCCAGTCGGGCCATCATATCCTCCTGCACGGGCGTAATCCGGCTAAGCTGGCTTCCGCCAAGCAATTGCTAGGCGCGCTATGCCCGGAAGCACGTATCGAGTCTTATGCTGCGGACGTGTCGCGCATGGATGCGGTGGAGGCGCTGGCCGCAGCCGTGGCGGAGAAACACAGCCGGCTGGATGTGCTGATCAACAACGCAGGCGTTTTCACCGTACCGGAGGCGTTGACTGAGGCTGGGCTGGATGCACGCTTCGCTGTCAATACGATTGCGCCTTATCTGTTGACGCAGCGGCTATTGCCTCTGCTCGGTTCGTCCGGCCGTGTCGTCAATCTGTCTTCGGCCGCACAGTCCCCGGTCGATCTGGAAGCCTTGGCCGGGAAAGCCCGTTTATCGGACAGCGCAGCCTATGCGCAGAGCAAATTGGCGCTGACCATGTGGTCACGGCAACTGGCACAGGACCTTGCGCCGGAAGGCCCGATGATCGCGGCAGTCAACCCGGGTTCAATGCTTAACACCCAGATGGTGAAGCAGGCCTATGGAGCGACCGGGAATGATATCGGCATCGGCGCGGATATCCTGTGCCGGGCCGCGCTGTCAGACGAGTTTTCAAATGCGTCAGGTCAATATTTCGATAATGATCGCGGTCAGTTTGTCGCGCCTCATCCCGACGCGCTAGACTCGCAGAAATGCAAAGAGATCATGCGCGCCATCGAGGCAGTTTTGGCAGGGGACAATCAATGACACTCGCGGTTACAGCCGCATCGGGACGGCTCGGAGGTGAAATTGCGCGCGCCTTGATGCGGGCCAGATCTTCTCAGCCTGTCATCGGTCTGGCGCGCAGCCCCGACAAGGCGAGCGGGCTGGGCATCGAAGTCCGCCCCGGCGACTATACCGATCGTGAACAGCTTGAAACGTCCCTCGCCGGTGTCGACGCTCTGCTTCTGGTGTCGGGGATGGCTCCGCCCGACGAACGGATTCAGCAACATCGCAATGTGATCGATGCCGCCATCGCGGCTGGCGTCAAAAAAATAGGATATACCAGCATACAGGGGCCGGAGGAGGGCACGAGTTTTTCTCCCATCGTGTGCAGCAATCGCCAGACAGAGGCCGATATCCGCGCGAGCGGACTCGCCTGGGTGATCGGTCGCAACGGAATCTATATCGAACCGGACCTCGACTATATTGACAGGTACAAAGCGCAGGGTGAAATCGCCAACAGTGCCGGAGACGGAAAATGCGGTTATACGACCCGTCCCGAGCTCGCCTGTGCTTATGCCAGCTTGTTGACGGGCTCACATTATAATGGGCAGGCCTATAATCTGCATGGCGAGTGCATCACCCAGGCCCAACTGGCCAATTTCCTGAACGGGGCATTCGATGCGCAGCTTGAATATCGCGCAATGACCGTTGCCGAGTATCGCGACGAACGGGTCGCGGAACTGGGTGAGTTTCTCGGCACGGTGATTGCCGGAATATATGAAGGCATCAGGAACGGAGCGTTCGACAATGCCAGCGATTATGAAGCGGCGACCGGCAGGCCGCACCAAAACTGGAGCGTGTTTTTCCGGTCGATCAGTCGCTGAACCATGGCTGCCGACAATACTGGGTCAGGTTAATGCACAAACCGCGCCACCACGTCCCGGTAGCTGCGGCTCACCTTCACTTGCGCGCCTGAATCAAGCACCAGGAAGCATTCGCCATTGGTGTGCGGCTTTACCTGGCGGACGAGGTCGAGATTGACGATGGTTGAGCGGTGAACCCTCTGAAAGGTGCGGGGATCGAGGCGTTTTTCGAGATCCTTCATCGTTTCGCGCAGGATCAGCGTATTGTCCCCGGTATAGATGCACATATAGTCGCCGGCCGCGTCGATCCGTTCGATGCTGCCCACATCGACGCGGAAAATCTGGCCGCGATCCTTCACATTGATGAGCTTTTCATAGCGGCTGGCCGACGGCGCTTCGCCTTCGGCGGCAAGGTCTTCGGCGGCATCTGGCGCAACTTCGGACAGCACTTCGCGCAGCCGGGTGATTTCCTCGCTGCTGTTCTTTTCGGACAGCCGTTCGCGGACCCGGGCCAGCGTGTCAGCCAGCCTGTCGCTCTCCACCGGCTTCATCAGATAATCGACCGCCTGTGCTTCAAAGGCGCGGATGGCGTGGTCGGAGAAAGCGGTGACGAAAACGAACAGCGGCGGTTCGATATCCATCAGCCCCTGAACGACCGAAAAGCCGTCAAAGCCCGGCATCTGGATGTCGAGAAACACCAGATCGGGCTTGTGCGTCTTGACCGATCGGATGGCCTCGCGGCCATTGGTACAGGTGTCGATAATCTCGACATCGGCATGCGGTTCTAGCCTGAGCTGCAGGCCCTGGATGGCAAGCGGCTCATCGTCGACGATAATTGCGCGAATGGTCATGCGGCTTCCTTTGCCTGGTCGAACTGAAGCGGTATTTCAATGAGGACACGAAAACCGCCATCTTCGTTCGTTTCAATGTCAAATCGTTGTTCGTCGCCAAAAGCCTGAACCAGCCGGTCCCGGATATTGGCAAGTCCAACGCCTGTCGAAGCTTGGCGCGCTATGGCTTTCTCTTGCAAGCCCGGCCCGGTGTCGGACACGGCGATCTGCACGCGATTTCCGACCTGTTGCGCTGAAATGCGGATTTCGGCGCCCTCTTCCTGCGTCGTAACCGCGTATTTAATCGCATTCTCAACCAGCGGCTGCAACAACAGGGAGGGCAGGCGCGCCCGTGTCACGCGCGGGTCAATATCGAATGACGGGCGCAATCTGTCCTCAAACCGCATTCTTTCTATCTCGAGATAGAGCTTCAGGGTTTCAACCTCTTGCGCCAGCGGAACCTTGGCCGTCGGTTCGTTCGCCAGCGTGTAGCGCAGGAACGACGACAGGCGTGACAGCATCGCATTGGCGCGCTCCGTCTGCTTCAGCAGCACCAGGGTCGAGATTGAATTCAGCGTATTGAACAGGAAATGCGGATTGAGCTGGTAGCGCAGCATGGCCAGCTGCGCGT
>CAJQMX010000043.1 GCA_905479515.1 uncultured Parasphingopyxis sp.
TGGTCGCAAAGGCGGGTTGCCCGGTCATCATCATGCATCACTCCGGTAAGGCGCATGATCTTCATGCAGACCCCAATTATCGCGATCCGCTCATCGAAGTTTATGACTGGCTCGATGCGCGGATCAACGAATTGGTTGCAGGCGGCGTGGCGCGAGACCGGATCGTCGTCGATCCCGGGATTGGTTTCGGCAAGGCGCTCCAGCATAATCTGGCGCTGATCAATGGGCTCAGCCTGTTTCACGCGCTGGGTTGCCCGATCATGCTCGGGGCCAGCCGCAAGCGGCTGATCGGCGCGCTCTCCAATGAAGCGCCTGCAGAAGATCGGCTGGGCGGCTCGCTATCGCTGGTAACGCTGGCCGCTGCCCAAGGCGTTCAGTTGATCCGCGTGCATGATGTTCCCGAAAGTGTTCAGGCTTTGCATGTCTGGCGGGGTCTCAAAGACGCGGCACTTATTCCGGCGCATTAGGCCGCGTTGTCGATCCCGAGCTCCGCAAGCTTGCGATAGAGTGTCGACCGGCCAATGCCGAGGCGACGGGCGACTTCGGTCATCCGGCCACGATAATGGCCAATGGCGAGGCGGATAACATCCGCTTCGATATCCGAAAGTGGCCGCAAATTGCCATCGGGTTCGTAGAGTGCGACGCCCGGGCCATCGGCAAAGGCGTGAATGGTAGAAGGATGCTCAACGCCCCGTGTTTCGGAGAGCCGCACGAGATCGGCGATTTCGGGGAAATCGGCGGATGTCAGCGCGGCTCCCTGGCAACCAATAGCGGCGCGAAACAGCGTGTCCTGCAACTGGCGGACATTGCCCGGCCAGTCATAGCGCATGAGCACGGTCAGTGCGTCATCGGTAATGCCGAGTGCGTTCATGCCCGGCTGGCCCGCTATCCGCGTCAACAGGTGCCGGGCAAGCGGCGGGACATCGCCAGCACGTTTGCGCAGGGGCGGGATGGTGAGCCCCACGATATTGAGCTTGTAATAGAGATCTTCGCGGAAATTTCCGGCCGTCACCTGTTCGAGAAGATCGCTGTTCGCGCCGGTTATCAGGCGGACATCAACCTCGAAACCGCGAGAAGCCCCGATCGGGCGGATAATGCCCGTCTCTATCGTGGCGGCGAGCTTTGCCTGAACTTCTGGAGGAATCGCGGCAATTTCGTCTATGAATAATGTCGCGCCATCGGCTTCCGCGAGCTTGCCGAGATGCTTTTCGAAGGCGCCGGCGAATGACCCTTTTTCATGACCAAACAGCTCGGATTCGATCAAGTTTGAAGGCGTTGCGCCACAGTTCAGGGTATAGAGGGGCCGCTTCGCACGCGGACTTGCTGCGTGGATGGCGCGCGCAAACACTTCTTTGCCGACGCCGCGCTCTCCATCGATCAGCACCGGAACGCGGGATCGGGCAGCCTTCGCCGCAATGGCAAGCGCCGCCCTGAATTCGGGGGCCGACCCGACAACCTCGTCAAAAGGCAGGGTCTGCGACACTTTTTCGCTGAGCGGCCTCAGCTCGCCGCGGTGTGGATGGGCCTGTGTCGAGGCATCCAGAGCAGCGATAAGGCGCTCAGGTGCGATCGGTTTTGCCAGAAAATCTGTAGCGCCCGCACGCATCGCCTCCACAGCCATCGAAACTTTGGATTGGGCGGTGATCACCAGAATCGGCAAGGCTGGGCGCAATTGCGTCAGCTGTTCAATGAGAACCGCATTCCCGGAGTTTGGCGCCCAAAAATCAATTAGTACGGCGTCGACCTCTTCACCATCCTTAGATCCGAGCAAAAGCAACGCGTCGTTGCCCGACTCCGCACGAAGGCTCCGCCAGCCTGCACGCGTCGCGATAGCGGCGATAAGCCGGCCCTGGGCCGGCTCGTCGTCGATAAGCAGCAATGTTTTTGCCTGATCTGGCGACATTCACGACCTCACTTTGGGTTGGGCCGAAACGCCATAGATCATGGGTAGTAAAAACCGCCTTAAGGACCGAGAACAGCTAGGCTTGGCCATAGATGAGAAAAATCATCGGCAAAATCGCTTGAGGCAGCTAGAAGCGACGGTTAGACACTAGTCGATTATGATTTTCCAGACATGCAGGGGTAGCGCAGATGACAAATGAAAACGGCCATCCGGATATGGATTATAAAGCCCATGGAAACACCTATTCGGGGTTTTTGGGTTTACTGAAATGGGGATCGGTGTTTGCGATCATAGCTGCGATAGCAGCGATCGTTGCGATTACCTGATCGGGAGCCAGATCTTTTGAAAATAGCTGTCCTTAAAGAGAGCGATCCGCTCGAAACCCGTGTGTCGGCAACACCGGAAACGGTGAAGAAGTTCATCGCTTTGGGTGCTGATCTGTCCGTTGAGACGGGTGCAGGCGATGTCGCCGGTATTGCTGACTCCGATTATGCAGAAGCCGGGGCGACTGTGGCCGACCGCGCCGCTGTGATTGGCAATGCGGATGCGGTCTTCTGTGTACGGGGCCCCGATGCAGGTGACCTGGCGTCTGCGAAACCCGGTGTCTGGCTTGTTGGCGCGCTCGATCCATTCGGTGAGCGCGAGCGGGTCGATGTCTATGCCAAGGCGGGAATCGATGCCTTGGCGATGGAATTCATGCCGCGGATAACGCGGGCCCAGTCGATGGACATATTGTCGAGCCAGTCCAACCTTGCAGGCTATAAAGCGGTGCTTGATGCTGCGTCTGAATATGGCCGGGCCTTTCCGATGATGATGACCGCTGCGGGCACCGTTTCGGCGGCCCGCTGTTTTGTCATGGGTGTTGGCGTTGCCGGACTGCAGGCCATCGCAACGGCCCGGCGGCTTGGTGCGCAAGTGTCTGCAACGGATGTGCGGGCCGCGACAAAGGAACAGATTCAAAGCCTTGGTGCGAAACCGATTTTCGTTGAAGAAGTTGCAGGCATCGAAGGCGAAGGCACGGGCGGTTATGCGACCGAAATGTCCGAAGAATATCAAAAAGCTCAGGCCGAATTGGTGTCTTCGCATATTGCCAAACAGGATATCGTGATCACGACAGCGCTTATTCCGGGGCGGCCTGCACCAAGGCTTATTTCGGATGCGCAGCTTGCGACGATGAGGCCGGGTAGCGTGATCGTTGATCTTGCGGTGGAGCAGGGCGGCAATGTCGAAGGCGCTGTTGCTGGAGAGGTTGTCGAAAAGCATGGCGTGAAGATTGTCGGCCATCGCAATGTAGCCGGGCGGCTGCCAGCCGATGCTTCGGCGCTTTATGCGCGCAATCTGTACAATTTTCTCAGCGCGTTTTGGGATGAAGAAACCAAGGCGCCAGTGTTGCCGGATGACGACGAAATCGTTCTGGGCGTACGCCTGACCAAGGACGGACAGGTCGTCAACGAGCGGCTCACGGCGAATTAGGGGTTATTCATGGATTTCATCTCAATACTCTCGATCTTCATCATGGCCTGTTTCGTGGGCTATTATGTTGTCTGGTCGGTTACACCGGCGCTGCATACGCCGCTCATGGCGGTTACCAATGCCATTTCGTCGGTGATCATTGTCGGCGCGTTGATCGCGGCGGCTGCTGGCGGCGTTGTGGGCGGTGAAACCGCAAAATGGCTTGGTCTGGTCGGGATCGTGCTGGCCTCGGTGAATATTTTCGGCGGTTTTGCTGTCACGGAGCGCATGCTCGCCATGTACAAGAAGAAGGAGCGCAAATGATGAACGCTCTTCCTTTCTCAACCAGAACCGCTTTTGCCGGTTTGCTCGCCCTGACCGCCACACCGGCTTTTGCCGCGTCCGGCGAAATGGCCGTGAATCCTTGGGCGGCGTTGGCCTATCTCGCGGCGGGCATATTGTTCATCCTCGCGCTGCGCGGGCTATCCAGCCCGGAAAGCAGCCGGGCAGGCAACCGTTTTGGCATGATTGGCATGACCATTGCGGTTGTTACGACTTTGCTGACCCATGAAATCGCGAGCATATGGGAAATCCTGATCGCCATCGCCATTGGCGGGTCGATCGGATTCGTTATCGCGCGCCGCATTGCGATGACGGACATGCCCCAGCTTGTTGCCGGGTTCCATTCACTGGTCGGTATGGCAGCCGTGCTCGTTGCAGCAGCCGCCTATGTGAATCCTGCCGCATTTGGCATCACGGACGCCGCTGGTATTCTCCTGCCTGTCAGCCGGGTTGAAATGGGCCTGGGCGTGGCAATTGGTGCGATAACCTTTTCCGGGTCCGTGATCGCATTCCTCAAGCTCAACGGGAATATGTCGGGCGCGCCGATTATGTTGCCAGCACGCCATGTGATCAATCTGGGCACCTTGGCCGGGATAATCGGCCTGATCGGCTATTTCTACATTGTGCCATCGCCGATAGCGGATGCGCCCTGGGTGTTCTGGACGATTACCGGCCTTGCCTTTGCAATCGGCTTCCTGCTGATCATTCCAATCGGCGGCGCAGACATGCCGGTCGTTGTGTCGATGCTGAACAGCTATTCAGGCTGGGCTGCTGCAGCGATGGGCTTCACGCTCGGCAATACGGCGATGATCATCACCGGCGCGCTTGTCGGCTCTTCCGGTGCGATCCTGTCCTACATCATGTGCCGCGCCATGAATCGCAGCTTTATCAGCGTGATCGCCGGCGGCTTCGGTACGGCGAGTGGCAGCGGTGAAAAGGGTGAGCGGATTGATCGGCCATGGAAGGCCGGATCGGCAGAAGATGCTGCATTCCTGATGAAGCAGGCCGAATCCATCATCATCATTCCCGGCTATGGCATGGCCGTAGCGCAGGCTCAGCATGTGCTGCGCGAGATGGGCGATTTGCTGAAAGAGGAAGGCGTTTCCGTCAAATATGCGATCCATCCGGTCGCTGGCCGGATGCCCGGGCATATGAATGTTCTGCTCGCTGAAGCGAATGTGCCGTATGACGAGGTTTTTGAGCTTGAGGATATCAACAGCGAATTCTCACAGGCCGATGTTGCCTTCATTATCGGCGCGAATGACGTGGTGAACCCAGCGGCGAAAACCGACAAGAGTTCGCCGATCTATGGCATGCCCGTGTTCGACGTCGACAAGGCCAAAACCGTGTTCTTCATCAAGCGATCAATGGGCGGCGTGGGTTATGCTGGCGTTGATAACGAGGTCTTCTATAACGACAACACAATGATGCTGTTGTCCGATGCCAAGAAGATGGTTGAAGAAATCAACAAAAACCTAGGCTAATACCAATCTGCGAATCGTTCCGAATGGGGAACGTTCTTTGCTATGTATCGTTGGTTCGTCACAGGCGAACCGGCGAACAGGGAAATTGTAATGCGTAAAATGGGTCTGATCGGCGGGATGAGCTGGGCCTCGTCCGCTATCTATTATGAGAAAATCAATCGCGGTGTGCGGAAGCGGCTTGGCGGCCGGCATAGCGCGCCGCTGGTCATCGAGAGTCTGGATTTTGATCCCATAGCTGCAGCGCAGGCGCGCGGCGATTGGGACAGCCTTGGCAATCAGCTGGCAGAAAGCGCGCGCCGTCTGGAACAGGCTGGTGCCGAAGGCCTCGTCCTGTGTTCGAACACGATGCACAAGCTCTATGATTATCTCACCGATGCCGTGGCTATCCCGGTCCTGCATATCGGCGATGTCACGGCGCGCGCGATGCAGGCCGAGAATATCAACAGCGCAGCGCTGATCGGAACCCGCTTCACGATGAGCGAGGGCTTTCTGCGTGATCGGCTCAAAAGCCATGGCATCGAGATTGCCATTCCCGATCCGGAACGGATGGCGGAGATTGACCGGATCATCTTCGATGAACTCGTGCTGGGTGAAACGCTGGTTGAGTCCAAGCGGACGATGAAAACCTTCATCACCAATCTGGACAAGGCCAAGAATGAAGCCGTCGTGCTGGGTTGCACGGAGCTTGTGATGCTGGTCAATCCGAACAGCAATGTCCTGCCGATCTTTGATACGACAACGATCCATGCGCAGGCCGCGACGGAATGGATCTTGGGCACCGATTGATATCGTCCGCGATATTCCCACCATTTTGACTCCATTTCGGATAAACCCGGCGTTTGCGCAGGATATGGGGGCGGAAATTCCCATCCGGCTCTGCGCGGAGCCGTGCTTCCTCCCCTGATATCTCGCTCTAAATAGGCCGTTCTGCGGGGATTCTTCCGTTATGGAGCAAGTCCGGGCTTCTCTGTCCGCTATGGTAGCAATATAGAGAACATAGATGGAACGGGGAGCGGGCATGATGCAATCAGATGAGCAGCACGGCGAAAGTGGCAACCGGGCATCGATTTTGATCGTCGCGGATACACCAGCGGGCGAGCAGCGCTGCAAGGCCGCCGTCGAGGCAATCGGCGCGCGGATCGTCGCCATGGCGAGCCCGGCAGAGGCCGTCGCCCGGATTGGCGAGCAGATCGCGCCGGATGCCGCGCTGCTTGATCTGGCGCAGGATCACGGCACCGCCCTGGACGATCTGCTCACAGAGATCGATCGCGGAGCCCGGACAGGGCGCTATCGCAGCGTTGTCTCCGTCCCCATGGAGCTGCTTGATATCGTTGACGCGCAGATAGGTCATCGCGACATAGCGCTGCTCTGCGGTGCGCAGGGGATCGAGCAGGCCGCCGCGCTGGGCCTTGCCGTCGCCAATCGCTCCCTCGCCCTGCACGACATCAGCGGGGAACGCGATGAAGCCCGGCTGCTCCGCCTGAGCGAGGAGGTCGCCCGCATTGCCAAGGCGCTGGCCGAGCTCTCGCATGAAGACCGCGCCAAGCCGAATGGCAATGACCGGCGGCTTGCCGAAGCCCCGCTCGCCTTTCGCGCCGAACCCGCCCAGGCACCCGCATTGCAGGCCGAACATATCCGCGCCGCGATCCGCATGCGGCGCCTGCGGGACCGGTTCTTCGATGCCGACCTGTTCGCCGATCCGGCATGGGACATGCTGCTCGACCTGATGGCCGCGCGGCTGGAGGGGCGGCAGGTCGCCGTCTCCAGCCTGTGCATCGCCGCCGCCGTCCCGCCGACCACCGCGCTGCGCTGGATCCGCACGATGACCGACCGCGGCCTCTTCATCCGCCATTCCGACCCGCGAGACGGCCGCCGCGTCTTTATCGACCTGGCGGACGAGGCGGCTATGGCACTGGAGCGCTGGTTCAGCGCAACCCAGCAGGATGGCGAGCAATTTCCCGGATAAGGAAGTTCTGCCAACCACTTCTCCCTTGCGCCCCGCGTCCAGTTTTGGCAGGGGGCACTTCGCACGTCATTGTGCGGGCGCTTAGCTCAGTTGGTAGAGCATCTCGTTTACACCGAGAGGGTCGGCGGTTCGAGCCCGTCAGCGCCCACCAGTCTTCGGCCAAATGAAATCATCCGGCGGATGATTTCGCCGAAGACTCCCAAGCGACAGCGCCGGGGTGAACCAGAACAGTCTCCCGAAATCTCCCAAACGACAGCGCCCGGACCGCGCTTACGTTCGCAAAGTTCGCAGGGTTAGAGCGATTTTTCACCGTAAGTATCTGAAAATACGCAATAACCCTGTAGGATGCTTTCCAGTCGTGATCTGGGGCGTCGTTTTTCCGTTCAAAACGGGCGCGCAATCGCCCCTCGGCTCGCCCCCATGTTGACACTGGTTGACACAGGCCGGGGCAAATCCTCCGGTCATTCCTCTCCTATTTCGTCATCCACATCTCCCTGTCCCGAACCCGCGCACCCACAGTGCATCGACCCAGCGTTTCACGGATTTTCCAAATAGGACAGGGGGGATGATGCTCTTGCAGGGCGGGGGCCGATTGGGCAATATCGCCAATTGGTGAGGAAGGCTCAGACAATGACGGTGAAGCACTGCGTGTTCGAGTATCTCTACAGGGATGCAGGGAATTTCAAAATTTGGGGCTCGGTGCTTTTGCGCGGAGCAATGCATACCGACGATCGACGGGTGGTTGAGTCAAACCTCGAAGGCGGCGAACTGTTTATACCTGAGCAGGTTGGTTTGAAGTCTCTTCAACGTGCGTTTGAAAGCACGTCTGCTGTGCCTGCAGTAGATGATCATGTGTGGCACGAATTTGTTGAATTGCGTCCTGCGACAAAAGCAGATTTGGAAAACATCTCTGAACGAGGCGACAAGGCAGAGCTTCTCGTGAATTTCTGCCGTGTTGAAACTTGGGACGAGAGCTTGTCTCCCATATACTCTAGCCTGACCATGAAAAGGCCCGCAATTGGTCGCGCTAGATATGAAAAACTACAGATCTGAATGGGCGATTCTAGCCTTTCTGGATCCGATTGGAGCGAGCGCGAAATTGATTTAGTCATTGGTGATTATTTCGAAATGCTCACGCTGGAATTAGCGCGAGAACCATACGTAAAAGCGCATCGAAATGCGGCGTTGCAAAAATTGGTTGATCGACCGCGAGGTGCTATAGAGTTTAAACACTGCAATATCAGCGCTGTTCTCGAGATTCTCGGCATTCCGACAATCGACGGCTACAAGCCGAGGCGCAATTTTCAGAATGCGCTTATTGCCGGTGTTGACAGGTATCTAGATCATTCCGAACCTGTTCGCGTTCCCGTAACCTCTAACAATATTCTCGCTGAGTCAAAATCGATCTGGATCGGTTCACTACCCACGCCGTCAACACTAGATGACACTCCCGATCCCGAGCCATTGAGACGCTTAGTGAGAAAGTTTGACCCAGCAGCGCGTGACGAAAAGAACAGAGAGTTGGGTCGACTGGGCGAAGAGCTAGTTTTGGAGCATGAACGCCAACGGCTAACTATCGAAAATCGACGTGATTTGGCTAAAAACCTACGCTGGGTATCGCAGGAAGACGGTGATGGCGCGGGTTATGATATACTTTCGTTTGAGTCTGACGGTCGAGAGCGCCTCATTGAAGTCAAGACTACCAATGGTAACGCTCGAACACCATTTTTTATCAGTGAAAATGAACGCACATTTAGCGAAGAGCGATCAGATGCATTTTGCCTAATGCGTCTTTATAATTTTGCTCGTGAGCCAGCTGCCTTTGAAATTAAGCCGCCTCTAGAAAAATATGTCACGCTGAGTGCCATCAGTTATCGGGCGACGATTTAAGCCCCTAAACCCCCCGCACCATCTTTACCGCCATTCCGATCCAGACCGGGTCGCTGACCACTTGTTGGCGGCCGCCTGCGCCCAGGGGGAGGAGTTGGAGCTTGCCGTCTTCTCGCCCGATCAGGCGGCCGAAGAGGAAGCGGCCGGCGGGGCGGGGGATGAGGACGTCTCGGTTGAGGGCGCTGGCATAGGCGTCCGGCGTCAGGCGTTCGCACCAGATCTCGTCGCCCGCGCGATAGTCGCCAATCCCGGCCGTCACCTGAATGGCGACCATGCCGGGGTTCGGGCGCGGGGCGGGCAGGCGGGCGGTGTGTATGGGGGCCTCTGCGCCGCTGCCATCAAGGATCGCGGCGACCGGCAGGTCTGCCTGTTCGGGCAGGCGCACCAGATCGCCGGCCTCTACGCCCAGTGCCTTTGCGATGCGGTTGAGCCAGGCAACGGAGACGGTGCGCATCCCGGTTTCCAGCCGTCCGATGGTCTGGGCGGTGGTTGGCGGATCGCAGCGTTCGGCGACCTGCTGCAAGGTCAGGCGTTTCGCTTTGCGAATGTCTCGGATGGCGGTGATCATGATCTACTCCCTCTAAATCCCTCTCCCCTTGTGGGAGAGGGATGGGCAGACTTGGTAAGCGTCGCGAACCTAGTCGGAGCTGGGTGAGCGGCTGGGGTCTGACGGCGAAGTCGAAGCCCCTCATCCAACTGCGCCTAAACTCCTGCGTTGTTAAGGCTCCTTATCCTTCTCCCACAAGGGGAGAAGGGGATAAAACTAACCAAATCGGTTTTTCACTTTCCTACAGTATAGCCTAAATGGCAAGAGTGATTCGTCGTCACATAGTTTCACGAAAGCCCGCTCATGCCGAAAAGCCGTCCGTCCCAATCTGCGCCGCGCCGCAACGATCCGCGCCTGCTTGCCGAACGCCCCTTGCCGCAGGATGGCGCGCCGCGGATCGAGCGGGCGCGGCCCGGTGTGCCCGTGCGCAAGGGCAGGCTGGCGCGCTCGGTCACCGTCAATCTTGCGGAATCGCCGCTGTCATGGCTGCGCGCGCGCGGGCATGTTTCGGCGCGGCAATATGATGCGGGCGAGGCGCTGCGTCGCGATTATGAGCTGTCGCAGCTCGCGCCGCGCGTCACGATGCAATGGGATGCGCCGCCGGCTGGCAAGACGGCGCGCGGAGCACCGGAAGGGCTGAGCCCGGGCGAGGCGCAGCTTGCGGCGAAGGCGCGGTTCGCGGCGGCGGTCGCGGCGCTCGGGCCGGGGCTGGAGGATATTGCGTGGCGGGTTTTGTGCGCGGGCGAGGGCCTCAAAATGGCGGAGAGCGGGCTCGGCTGGCCCGCGCGGTCCGGCAAGCTGGTGCTCACCCTCGCGCTGGACAGGCTGGCCGAGCATTACCGGCTGCCGGGGTGAAACTGGTGGCAGGGTAAAAAGATTGGCCGCAATCTTCGGGGTGCGGATGCGGGTGGGGCGGCTTATATTGCGCGGGCAAAGGGAGCAGGGCCGATGAGCCATGAGGATGACATAATTCTGGGCGCGCGGATCGCGGCTGTCGATTGGACGGCGGTCTCGAACGCGCTCGACGGGCAGGGGTTTGCGACGTTCCCGGCTCTGCTGTCACCCGCGCTGTGCGACAGGATGATCGGTTATTATGCGCAGGAGGCGCGCTTCAGGAAACGCATCGTCATGGGGCGACACGGCTATGGCAGCGGGGAATATAAATATTTCGATTATCCGCTGCCGGACGCGGTTTCTGCGCTGCGCACCCGGCTATATCCACCGCTCGCGGCTATCGCCAATCGCTGGCAGGAGGCGCTCGGCGCGGCCCCGTGCTTTCCGGAGGATCATGCGGACTATCTCGCGCGCTGCCACCGGGCGGGGCAGGAACGACCGACGCCGCTGCTCCTCAAATATGGCGTGGGCGATTTCAACCGTCTGCATCAGGATGTCTATGGGGAGCATCTGTTTCCGCTTCAGCTGATCATGCTGCTGTCCGAGCCCGGGCGTGATTTTACCGGCGGGGAGCTGATCATCACCGAGCAGCGGGCGCGGATGCAGGCACGCGCGGAAGTGGTGCCGCTGCAGCGCGGGGATGCGGCGATCATTGCGGTGCGGGAGCGGCCGGGGAAGGGCGCGCATGGGCCGGTGCGCATGACAATGCGGCACGGGGTGAGCCGTGTGCTTTCGGGTGAACGGCATACGCTGGGCATCATCTTCCACGACGCCGCCTGACACCGGCATGCGGGACAGACGGTTGTCATTCCCGTCACGCTGCGGCTAGAACCTCCCAAACGAACAAATGGGGGCTAATATCATGGAAAATCCACAATCGCCGCGACCACCGGTACAACCGGTCCAGAGCAGCGATAGCAACGGGATGGCACTGGCTGCGATGATCATCGGGCTGGTCGCCGTGTTGCTCGCGCTGATTCCGATCATTGGCTTTATCTCATGGATCCTGGCGCCGCTCGCGATCGTCTTCGGCCTGATTGGCAAGAATGGCACGACTGGTGGCGGCTTTGCCTGGACGGGGATTATCAGCGGCAGCGTGGCGCTGCTGATCTGTGTTGCATGGCTGCTGCTCTGGTGGGGCGTGGTCAATCTCGGCGAGGAAATCGCCCGCGACTATGACACCCAGATCCGCGCGTCGCAGAGTTCCGGCAGCACGTCCAAATAAGGCTGGAAAATAGGGCGGCAAATAGGGCCGGCCATCAGGACGGGCGCAGGGAACGCGTATAATATCAGTTGCAAATAAAAACTGAACTGTTAGATTATCGGACCTCAACCGATTCTGCAGGAGCCTGTTCGCATGATCATCTATGGATCTTCCCTATCCCCGTTCGTTCGCAAAACCGGTGCATTCGCCGCAGAAATGGGCCTCGATTACGAGCACAAAGCTGTCATGCCGGGTGCTGACGATCCCGAGTTTCGCGCATGTTCGCCGTTCGGCAAGATTCCGGGATTTCGTGACGGCGATTTCTGCCTCGGCGATTCCAGCGCCATCATTCACTATCTCGACAGCAAGCATCCGGGCTCCGCACTGATCCCGACCGATCCCGAAGAGCGGGGCCGGGCGCTGTGGTTTGAAGAAGTCGCCGATACTGTTCTCGTGCCTCCTGGCGGAGCAATCTTCTGGGCGCGTGTTGTATCCAAGCTTATGGGCACGGAAGGCGATGAGGCTGCCGCCGTGAAGGCCGAAACGGAAACCTTGCCGCCGGTGCTTGCCTATCTGGAAAGCCAGCTGGCCGATGGCCGTGAGTGGCTGGTGGGCGAGAGCATCACGCTGGCCGATATCGCCGTCGCCTCGCCGTTCAAGAATCTTGAATATGGAAAGGCGAATATCGACTGGGCAGCCTATCCCAATCTCAAGGCCTTTGTGGACCGGGTGCTGGCGCGGGAAAGTTTTGCGCCGCTATTGGCCGCCGATGCCGCCATGGTGGGTGCCGTTACCGGCTAGATCAGATAGCGTATCACGACAAAGCCGCCGATGCCGACAATGGCAACGGCGGTCGTGAGCAGGCCGAAATGCCGGTCGATGATGCGCTTCACCGGCTCACCGAACTTCCAGAGCAGAGCCGCGACGAGGAAGAAGCGGGCCGAGCGGGCGATAACAGAGGCAGCGATCAGGACGTAGAGCGGCATCGCGGTCGTTCCGGCGGCGATCGTGATCACCTTGAAGGGGAGCGGCGTGAAGCCCGCCAGCAGCACGATGATCCAGCCCTGTTCGTTAAACTGCGCGGCGAAACTCTCGAACCGATGGCCAAGCCCGTAGAAATCGAGGATCGCTTGGCCGACCGTTTCGAACAGGAAATAACCGATCGCATAGCCCAGCAACGCGCCTAGCACGGACGCGATGGTGCAGATCAGCGCATAGCGGAACGCGCGCTCCGGCTTTGCCAGGCACATCGGGATCAGCATGATATCGGGCGGGATCGGGAAGAAACTCGATTCCATGAAAGAGATTGCGCCCAGCCAGCGTTCCGCATGGCGGTGCCCGGCTTTCTCGAGCGTCCATTCATAAAGGCGTTTCAACATTGCCGAGCCTTATAGGCAGCAAAGCCAAAAGGGAATCGCCTTTATGGTGGCGTCGGGCAGCGCCGCTGAATCTGTGGCTTTTATTGCACTGCAACAAAACTTCATCAATCCGTCATTTCAGAGTCATCGAACCTGCATCTCCGCGCAATATTTCTCACCTAGGCGCGGGGCACACAAAACAGGGATGCTCCATGACTGATTCTTTTCTCGCACAGCGCTCCGTGCGTTTTCTTTCCGCTTTGGCGCTGACAACGGCGCTTGCGTCTCCGGCAGTGGCAGGCTCTTTGATCGGCTCCGTTGTCGATGCGACCAATACCCGCGCCCTGCAATCCGCCCAGGTTCGCATCATCGAACTGGAACGGACGGCTGAGGCCGGGCGTGATGGCAGTTTCCGTTTCGCCGATGTTCCGGCGGGCACCTATACGCTCGAAACACGCTATGTCGGCGCGCCGACCGTCACGACGCAGGTCACCGTTCCGGCAACCGGTATCGCCAATGCCGATATCGTTCTTGGCACGCAGCAGGCCAACATCCTTGTTGTCGGCCAGCGCGCGAACCAGGCGAGCGCACTCTCCCGGCAACGGGAAGCGGACGGCGTCTCCTCGGTCCTGACGCGCGACGCGATTGGCCAGTTCCCCGATCAGAATGTCGCGGAATCGCTGCGCCGCCTGCCGGGCATCAACATTCTCAATGACCAGGGCGAGGGCCGGTTTGTTTCGGTCCGCGGCCTTGATCCCAACCTCAACTCCTCCTCGATCAACGGTACGCGCATTCCTTCGCCGGAAAGTGACACGCGCGGCGTGGCTCTGGACGTTATTTCCAGCGACCTGATCGAATCCATTGAAGTCCGCAAATCGCTGACGCCGGATATGGACGGTGATACGATTGGTGCCTCGATTGAAATCAATACAGTGAGTTCGTTCGACAGCCGCAGCGATTTCGTCACGGCGCGCATCGAGGGCAGCTTTAACGAATTACGCGATGAGCTGACCCCGAAAGCCAGTGTTGATTTCTCGACAGCACTTTCAGACAGTTTCGGCATCTCGGGCGGGCTTTCCTACTATCTGCGCCGGTTTGAATCCGACAATGCCGAGGTCGATGGCTGGACCACGGGCGATGATGGCGTCGATTTTGTCGAAGAAGTCGAATACCGTGACTATGATGTCGAGCGCGAGCGGATCAGCGCTTCGCTCTCCTTTGATTTCCGGCCGAGCGATTCCACCACACTTTATGCGCGCGGTATCTGGAGCCAGTTTGACGATCAGGAATATCGTCGCCGTTTGGCATTTGATTTCGGTGATTTCGATCAGGTTTCAGGGGGAAGCGGCAACATTGTTTCCTTCTCCGATGCGGACGAGGAAATCGCGATTGATCGCGATATCAAGGACCGGTTCGAGCGCCAGCGGATTGCCTCGATCTCGGTTGGCGGTGAAACCGAAACCGGCCCCTGGACGATTGACTATGCGGCGAGCTGGTCGCGCTCATCAGAGAATGAGAATGGTTCGTTCGACCCGACGACCTTCTCCCGCGATTTCGATGATGAAGGGTTCGGGGTGGGCTTCGATTATTCAAACCCGATGATCCCGAGCTATTCGATTCTGGGCGGCGCAACGCTGTTCGGCGATCCGCGCGAATATGAGCTTGATGATGTCGAACTGACGACGCTCTCCGATTCTGTCGATGAAGAATATATGGCGCGGTTCAATGTCGGCCATCTGTTCGCAACCGACAGCGGAGACTTTACAGTACAGGCCGGGGCGCAGGCACGCTGGCGGGAAAAACGCTATGATTTCAACGTCGAATTCTATGAAGATATGACAGGGAATTATACGCTCGACGACGTTACCGGCACCCCGACATACCGGCTTGCCAATATTAGCCCAGCGGCGAGCTTCTCTGGCCCAAGGCGCTATTTCAACGACAACCGCGCCGATTTCGAGCTGCAGGACATCGACAGCATCTTCGACTCCGCGGTCGAGGATTATGTGAACCAGGAAGATGTTTACGCGGGCTATCTGCTGGGCCGGTGGGACAGCGACACGCTGCGCGTCATCGGCGGTGTGCGCGTCGAGCATACCCAGAATGACATCAGCGCGAACCTGACGGAACTGGTGGAAGAGGGCGCAACCTTTAACGGTGCGGTGCTTGACGATGACATGGTGTTCATCAGTCCGAACCGCTTCACCCGCAGCTATACGGACTGGCTCCCAAGCCTGAACGTCCGGTTCGAGCCGATGGAAAGTCTCGTTTTTCGTGCCGCTGGCTATCGCAGCATCGTTCGCCCGAACCTCGCCGATCTCGCTCCCCGTTTTGCGGTGGAAGAGAATGACGATGACGAGCGCGAAGGCGAATTCGGCAACCCGGATCTGGTGCCTTATGAAAGCTGGAACTTTGATGCGTCGGCTGAATATTACTTCAGCTCGAACGGCGCGATTTCGGCCAATATCTTCTACAAGGATATCTCCAACTTCATCGTTGATTTCAACGATAGCGATGGCGGCACCTATAACGGAATTGTTTTCGATGAAGCGGTGATCCCGATCAACGGCGAGGGCGCCGAAATTTTCGGTATCGAGTTCAGCTTCGCCCAGGCCTTCACCTTCCTGCCCGATCCGTTTGATGGGCTGCTGTTCAACTTCAACTATACCTATACCGATGCTGAGGGCACGGTGCTGGATGAGGATAATGTTCCGCGCATCATCCCGCTGCCATCTTCATCACAGAATACGTTCAACGTCGTCCTTGGCTATGAGAAGGGCCCGTTCAGTGTCCGGCTCGCAGGCACATACCGCGATGGCTATCTCGATGAACTGGGCGGCGCGCCGGAAGAGGATCGCTATGTCGACGAGCATTTCCAGCTCGATGCCAGCGCCCGCTTCAACGCGAGTGAAAATCTCCAATTCTTCTGGGAATGGATCAACATCACCGACGAGCCCTATTTCGCCTATCAGAATTACAATGGAAACCGGCGGCTTCTGCAATATGAAGAATATAGCTGGACGATGAAATTCGGCGCGCGGATGCGCTTCTGATGGGGGTTTTTGGAATGAAGAATATTGCTACCGCGACCGCGCTGGCGGCGCTGCTTGTCGGCTGCGCAACCACGCCGCCGCCCGATCCGGCGCGCGGTGCACCCGTCCTCGCATCCGGGCAAACTGCACCGGTCGCCAGCCGCGATGATGCGGCGGATGATCCGGCGATCTGGGTCAATCCCGAAGATCCGGCGCAAAGCCTGATCATTGGCACCGACAAACAGGCCGGGCTGTATGTTTATGGCCTGGACGGAACGGTGCGGGCCTTTGCCGAAGCCGGGCGGGTGAACAATGTCGACCTGGTTTCCGGTATTTCCTTTGGCGGGGAAGAGGCGATCATCGTCGCGGCGAGTGACCGCAATGATATGGCGACGGCTCATGTCGCGCTCTACCGCCTGAACACCGATCCGATTACGCTGGAGCTGATCGGCCGAGTGCCGGCCGGGCCGGGCGAAGGCTATGGCTTATGCATGGCGCGCATGGGCGATGGGAATCTGCACGCCTTCGTCAACACGAAAGCGGGCGCGATCTACGATGTCGAAATTGGGCTTGAGGGCGAAATGACGTCGCGGCTCGTTCAGACGATGAATGTGCCAAGCCAGCCCGAAGGCTGCGTCGTCGATACGCAGACGGACTCGCTCTATGTCGGCGAGGAAGCGGCGGGCATTTGGCGCTTCGATATGGGCACCGGTGAAGGCGAACTTGTCGTCAGGGCCGATGGCGCGCAGATCGTTCCCGATGTTGAGGGCATCGCCATCGCGCGTGGCTATGGCGAAGAGGGTTATCTTGTCGCTTCAAGCCAGGGCGATAGCGCATTCGCCGTCTATACCCTGTCCGATTATCGCTATGTTGGGCGCTTCTATATCGCCGACGGTGATGTGACGGACGGTGTAACCGAAACCGACGGCATCGCGATCAGCCGCGCCAATCTGGGCCTGGCCTTTCCCGACGGCCTGATGGTCGTGCAGGACGGGATGACGCCGGCCGGTACGCAGAACTTCAAGCTGATCGATTGGCGACGGGTGCGCGCGGCGCTGGGGCTGGAGTAGGTGAGGCGTCCTGCTTTATCCCGGATTGGTTGGTACAGCTGGGGATAATCTTTAGATGCGCCCAACGGTCGGCGGATCGATTGCGGCAACATCAACATGAATTTCATGGCAACTGATGACCCAGTGCCGGAGTTTTCGGTCGTGTGCGTCTTCCCCACCCATCGCGGCCACATAGTCTGGTTCGCAACGAGTGCTGCTCTTCACCCACTGCATAAACCCAGTATCAGTTGGTTCCTCGATAATGGTCGACGTTGAAGGTCTACCTTTAGGGAAAGGGTCACCACGAACCGCGAAGCATGCGACGACCGGCCAAGCTATTTCGAAAATACCATCATTTTGATCGCGGACAAATTCTCTCGAGGTTAACTCCAAATCAAGCAATTTTTCAGGAGGCCCTAACCTAGTCTTTTCCTCAAGAACAATACGAAGCCCCCGATCATCGATCACATCAATAGTGATGAGGAAAGAAGGATGAGCAATTATTTGGTCATTGTTGCCCATTGTTTCGGCGGTTCTCCCCAATATCTCGGTTCAATGCCTGAACGCTTGTCGCCCGGGCATCAATGCCCCGGCGCGCCCGCAACCTCTTCCGTCAGCTCTTTGGGTGTTTCGCGGCCATGGTCTTTCCCGGCCGACCGGTCACCCCGCGCCAGCGCTAAGACCACGCCGGAGAGCGCCATCAGGGCGACGATATTGGGCAGAGCCATGGCGGCGTTGGAAATGTCGCCCAGACGCCAGACCAATTCCAGCGGCGCATAGGATCCGAAGAAGATCACGATGCACCAGAGGACGCGCCATGACAAATGGAGCGCCTTTTCACCGCGCAGGCTTGAGCCGGGAAGCTGATCATAGAGAAAGGTGATCGCCCGCTCGCCATAATAGCTCCATGTCAGCAGGGTCGTGAACACGAACAGGATCAGCGCAACCGAAGCGATCAGCGTGCCAATCGGGATCGTCGCGATCTCGAACGGGAAGGCTGCGGCAAAGGCGCCCGAGGTCATCGCAAAGCCGCTGAGATCCGATTGCCAGGCATGTTTGACAACCTCAATCGTGCCATCAGCACCGGTATGGGTGAAGTTGCCTTCAACCGTCAGCATGACCAGCGCGGTCATCGTGCAAATGACCACGGTGTCAATAAATGTTCCCATCATCGCGAAGCGGCCCTGTGCGGCTGGATCGTTGGTCTGGGCGACAGCATGGGCAATTGGTGTTGAGCCCTGGCCGGCCTCGTTGGAGAACAGCCCACGAGCGACACCGGCACGGATCGCAATCATGATCATCGCGCCAAGAAACCCGCCTGCCGCTGCGTCATAGCCAAAGGCGCCGGAGAAGATGCGTCCGAAGGTTTCGGGCAGATCGCCGAAATTGATGACCAGCGCAACAAACGCCATCAGCAGATAGGCCGCTGCCATGAAGGGAACGACCGTTTCGGCAACCCGGCCGATGGACTTGATGCCGCCGATGATCACGATGAATACAGCGACCGCCGCGATGGCACCGCCGATCCACTCTTCTATCCCGAACAGCTCATTGGCAGAATCGCCAAGGCTGTTGGCCTGAATGCCGTTGCCCGTGACCACCGCCGAAAACAGTGTGCCGAAGCAGAACAGGATCGCCAGCCATTTCCATTTCGAGCCCAGG
>CAJQMX010000044.1 GCA_905479515.1 uncultured Parasphingopyxis sp.
GCTCCAGAAAGGCGATGCCGCGATCGTTCAGCAGACCTGCGGCGTGGCTAAACAACGCTTCGGGGTCGCTATCATCCACCCCTTGCGAATTGCCGTTTGGCGAGAGGCGCACGGAGACGAGCCCCGCGCCCAGCACATCGATCAACCGATCGGTCACTTCGCCCAAAAGCCGCGTGCGGTTTTCGATGCTGCCACCATAGGCATCCTCGCGCAAATTGCTGTTATCGCGCAGAAACTGGTCGATCATATAGCCATTGGCCGCATGCAGCTGCACCCCGTCGAACCCGGCCTTGCGGGCATTTTCGGCGGCGCGCGCATAATCGTCCAGCAGGCGCGGAATTTCGCTGAGTTCCAGCGGGCGGGCTTCCTCGAAATCCTGCTTGCCGTCATAAGTATGCGCCTGGCCGGGCGCGGTGGTGGCGCTGCTGCTGACCGGCTGCTTGCCATCATTCAGGCTGCTATGGTGGATGCGGCCCATATGCCAGAGCTGCGCGATGATCTTGCCGCCCTTCTCATGCACCGCATCGGTCACGGGCTTCCACGCCTCGGTCTGCTCGTCGTTCCACAAGCCGGGCGCATAGGGCCAGCCAAGGCCTTCCGCGCTCATGCCCGTCGCCTCGCTGATGATCAGGCCCGCGCCTGCGCGCTGGGCGTAATATTCGATCATCATCTCGGTCGGCACATGCTCCCTGGTGGCGCGGCCACGGGTGAGCGGGGCCATCAGGATGCGGTTCTTCGCCTCGATCGCGCCCAGCGTGATGGGATCGAAAAGACTGGGGGATTGGCCGGGCGTGGTTTCGTTCGACATGGGGACGGCTCCTGGGATTGTTACGGGATCGTTTTCATTTCATATTGCAACCCAGCTAAGCAGCCGATGTTCCGGGCGCAATCGAAGGAGTTCTTTGCATGCGCGCAGCGAAGCTTTATCTTATGTCCATGGACCAGACCGACAGCACCCCGCCGCAAGCCCATCAGCCCGCTCCAGACGATCTGACGCTGGACGAGGCGCGCAGCGCGCTTGCCCCTCATCTGCCGATGAACGCGGCGTTCGACGGCTGGACGCCCGAAGCGGTGGAGATGGCTGCTGGCAGCGCCGGAATCGATCCGGACGTCGCGAAACTCGCCTTCAAGGGCGGCGCCATGGATATGATCGATGCCTGGATCGAATGGACCGACGCCGAAATGGCCCGCCGTCTGCCGCCCGAGGATTTCGACGCGATGAAGATTCGCGACAAGATCCGCAGCATGATCGAAACGCGTCTGGACATCGCCGCTCCCGACAAGGAGGCGCTGCGCCGCGCCATGGCGGTGCAGGCGATGCCGCAAAACCTGCCGCGCACTGCCAGGATCGCCTGGCGCAGCGCGGACCGGATGTGGCGCTTGGCCGGCGATACCGCGACCGATTACAATCATTATACCAAGCGGATGACGCTGACCGCGGTCTATGGCTCCACGCTGACGGTGTTCCTGAACGACGACAGCGAGGATTTTGCCGAGACCAGGGCATTCCTCAGCCGCCGCATCGACAATGTGATGCAGTTCGAGAAGGCCAAGGCCCAGTGGACGGGCAAGGGTGCTGGCGGTTCGCGTGAGCGGCTCAGCCTGTCGCGCTTCATCGGGCGGCTGCGTTATCCGGCGCGCTGAACCTCAGCACAAGGCGGCCGAATGCAAATCTCGTGCGTTGGCCGCGCATGCATGATTGGAAACAATGTCGAACGATCTTGTTCGATGTCAACGAAACCCTCCTCGATATCAGGCCGCTGGAGGCGGATTTCTCGCGCTGGTTCAACGATGCTGCGGTGATGCGGCTATGGTTCGGCCAGCTGGTGATGCATTCGCAAAGCCTGACATTGTCCGGCCAGTATCGAGGGTTCGGCGTGCTGGCCAAAGCGATGTTGGCCATGGTGGCTGAGACGAAAGGCGTGCGCTTGCCCGATGATGCCGGCGACGTGCTGTTGGACCGCATTGTGACCCTTGCGCCGCACCCCGATGTGATCCCCGCTCTCACGCGGCTTCGCGATGCCAGCTATCGTCTGGGCGCGCTGACCAACAGCTCCGCCGATGCGCTGGCGACACAAATGGAGCATGCCGGGCTGAACAAGCTGCTGCCCTTCCAGATGAGTGTAGAAGCCTGCGGACGATATAAACCGGATCCCGCCCCCTATCGCACCGCCGCAGCCGAACTGGACGTGGCTCCAGAGGAGATATTTCTCGTCGCCTGCCACGCCTGGGACACGCTGGGCGCATCGGCAGCGGGCCTGCATAGCGCCTTCCTGCAGCGCCCCGGCTGCGTCCTTATCGATCTTCCCGATGTTCGTGTGGCCGATATCGCGTTCGACAGTCTTACCGCGCTGGCGGATGCTTTATGCGGGGCTGGCCCACCATCCTGATCCGCGCTACCGCTGCATGACAAATAGGTAGCGGAAGAGGATCGATATGGCAGGCCCACTGGATGGAATTCGCATCATTGAACTGGCCGGGATCGGTCCCGGTCCATTTTGCGCCATGATGCTGGCCGATCACGGCGCCGAGGTGATCCGCGTGGACCGCATCGGCGCCCATCTGCAGACCACCGATCCGCTCTCCCGCTCCCGCAAATCCATCGCGGTGAATATGAAATCGCCCGAAGGGGTGGCCCTGATCCGCGATCTTGCGCGCGGCGCGGACGGGCTGATCGAGGGTTTTCGTCCCGGCGTGACCGAACGGCTGGGTCTGGGGCCGGACGTGCTGCTCGCTGACAATCCGAACCTTGTCTACGGCCGCATGACCGGTTGGGGCCAGACCGGCCCTTATGCCCATGCGGCAGGGCATGACATCAATTATATCGCGCTGTCCGGCGCGTTGCATACGATTGGCCGGGCCGGCGAAAAGCCTACGCCGCCGGTCAATTATGTCGGCGATTTCGGCGGCGGCGCGATGATGCTGGCGTTCGGCATGGTGTCCGCCCTGCTGGCGGTGAAGAATGGCAGCCCGGGCCAGGTCATCGATTGCGCGATGACCGACGGGTCGGCCGCGCTCACCGGCATGACCTGGGGCTTCAAGGCGGCAGGCCTCTGGAAGGACGAGCCCGGCGTCAACATGCTCGATACCGGCGCGCATTTCTATGACAGCTTCACCTGCTCTGACGGCAAGTTCATTTCCATCGGCTCGATCGAACCCCAATTCTACGCGTTGCTGCGCGAGACCTTGGGACTGACCGACGACAGCGATTTCGATGCGCAGATGAACCCGGCAACATGGCCGGTGCTGAAGGAAAAGCTGGCGGCCATCTTCAAATCCAAACCGCGCGATCACTGGTGCAGCCTGATGGAGGCGACCGACATCTGTTTCGCGCCCATATTGTCGCTGGAAGAGGCGCCCGAGCATCCGCACAACAAGGCGCGCGGCACCTTTATCGAGGTGGCCGGCGCAACCCAGCCGGCGCCCGCCCCGCGCTACAGCGTCACAAAAACCGTCGCACCGCGCCCCGCCCCGACCGTAGGTGCGGATAGCGATAGCCTGCTGGACGAACTTGGTTATGATGCGGAAAAAATAGCGGCACTCCGCAAAGCGGGGGCCGTCAACTAGGAGAGAGACCATGAGCGAGGTGCCCACGCCGCAAGCCCCCATGCAGCATCCGGTGGCCCACGCCCGCAGCCACCCTGAAAAACCCGCTTATATCATGGGTGCCACCGGTGAAACGGTCACCTATGGCGAGCTGGACGATCGCGCCAATCGCGGCGCGCGGCTCATTCGATCGCTCGGCCTGACCCGTGGGCAGGGCATGGCGGTGATGATGGACAATTCCGCGCGCTATCTGGAAATCATGTGGGCGGCGGAGCGCACCGGCGTCTATTGCACCTGCATCTCCAACAAGCTGAATGCGGACGAAGCCGAATATATCATTCGCGACGGCGACTGCCGACTGCTCATCGCCAGCAAGGGTGTCGCGCCGGTCGCCGACGCTCTGCGTGCGCGCCTGGA
>CAJQMX010000045.1 GCA_905479515.1 uncultured Parasphingopyxis sp.
CCAGCGCCGCCTTTTGGGCTGCGCCTGGATCTTTGGCTATTTATCCTTGGCAGCGCAGCGATAGTTTATCCGAGCTGGCCTTTCTTTGTTGCAGCTTGGCGCGCGCTGCGAAACGGCGTTCTCAATATGGCGGTGCTTGTCGTCTTATCTGTCGGCACCGGTTATTTTTTCAGCGTCGGATCAACATTCTTTTTCCCTGGAGTACAGTTTTTTGAAGCGGTAGCAGTGCTTCTGGTTTTCATTCTGCTTGGACATTGGCTCGAAATGCGGGCACGCGCGGGCGCATCCAACGCTATTCGTTCGCTAATGGACTTAGCGCCGCCGAAAGCCATCGTATTGCGCGACGGCAAGGAAATAGAGATATCAACGGCCGAAGTGCTCAAGGATGACGTGATAGTCATTCGGCCAGGTAATAAAATCCCGGTGGATGGAGAAATTCTGGAAGGCGAAACGCTGGTCGATGAATCGATGTTGACCGGGGAATCCATGCCCGTAAACAAAAAGCCGGGAGATAATGTCTTTGGCGCAACGATAAACAAAAGCGGTAGTTTTCAGTATCGCGCGACCAAGGTTGGCGCAGATACCGCGCTGGCGCAAATTGTCAAACTGGTTCAGGAAGCACAAAATTCAAAGGCTCCCTCCCAACTATTAGCGGACAAAGCTGCCCAGTGGCTGGTTTTGATCGCCATCCTTATCGGCCTTGCGACCTTTGCCGTCTGGTTTTGGTGGCTTGGTCAGCCGATTCTATTCGCCTTGACCTTGACTATTACCGTTTTTGTAATCGCTTGCCCCGATGCTCTTGGTCTCGCAACGCCTATGGCCGTTATGGTAGGCACCGGTCTGGGCGCAATGAACGGAATTCTTTTCAAAAATGCCAGCGCGCTCGAAGACGCCACCAAACTCGATATTATCGTCTTCGATAAAACCGGAACTTTGACGATGGGTGCTCCCGAAGTGGTTGAGGTTGTCACATCTTCTGAAGCGTCGATCGATGAGGTGCTTGCGATGGCGGCAACCGTCGAGCAAGGTTCTGATCATCCCTTGGCGCAGGCCATAATGAAGCGAGCTGGTGATCTGCCACGGCAAAAATTGGCGGCTTTCGAAAATATCGAAGGTAAAGGCGCGCGTGCCGAACTTGATGGCGAAGAGATTCTTCTCGGGAATCGAAGGCTCATGGATGAGCGTGACGTTTCGATGAACAACCTGAAAGCCGAGGCGGCGCGATTGCAAGCAGCTGGCCAGACCGTTGTTCACATTGCCAAAGGCGGTAAGCTTACAGGCCTCATTGCAATTTCCGACGCGCCTCGTCCTACAGCTGCGGCCATGGTCAAAATGCTAAGCAAGCGGGGCGTCGAAGTTGCTATGCTCACTGGTGATAACCAGGAGACCGCAGAGCGGATCGCCTCTGGTCTTGGAATTACCACCGTTCTAGCCGACGTTTTACCAGGACAAAAAGCTGAAAAAATTAAGGAACTGCAGGATCAAGGCAAAAAGGTCGGTATGGTAGGAGACGGCGTCAATGACGCCCCTGCCCTAACCCAGGCCGATGTCGGATTTGCCATTGGTGCCGGCACAGACGTCGCGATCGAAAGCGCCGATGTCGTGCTCATGAAGAGCGATCCTTATGATGTTCTGGGCGCGATTGAACTGTCGCGCGCGACATTGCGGAAAATGCATCAAAATCTGTTCTGGGCCGTCGCCTATAACGTCATCGCCTTTCCGATGGCAGCCGGCGTTCTCTATCCTTTCATCATAAGTCCGGAGGTTGCAGCGCTTGCCATGTCAGGCAGCTCTGCGCTGGTTGCCGTCAATGCATTATTGCTGAAACGTACCCGTCTGGAGGGTATCCATGCAGCACCGGTGCACGCATAGAATGATTGGCGCTAAGCTAAACAGGGCTACCAAAGGGGAAATAAACTAGCATGGCTGGGAATGCCCCATCAAACGATCTGAAATCACGAAGCGATCCGATTACCATTGTCGGGGCCGGCCCGGCAGGTCTCGCTTGTGCTATCATATTAGCCCGCGCGGGTCGCAAAGTTATAGTGCGTGAATGGCACAAGACCGTCGGCAGCCGGTTTCACGGCGATTACCAAGGTCTTGAAAACTGGAGTGGCAAGCGCGATGTGCTGGAAGAACTGAACGAAGCGGGTATCGAAACAAGTTTCAACGCTCATCCCGTTTGTGACGGAACTGCCTATGATTATCGTGGCGAAGCTTACCCGATAACTGGAGATCGTACGCTATACTATCTTGTACAGCGCGGTGGTCAGGAGGGCAGTCTAGAGCAAGGACTTCTTGAACAGGCGGTTTCAGTTGGTGTAGACATCCGTTTTGGTGAGCGTGCAACGAGCATCAAGGGACCCGCTGTTTCGGCAATCGGGCCCCGATCAGCCGACGCAATTGCAGCGGGTTATATATTCGAAACCGGTGAGGCCGACAGCAATCATATTGCTTTTGATAACAGGCTTGCGCCTCATGGCTATGCTTATTTGCTGATCCACAATGGCCGCGGTACGCTAGCAAGCTGCATGTTCAGCGGCTTCAAGAACCAGGCGATGCACGTGGCGCGCTCTGTAAAGTTTTTCGAAGACAAAACCGGACTAAAAATGAACTCTCCGCGTCCGTTCGGTGGGTTTGGAAATTTCCGTATTCCCAACACAGCGATGCAAGGCGGGCATCCTCTGATTGGCGAACAAGCTGGCTTTCAGGATATGCTTGCAGGCTTTGGAATGCGATACGCCTTGCGTTCGGGCATTTTGGCGGCCCAAAGCTTGATTGAAGGCTCAGATTACATTCGTTTGTGGCGAGCGCAACTCCTCCCATTGCTTAAAACCGGCATCAGCAACCGGTTTTTGTACAATGCCGCCGGTGACCGAGGGGCACGATTGGCGCTACAGGATATCAGCCGATCGAACGCATCTGCAAGGCTGCATCGTCTGTATCAACCCTCTTTACTGACGAAAATCATATTCCCGCTTGCAAGGCGGCAATTTCGCCATCCGCTTCATGACCCAAGCTGTGATCATATTGCATGCCAATGTGTCTGGTGTGAGCATGGAGTGGGTCACGTGATCTAAATATTTTGTCGGCCGCGCACAATTTTCAAGAGCCGCAGCTGTCCAAAGTTGGCAAATTTGAGTTGTCGACTGTAACGCAGCGCGTTTTCAAACGTCTATTCCCATAAGCAATCTCTAAGCGTCGAATATTTTAAAACGCCGCGCTCGTGCGATTATCAAAACGGAGGAATCATATCATGCAGCACCAACACAAGTCATCCGTGTCGCAGCCATCCAATTCCCGCGTAAAATTCATATTTTATGCGTTTTTGGCAATAGCGGCCTTTGCGCTATATTTTGAGCATCAGGCCCATATCCCCGGCGACTATCTGCTGCTTGGCGGCCTGCTGCTTGTTTGTGTTGTCATGCACAGTTTCATGCACGCTGGGCATGGTGGGCATGGTGGGCATGGTGGGCATGGTGGGCATGGTGGGCATGGTGGGCATGGTGGGCATGGTTCCAAGCGCGGGGATCCTGATCAAGGATCTATGCCCGACAAATTAGGGGAATAATGATGGATATGTCTGCTTACGGGCTGTGGTTTCTGGTCTTCTTCAATTCGGCTATCTTCATCATCTTTGCGTTCAGTTTTTTCAAACCGCAGACCAAAAGAGATTGGCGCTCTTTTGGAGCCTTTAGCGCATTTATCGTCGCTCTTTTTACAGAAATGTACGGGTTTCCGCTCACGCTGTACTTTTTGGCTGGCTGGCTACAATCAAACTATCCGGGCATCGATTGGTTCGCTCACGATAGCGGGCATTTGCTGGAAATGATTTTTGGATGGAAATCCAATCCGCATTTTGGCCCATTCCATCTGCTTAGCTATGCTTTCATAGGGGGCGGATTTTACCTGCTCTCGGCAGCATGGCGAGTTCTTTATATCGCCCAACATAGCGGCGAACTGGCTCAAACTGGCCCCTATGCCCGCGTAAGGCATCCGCAATATGTCGGCTTTGTGTTGATAATGATTGGATTTCTATTTCAGTGGCCAACACTTCTAACACTTGCGATGTTTCCCGTCTTGCTGGTCATGTACTGGCGGCTCGCACTTAAAGAAGAACGCGAGGTTGAAGCGCAACTGGGAGATGTTTACCGCAGCTATGCAGCGCAGGTTCCTCGCTTTATTCCGCGATGGGGCAGTAAATCGGCATCAGCTCCCATTGGGCAAGATGGATCATGAACCAAGTTGGCCTGGGCGCATTAGCGGCTTATCGCCATGCTAGAAATAACCCAAAGAGGCTGTGATGGCGGCCATTACTGAAAAAAAGATAGATATGGATTCAGCTGGTATCAGGCGGAGAGACTTCATCCATATCGCGCCAGTATCTTTTGCCGCCGTGGGCGTTGCAGCATCGGCCATACCACTTGTTGACAGCATGAACCCATCAGCAGACGTGTTGGCTGTTTCTGTGATTGAAGTAGACCTTTCATCAATCGAACCTGGGCAGCGAATAACTGTCAGCTGGCGTAATCAGCCGATATTCATAGTCCGGCGCACGGCAGAGAATATCGCGAGTGCACAGGCCGATGATAATAATCCGGGCCTGATCGATCCGGCAAGCGATCGCTCGCGGGTACAAAAAGTCGAGTGGCTCATTATGATTGGCGTTTGCACTCATCTTGGCTGTATTCCTCTGGGTCAAAAAGAAGGCGACCCGCTGGGGAAATATGGCGGGTGGTTCTGCCCCTGTCACGGTTCGCTGTACGATGCCTCTGGCCGTGTTCGGCGCGGTCCTGCGCCGAGAAACCTTGATATTCCGCCTTATGTTTTCCTAAACGACACTAAAATCCGTATCGGATAAAAAGCCCTAAGGCATGACTTTGAAACGCTCCAAATATATATTCAAAATTTACCGCAGATCAAATTCCCATCGGAGTTCAATATAATAGACCCATGATAACCAGAAACCGAATATATACGCTATTAGCTCTTTTGATCCTACTCGCGGTTGGGACTTATGTTTACTATGCGATCCGAGACGATCACCAGACCGATAGGCATATTGTTTTGTATGGTAATGTCGATGTCCGCCAAGTTAACCTGGCATTCAAAATTCCCGGCAGGCTTCGTGCAGTCAATGTTGAAGAAGGCGACACTGTTAAGGCCGGAAAGCTGATAGCCATTCTTGAACCGCAAGATTACGAGGACGACGTGAGTTTGTCGCAAGCCAGAGTCCTCGGTCAGGCGGCACAATTGGCGGCGCTGCAAACGGGAACCCGTCCTCAAGAAATTGATCAAGCAGCTGCCATTCTGGCCGAAGCAAATGCCTCCCTCTCGCTTGCCGAAAACACCCTGAAACGTCAGCAGTTTTTGGCAGACCGTGATTTTGTCTCCCCGCAAGGCCTTGAAACAGCCCAGACCGAAAGAGCCCGCGCCGCTGCCACAAAAGAGGTTGCGGAAAAGGCATATAAATTGGCGCGCATAGGGCCCCGCTCCGAAGACATTGAACGAGCCCAGGCTGCGCTTAACGCGGAAAAGGCGGCGCTCAACCTATCTGAACGACGGCTAAAAGATGCCAATCTTATTGCACCATCAGACGGACGCGTGTTGACAAGGGTGAGAGAGCCCGGATCGATAATAGGCGCCGGAGAAACAATAGTTTCTGTATCATTGGTTTCGCCGGTCTGGGTGCGCGCCTTCTTGGCGGAACCAGATCTGGACCGCGTCAAACCTGGAATGAAAGCAGAAATCCAAACGGATTCCGGCGGGATTTATACTGGAAAAGTCGGATTTATTTCCCCAGTTGCTGAATTCACGCCCAAAACGGTGGAAACGCCAGAACTACGCACGAGTTTGGTATACCGTGTCAGAATCATTGTTGAAGATCCCGGCTCACGTCTCAAACAGGGCATGCCCGTCACGGTTATTCTAAAACCTGCGGCCAGACAGTGAAGCATGACACAGCACTCGTTACGATAAGCGATCTCTCCAAGCAATTTGAGAACGCTAATATTCCCGCGATTTCGGATCATACGAGTCAAATTAAACCGGGAAGAGTGACGGGTCTGGTTGGACCAGATGGTGCCGGGAAAACAACTCTCCTGCGCCTCATTTCTGGTCTTTTGCGGCCGAGTGAAGGCAAACTGGAAGTTTGCGGCTTTGATCCTTTAAAGGAGCCCAATGCGGTTCACGAGGTTGTTGCCTATATGCCCCAGCGCTTTGGCCTCTATGACGATCTTACTGTCTTTGAAAATCTCAATTTGTACGCTGATTTGAGGTCAGTAACCGGGCCGCAGCGCGCTGCCACTTTTGAGCGACTGTTGGAGTTTACTGGTCTGAGGCCGTTCACAAAGCGCCTGGCAGGCGCATTATCTGGGGGAATGAAACAGAAACTTGGGATCGCATGTGCTTTGATCAAAACGCCTCGCCTGCTTTTGCTCGACGAGCCAAGTGTTGGTGTCGATCCTTTGTCACGGCGGGAATTGTGGCAAATGGTCTACGAATTGGTCGATCAGGGAATTGGTGTGATCTGGAGTACAGCCTATCTGGACGAGGCGGAACGCTGCACTTCAGTCATGCTGCTCAATGAAGGAAAACTTATATATGATGGTCCGCCGGACGCACTTACGGACCGAGTTCAAGGACGAGCCTTTCTCTTAAGCAACATAGGAGGAGACAGAAGGTTAGTACTAGCCCGCGCTCTGGAAAACAGAGCTGTTTTGGACGGCGTCATTCAGGGGCGAAATATTCGTATCGTAACTGCAAAGGGAGCGATAACGCCTTTGCCATCGGATTTATCAGCAGGCGAAGCCGCTTTTATGGCTTCCACACCGCCTCGCTTTGAAGATGCTTTCATGGACCTCATGGGCGGCGGCCAAAAACAGCCCTCGCCCTTTTTGAAATTACAATCGACTAATGTGCACCAAAACGAAATTGCCGTTGAAGCAATGGGACTAACCCGCCGTTTCGGTGATTTTACGGCCACAGACAACATAAGTTTCGAAGTGAAACGCGGGGAAATATATGGTTTGATAGGACCCAATGGAGCTGGCAAATCGACCACCTTCAAGATGCTATGCGGTCTCTTACGTCCCTCGGAAGGTCTTGCACGTGTTGCCGGTATGGACTTGCAGAAGGCACCGAGCAAAGCCCGCGCACGCCTGGGTTATATGGCGCAGAAATTTTCCTTATATGGTGATCTGAGTGTGAGCCAAAATATGGACTTTTTCGCTGGAATCTATGGGTTGACTGGGAAGAAGCGCCGTGAGGCGATCGATAGGCTCGTCTCGACTTTTGGCCTGGATTCCTATTTGGAAACAAACGCAATCATGTTGCCATTGGGTTATAAGCAGCGACTTGCTTTGGCATGTGCCGTCTTACACGAACCTGACGTGTTGTTTCTGGATGAACCGACGTCCGGCGTTGATCCCCTGACGCGCCGGGAATTCTGGTCACACATTAATGCGATGGTCGCAAATGGCGTTACCGTCGTTGTAACCACACATTTTTTGGAAGAAGCAGAATATTGCGACCGCATGGCGCTAATTTATCGCGGACGAATGATCGCTGCTGGCGCTCCCGATGAGCTGAAAGCCAGTGCACGTTCAGAAGATATTCCAGAG
The DNA here is from genome assembly GCA_905479515.1 of uncultured Parasphingopyxis sp. Next base: position 7,623 of record CAJQMX010000045.1, read on the forward strand.
CCGACACTAGAAGATGCTTTCATCGCGCTGGTGGAAAAAGACGACCGCCAGAGAGAACAGACTTGAGCCGCCGTTTTTTCCCTCTGCCAGTCTCCATGACACGGATGGTCGGGCTAACCCGGAAGGAAACTCTTCAAGTTTTGCGGGATCCCAGCACGATAATGATTGCAGTCATATTACCTCTCCTGCTGTTGTTTCTATTTGGATATGGCGTAACATTTGACCCCCGATCATTTAATGTTGGCTTAGTGATCGAACAACCAACGGCTGAAACAGGAAGTTTTAAGGCGTCTCTAGAAAATTCACGATTTTTCCAAGTGGAAACCAGCCGTGATCGGCGCTTCTTCGAACAAGATCTCGTCGCCGGTCGTCTCAATGGAATCATTATACTAAGAGAAGATTTTGCGCGGGTTGTTTATCGCGCCGATACAGCGCCTATACAGGTCATTGTCGATGGTAGTGATCCCAACACCGCTTATCTTGTTAACAATTATGTACAGCTCCTCTGGGCGAA
>CAJQMX010000046.1 GCA_905479515.1 uncultured Parasphingopyxis sp.
ATGTTCCCTCGCTTCAGCCAAGAAAGGAGGGGCCTTGGCGCGATGAACCCGATAAGCTTTCATGGATCGATAAAGCCACCGGTATGCCGTGCATAATGCTCCGCGCCCGAAATGGCACCTTGTCAGGTTATGTCGCGGTGAGCGCCGAGCACCCTCTGTTCGGCTACGACTACCGCGCTGTTCCAGCAGACCTTGGTGTCCAGCCCCATGGCGGGCTGAACTACAGCGCGCCCTGCGATGAAGAAGCGGACGAACGCGTTTCGGTCTGCGGTATTGCAAGCGCCGATGTTCGATGGTTTTTCGTTTGATTCTTTCTCGTTGTTTGATGATGGCTTCTGCGCGGCCAAAGTAGGCATCGGCAGGTGTGACGTTTTTCAGGCTCTCGTGGTAACGCTGGTGATTGTAATGCTCGACGAACGCATCAACCTGAGCTTCGAGATCGCCGGGCAAATAATAGTTCTCAAGCAGGATGCGGTCTTTCAGGGTCTGGTGCCAGCGTTCGATCTTGCCCTGCGTCTGGGGATGGAATGGAGCGCCGCGAAAGTGGCGCATGTTTTTGTCGGCCAGATAATTGGCCAACTCGCCAGCAACATAGCTGGGACCGTTGTCCGACAGCAGACGCGGTTTGTGCAGCACGTTTGCTGACGCACAGCCTTCACTTGATAAATTTGATCTCTTTATTCAATCTAATGAAAATAGGGCAATTATATTAACACTAAAATTATACGTTGAGAGCACATAACTTTTTTTGTGAGGGGGCCTTTGAAAGCGTTTTAAGAGGAAAATGCTTCGCGAACAAAGTTAAATTGGAGAATGAAATGAGTATTATAGAGAATAAATCGCAATTTATGGCGCGTCGTTTCGCAGTGGTCGTTCGGCAAGTGCTGAACGAAATTGGCCATAGCGATATCCGCTTCGAAGCGAGATGGCTCCATACAGAATTTGACAATGACAAGATCGTATTTATCGTGCCTATCAATACACAATTTAGCGTGCCGCTGATAGTTTCTGAGAAACCAGAACACGAATGGCACGATTGCCAACGCAAGGAATTTGCTGGCTATGTCGCACATGCGCTTGTGAATTTGTCGAAAGCAAGCAAGCGCCTTACCAAATACCAGCGCCAACTCACAATTTCAGCTATCGCAAATATTCAAAAGGCGCGTGACAAAGGTCTGGAGCTACAATTTGAGAAGATGGCTTTTAATCCAATAACCGCATCTCATATTTCTGGGTGCTCATGGCAAGAAGCCGAAGCCAACGTAATTGGAGTTATGTTTGTTTCTCATACCAATGATACGCTTCGGCCCTCTATATCCCCTTATAGGGTAAATGATGACCGTGATATTGGACGGGCGCTGGAAGCTCTTTGTGAAAAGCAGGGGGAGCTTGAGAAAATATCTGCGGACCTTGATGCGATGAATGCTGATTTAATAGTCGATACGATCACCCTGGATATCATGCGGGCAGAGGGGCTCGAACCTGTAGAAGTTTTGCGCGAATTACTGGCCAGTGAAAAAGGAACGCTAACGTTTAGAAATGATGAACGTTCGGTCTTGGCTATTTCAATGGATCAGGGACGCGCGAGCGTTCTTTTGATCACATCAAATGCTGTCTGGAATGGCAAGGTGTTGTGGCTCACAGATGAATCAGGCATGGCCATCATGACTGCTGGCAACAGTAGTTTTGATGACCTTGCGATTGGCAAGACGCTTGCTTCTCATGTTGATTATCCAGCGTTCACATCACGCCCTATAAGCGGAGTTGGCCGGAGTGGTTATTATATTGATTTTGAGTTAGATGGAGCCAATTTGTTTGATGCATATACTGGCACTTTTCGTTTGCGGAACGAACTGGCAGCCTGACCAATCACGGACATCGCAGTTGGTTAAGCCAGCTTGCGATGCCCAGCTGGGGGCTGCAAAAATCATCTAACAAGAACTTTGAATATGCTTCTAGCGTGAATTGCCGATCCAAATCGCATTATTTGCCGCGCTTATCTGTTCGTTATGGCAGCCGTGCGTTTCGGCATTAGTCTTTAATATCATTATTTTATTTTTATCAAATCCAGCTAAGCGGCCTAAAACTGACTGGAGTTGCGGTTTTCGGCAATCCCAACTTACTTCCGCTCATAGTTGCGTAATGGGTTGGGATTGCCGGAAAGCCGCGAATCCGGCTGTGGCTGGGAAAGATGCTGATCAGCGATCTCACCATTAGGCGAAATTTCCTGTATCTATTTCTGTCCGACGGATAGGCTTCATCGTAGAATGCTTCTTCTCCAAAACGAAACGACTGGGAGTCCGTTACGTCCGAAAATTATCAGGCGGAAGGATTTAAAGAAAGTAACGCTTGATGCTCTCCACGGTGATGACCGTGCGGCTGCCGATCTTCTTACGGACTAGCGTGCCATCGTTCATCAGATCGTTGATCTTTGTTCGTCCAATCCCCGTCGATTGCATGACCTGAGCGATTGTCGCGGTCAAGTCACCGCCCCGAATCGGAGGCTGCACCTTCTCAGATGAATTCAGATGAGGTTCGGCTGACAGCTCGGCGTTCGATTCAGGTGGTTGCGTCGGAATAGTCGCTTGTTTAGCCTTGCAGGATGCAATCGGCTTTGGCTCGGAACAGTAGCGCCCCAGCACATTGCCGAGAGATACGTCGGAAAACCTGATCCCGGTAATCTGGACTTCCGGTTCACCGCCAATGAGGTTAGAGCCAGCTAAGCGCACGGTGCCGCCGTTCAATGCTTCAGCGGTTTTGCCATCCGCGATGATCCGTTGCCATACTTCTGCTTGGATTGCGGCGTCTCTAACGGATTGCGGAGCCTGACCGGCTGATATAGTAGTCCGCATCAACGCATATGTCTTAACCAGGCCAGCTGCGGCGAAGTCTGCCAGAATCGATTGAGCTTCGGCCAAGCCTGCTTCTTCGACAAGTTTGATTGCTTTGGAAGGCAACAGTGGTGTTTGAGCGCTCATTGGAATCCTTTTTTCGTTCACTGGTCACATACCAAAGAAAGGTAAATAAGCGCTTTCGTCCACCCTACTTTGTTCGCCATTGTTCGCCGTTGGCCGTTTTTCAACCTGATCCGAGTGTGGGAATGAAAGTGGGAGCGCTTCATCGAAATTAAGCACAATAGTCCTGAATATCAATATCTTATGGAAGAGTTATTGGATCCCCCGTGAGGATTCGAACCTCAATTAACGGAGTCAGAGTCCGTGGTATTACCATTATACGACAGGGGAGTGCCGGTGCGCGGCAATAGGCAGGGAGACGTCTTCGGTCAAGTCTTTTGGTGCTATTTTGGTG
>CAJQMX010000047.1 GCA_905479515.1 uncultured Parasphingopyxis sp.
CGCCGCTACCCGCATAACCGCGAAACTGGCCAATCTGATCGATGATCGGTCGGCCTGAGATGGCCCACCATAATTCTTCGTCTTCGGCGGCCGCCCGAACGGTTACATCGTTAAACGCACTACGGGTCGACAAGTGAAATCCCAGGGCACGCTCCCCGTCCTGCGCTCCGCCCTCAAACCGGATAATCGAAGTGAATGGTTTGCCGATGATATCCGTTGCTGGGCGGCCCAGCGCTTCAAAGAGCTTGGGAGAAACATAGGCGATTCTGCCGCCTCGATCGGTCTCCCAAAACCAGCCACTGCCATTGGCTTCAAATTCTTCAAGCAGGCGGTTGGCGCGCCTTGCCTTGGAATCGTTCTTTTCCCGCACCCTGCTTTGCGCCGCATCAAGGCGCAGATTGACCAGTGTCGCCATCCAGAATCCTGTAAAGACTACGATACCGACAATCGCGACCTGATATTGGCCGGACAATATACTGCCGGTTGTGATCGAAGCGGCGACCAATGCCAGTGCCGCAGCCTGGATCGGCATAAATGCGACGAGTATGATCAGGAAGGTAATGCCCAGCGATACAAAACAAAGCGCTCCGATCGGGGATGTGCCGAGCGCCCAAATCTCCCAGCCGAGTATGGCGATACCGCTGCCAAGTGCGCCTGCAATTGGCAGCATCGCCCGAATGACGCGATGGGGCGGTAGTCGTTTGACGGCACTCGAACGCGCCAGGAGCAACGTAATCAGGCTGATTCCGAACATCGCCACGGAATAGATGGCGGCACTGATTCCGATGCTCGCAGATTGCAGGCTCCATATGGCGATCATGACAAGTGTGAGAGTCAATGATTGCGCGTAAATGGTCATCGGCCACATTGCCGCGCTGCGCTGAATTTTGTGGATCTGGTCTTCCGTCTGAAATGTGGATTCTGCTTCAGCGAGCCCCAAGCCGGAAATCCAGCCCGGGCTTTCCCCGTGATCCGTTTCGGTAAGTCTAGAGCGTAAATCCATTCAATCCCCATAGGGAAAAGCAATGAGAAGCGGCTTTAGGACATTGGTTAATTTTTGCGTTACAGTCTCGGCACAGTCCTTGATCCTCAAAAGGATAGTTCTTGCGCCGCTGCAATTTCCTACCCTAAACATATGATGGAGAAGAGTGGTTTGTAGAGGATGGTAAAATGGCAAGAATTGCAATCGTAACGGGCGGAACGCGCGGTATCGGAGAGGCAATCAGCGTTGCTTTGAAGGAACAGGGCATGACTGTCGTCGCGAATTATGGCGGTAATGACGAAAAGGCGCGCGCTTTTACAGAACGGACAGGGATTGCTGCCCGAAAATGGGATGTTGGCGATTTTGAGGCCTGCCAGACAGGGTGCGCGCAAGTGGCCGAAGAGGTCGGTACGGTTGATGTTGTCGTCAACAATGCGGGCATTACACGAGACGGCACGCTAGCCCGGATGACCTATGACGACTGGAACGAGGTCATGCGCGTCAATCTGGGCGGCTGTTTCAACATGGCGAAAGCCTGTTTCCCCGGAATGCGTGAACGCGGTTGGGGCCGGATCGTCAATATCGGTTCGATCAACGGGCAGGGCGGCCAATATGGTCAGGTCAATTACGCTGCAGCAAAATCGGGCATTCATGGGTTTACCAAGGCATTGGCACAAGAAGGTGCAAAGGTTGGCGTGACCGTCAATGCGCTGGCACCGGGCTATATCGATACGGACATGGTTGCCGCCGTTCCCGACGCAGTGCTTGAAAAAATCGTCGCAAAGATTCCGGTTGGTCGTCTCGGTCAGGCCGAGGAAATCGCACGCGGCGTCGCCTTTCTCTGCTCGGAGGATGCAGGTTTCGTCACAGGTTCGACAATGTCGATCAATGGCGGCCAGCATATGTACTGATGCCAGCGGGCGGCCATCAAGTGGTGCAGGACCTGTTTCAACCGCCGGTTAAGCGCAGCATTACGATTGCCGGCCATCAGACCTCCGTCACGCTTGAGCCACTCTTCTGGCAGGGGCTGGAGCGGGCGGCGAAACACGCTGGCGTGCCACTCAATGCCCTTGTCGCCCGGATTGATGCCGCGCGGCTGGAAACTGATACTCCGCCCAACCTCGCCAGCGCGTTGCGGGCCTGGCTCTACCATAGCATTGTGGATGATCGTTAGCCGTCGCGTCCCAACAACAATCTCGTCTGTGCTCCGATCTGGGCCAGCATGGCAGCGCTGGGTGCAGGGGCGAGGCGCGCGCGGTCGATCAACTGGATGAACTGGCGGATACGCGGCTCATTTTGCTCCAGCCATGTTTCGACCTCAGCCAGCGGATTGCCGTTCGTTGTACGGGCCAGGAAATCGAGCCGGAATTGCTCGAAATCGCGGCTCAGCCCCGCGACAAGTAACCGCTCCCACGGATCGCTTGACCCATAGTTCAACGCTGTTCCGTTGGCCCAGTCCAGCTTCAGCGCTTCGCCTAGGCGCGAATAGGCTTGGGTAACTTCCACCTCATCGACGCCGAGCTGTGCGGCAAGCGCCGCTGTGCTGACGATGCCCTTGAGTTCGGATATCCGGATGATCCGGTTAATCAGGGTCGAATCCACCTCAATACCAGCGAGTTTGTGGCGCATCGCATTGGAAACCTGCTGCTCTTCATCCTTGACCAGTTCGTCCATCGCAGCGTTCAGACGTCCAACGCCCGGCCCAAGCCTTTTCGCAAGTTCGCTCGGCATAGCGGTGGCGTCGCTGACCCGAATGAGGTCAGCCAATACAAGTCGCAAATTGGCCTGGGCCATGCTGAACAGCGTTAGCCTGTCGGTTTCTGGAATAGTGGCTTGTTCAATCGCTGCCCAAAGAGGTTCCAGGTCGAACAGGGATTCTGCGGCGAAATAGGCAACTGCAATATGGGCGAGCCCTACCCCTTCTTCCTCGCAAAGCTCAAACGGCATGACAAAGCCGAGCCGGTTGATCACCCGGTTGGCAATCTTTGTGGAGATGATTTCGCGGCGCAGCCGATGGTTGCCGATCGCTTCGGGAAAGCCTTCCCGCATAGCGTGCGGGAAGCTGTTGCGCAGCAGCGGGTCGAGCATCGGATCGTCGGGAAGGTCCGTGTTTTCGACCGCATCCTGCAGCGTTAATTTGCTATGGGCGAGCAACACGGAAAGCTCGGGCCGGGTTAAACCCCGATTGTCGTTCTGGCGGCGAAGCAGTTCATCATTCGCACCCAGACCCTCAACCAGCCGGTCAATACGATCATTGGCTTCAAGCGTTTCGGTGACCCGCACATGGCTCGGAAGGTCAGCGGCGCTGCTATGTTCGGCAAGCGATAGCGCCAGCGTTTGCAAGCGGTTATCCTCGAGAACGAGAAACCCGACATCATCCGTCATGGATTCAAGCAGGCTGTTACGGGCCTCAAATTCGAGGCGGTCTTCGATCATCTCGCGGTTAAGGGCGATCTTGATATTGACCTCATTATCAGAGCAATCAACGCCCGCGCTATTGTCGATAAAGTCGGTATTGATGCGCCCGCCAAGGATGGCAAACTCGATACGCCCGGCCTGGGTAACGCCCAGATTCGCACCCTCGCCAATTGCCCTGGCGCGGACATCGCGGCCATTGACGCGCAATTTGTCATTGGCCGGATCGCCGACATCGACATGCCCTTCGTTTGACGCCTTGATATAGGTGCCGATGCCGCCGAACCAAATCAGATCAAGCTCGGCCTTGAGGATTGCAGAGATGATCTGCGAGGGGCGCATGACCTCTTCGGTTACGCCCAGCATCTCCTGAATTTCGGGCGAAAGCGGGATTTCCTTCATGCTGCGTGGGAATATCCCACCGCCTTTGGAAATCAGTGTCTCGTCATAATCTTCCCAGCTCGAACGCGGCAGTTCGAATATGCGCGCGCGCTCCGTCCAGCTTGATGCGGGATCAGGATCGGGATCGAGGAAGATGTGGCGATGATCGAATGCCGCGACCAGTTTGATCGCCTTAGAGAGCAGCATACCGTTGCCGAACACATCGCCTGACATATCGCCGCAGCCGCCGACACGAATGGGATCGGTCTGCACATCGATGCCCATTTCGAGGAAATGCCGCTGCACGGAAATCCAGGCGCCCTTGGCCGTGATGCCCATCGCCTTATGGTCGTAGCCATGCCCGCCGCCGCTCGCAAAGGCATCGCCGAGCCAGAACTTGCGGTCCAGTGCGATTGTGTTGGCGACATCGGAGAAGCTCGCCGTGCCCTTGTCCGCCGCGACAACGAAATAGGGATCGTCATCGTCCCGGATGACAACGCGGTCGGGATGGACGACATCATTCTCCACTAGATTGTCGGTCACCGACAGCAATGTCCGAATGAATGTGCGGTAGCTTTCCGTGCCTTCGGCGATCCATGCATCGCGATCCTCAGCCGGGTTGGGCAGGGCTTTGGGATAAAAGCCGCCCTTGGCACCGGTTGGCACGATCACGGCGTTCTTCACGAGCTGTGCCTTCATCAGGCCCAGAATCTCGGTCCGGAAATCATCGCGCCGGTCTGACCATCTCAGGCCGCCGCGCGCGATAGGCCCGCCGCGCAGGTGAATGCCTTCCACGCGCGGGCTGTAAACCCAGATCTCGCGCCACGGCACAGGAGCGGGCAGGCCCGGAATGGTCGAACTGTCCAGCTTGAATGCCAGCGCTTCATTGGCGGCTGGCGCGAATGCGTTGGTTCGTAAGCAGGCGGTGACGACCGAGCGGATCGCCCGGAGGATTGCATCGTCATCAATGGCCGCAACTTTGGTAAGCGCTGTGTCTATCCGCTGATTGATCGCGCGCAGCTCCGCGTCCCGATCCCCTTCGAAATCAGGATTGTGCAGCGTATCGAACAGCTCGATGATGGCGCGGGTGATGTCGGGTTCATCGCGCAATGTTTCGACGACCGTCGCCAGACCATAGCTCAGACCCGTTTGCCGCAGATAGCGGAACCAAGCGCGCAGCAAGGTAACATCGCGCGGGTTAAGACCGACGGAAATGATCAGCTGATTAAACTCATCATTCTCGGCGCGTCCCTCAAGCACTGCTGAAAGCGCGCCTTCCTTTATGCCCGCGCGTTCGAGGAGCGTGTCGAGATCAGACACGCCGTCGACCTCAAGCAGGAAATCGTGAATATAGCCAAGCTGTCCGCGTTTGAGCGGCGTCGGGATTTCTTCAAGCACACGGAAGCCGAAATTCTCGAGCACGGGCACCGTGTCAGACAAGGGGATCGAGGCGCCAAGCCGGTAGAGTTTGAGCCGCAGTTGTGATCCGCTGTCGCCTTCCAGCCGATAGAGGCGGACGCCGCGTTGATGGTCATTGAGGCCGCGCAATCGCAATATGTCTTTCGCCGCTTCCTGGGCGCCATATTCGCTGCGATATCCACCCGGAAAAGCGTTCGCGTAAATCAGTGTCAGCCGCGCCGCACGGGCTGAGGGCAGCCTTTCGCCCAGTTCGGCTTCAACAGCCGGGGACCATCCGCGAACCATCTGTTCGATTTCAGTGTCCAGGGCTTCCGCATCTGGCTCCAGCGGATCGTCTCCAATGTCGAGCGTGTAACGGATAAAGGCGAGGTCACCGTCTCCCAATTCGATCGCCCAGCTCGAGATCATGGCGCCGGTCGCCTCTTCCAGGCGTCCGCCGATGGTCGTGCGCCGATCAGTTGAAAGTTCGTCGCGCGGCAACCAGACAAAGGCAAACAGATGACGCTTCATCGGTCCCTTGATGAGAAGCAGTTTGGGGCGGGGGCGATCAGCCAGCGACATGGCTGTCAACGCGGCTCGTTTCATCGACTCCGCGTCAAAGGAGATCAGTAGATCGTGCGGCAGACGCGACAGCGCATGTTCAAGCGCCTTGCCAGCATGGCTTTCCCGATCAAATCCCAGATCGGCTTCAAGCGCCGCGAGGCGCTGGCGCAGAACCGGCACTTCCTCGGCCGGGGCATTGAGCGCGACGCTGGTCCACAGGCCAGCATGAACCGAAAGGCTGGTCAGCTCGCCATTTTCGTAGATCGGTACGATCGCGAGATCGAGCGGCACGCGACGATGAACGGTGGCGAGCCGATCGGCCTTGGAAAGCAGGGGCGCGGTTCCGCCATTATCAAAATAGCTGAATGCGGCTTCGCGGGTGCGCATGTTCCAGCAGGTCGGGCCAACGGCACGGAATATGCCAAGCCCGGCCTCACGCTCACCGAGCCGGTTTTCGATATAATGGCCAACTTGCGTGAAATGATGGTCGGCAAACCAGGTGAGCAATGTCCGCCCCTCCGGATCGTCAATAGACTCGGCATCGGCGCGCATTCTTTCCTGAAGGGCAGGCCAGTCACGCACGGCGGCGCGCACATCGCGCAAAACCTGATGCACATCGGCCAGAAGCTCCAGCCGGGTGCGCGCATCGACTCTGTCGACTTCAAGATAAACAAAGGATTCGCGTTTTGCCCCTTCGCGATTGGGCGCACACTCCGCAATCCGATGGTCGTCATCACGCACCACCGACATGATGGGATGCAACAGGCGCAATACCGTCAGGCCATGCGCGCCAACCGCGCCGGTAATCGAATCCACGATGAATGGCATATCGTCATTGACGATTGCCATGCGCATGAAGCGGCGGCCTTTATCGTCGGTGATCGATTCCAGCTTCACCTGGGCCATGTCCGGCATTCGTTCGGCCGCTGTGGAGGCAACAAAACGCGCAGCTTCCAGAGCTTCGGCATGGCTGAAATTGTCGGTTTCCCCTGGCAGCGCATCACGCACAAGCGCGTCGGCAATGGCTGCGATATGGGCTTCGGTTTGCTCGCTATGCGAGTCTTGCGGAACCTTGTTCATGGGGGGCAGCTATGCTCCCCAAATTGGGGCTACTCAACCCTTGTCTGCACAAGCATCTTGATGATTTCACTGTGCCGGAAGGCGGAAGGCTGGCTAGCCGGCGACCTTACGGATTGCGCGGTCGGTCAACGTCTTGTCATGCGGCACTGCACCAATTACCGCGAGCCTGCCATCGGGCAGACGGCGGGCCATCAACAACGCAAATTCTTCGGTGCTATCCGCATCTTGATCCAGCGTAACATAATCCTGAGCCGGAGCATTGCGCAGCGCCTCGCGAGCCTCTTCGAGCTTGTCCGGACGCGATGTCGGGCGGCGCGCTGCGCGTTCAGCGGCAACTATCGCCTTGAGACCTCCCTTTTGCCTTTTGAGATACTCGGCAAAGGTGCCAGCCGCGATATGTTCGCGCTTGGCATAGGATAAAGCTGCGGCAAATTCCGTCAGCCGTGTCTTGTCATAATCAATACCAAAGACGAGTTTGGTGATTGGCGTCATCGGCGCGCGATCCTGCCCGGTAATGCCAGCATCTTCGAGAATTTCGTTGTAGGTTTCCGGATCCATCTCCGCGCCAAGCGCAAAATCATAGGCTTGGCCCAGAGCTTCATAGAGCGCTGTGCGGCTGCGTTGGTCGGCGGATTTTGCCAGCTCGGCACTTTCGCGCGCGGCGACGAGGTAATCGGCAAGGCTTTCCGGGCTGGAGAGACTCTCGTCGAACGCCACATAGGCGTCCTCTTCCGCAGAAATGGCTGGAGCCACTATGTCATCGGATTCGAATCCTGCGCCCGGTCCGTCAGCCCAGACTGGGGCAGCATCTTTGACCGGTGCAAGCTGGGCGCTGAGCGCCTGGTCAACTGCCTGCTCCAGATCAGCCTGAACCTCGGCATCGGCAACCTCTTTCCAGTTTATGACGCCGTAGATGAAATCGATGGTGTCGTCGTCAGACGAGAAGG
>CAJQMX010000048.1 GCA_905479515.1 uncultured Parasphingopyxis sp.
TGCAGGTCAACCGTGATATCGGGATAGCGCGCCATAAAATCAGGCAGGGCCGGGCCGACATGGGCGATGCCGAAGCTCATCGGAACGGCAAGCCGCACAAGACCGCGCGGATTAACCGCTCCGTCCCGCGCCGCATCCTCGGCTGCCTCGCCCAGACTGAGCAACTGTTGCGCGCGCCCGGCCAGTTCGTTTCCGCTCTCTGTCAGCGAGAGATGGCGCGAGCTGCGATGGAAAAGCTGCACGCCCAGCGAGCGTTCGAGCCGGGTGATGGCCTTGGATACGGTTGCCTTGGAAATCGCCAAATCGTCCGCTGCTGCTGTGAAGGAACGCAGTTCAACGACTTTGGCGAATATCGCCCAGGCTTCGAGATCAGGTAGATTGGGCATAAAATGGAAACGATGCTTTTCCAATGTTTCTATTTTAACGTGATCGCAAAAGCCTATCTGGGTGTCAACGAGATAGTAAACCAAGGAGCAGACCGATGATCGAGAAACGCCCATTCACCACCCTTGGCCATGCCGATCATGGCTGGCTCAATGCCCGCCATCACTTTTCCTTTGGCGGCTATCATGATCCGGCCCGTATGGGCTGGGGCAGCCTCCGCGTCTGGAATGATGATGAGATTGGCGCGCAAAGCGGCTTCCCCACCCATCCGCACCGCGACATGGAAATCATCACCTATGTTCGCCAGGGCGCGATCACCCACCGCGATTCCATGGGTAATGAAGGCCATACCCTGGCCGGCGATGTTCAGGTGATGAGTGCGGGCACGGGTATCCAGCATAGCGAGTTCAACCTCAGCGATGAGACAACCCGGCTATTCCAGATCTGGATCGAGCCTAAAGAAAAGGGCGGCACGCCGCGCTGGGATGCCAAGGAGTTTCCCAAGGGCGACCGGGCTGGTTCGCTTGAAGTGCTGGCCAGCGGGTTCGATGCCGATCTTGAGCAGGGCGCGCTGTGGATCCGGGCCGATGCCCGGCTCTCCGGTGCCACGCTGACCAAGGGTACGGTCATTGACCATGAACTGACCGAAGGCTTTCGCGGCTATCTGGTGGTTTCGGAGGGGCAGTTGCGGGTGAACGGCGTTGATCTGAACGCCCGCGATGCCGCCGCGATTTCCGATGAGGCATTGCTCAGCATCGAAGCGCTGGACGATGCCGAATTCCTCCTCGTCGAGATTCCGACCGTCACGCACTAGGGAAAGAGGGGCTTTGCGGCCCCTCTTTTCTTTTATGGAACTGACCGTCATTCGCTACCGCGCTATGATGTGACGATCTGCTCGGCTAAGAACCCGCCATGCTTTCCGACCGCATCCTCTTCTCCGATGGTGAAGCCATCATTCTCGACAAGCCCGCCGGTTTGCCGGTCGCGCGGCCCAAGCGCGGCGGCAAATGTCTCGAAGACCAGCTGGATGAGCTTTGCATGGGCTTTGCCCGGTCGCCGATGATCGTTCACCGGCTAGATCAGGATACCAGCGGCTGTCTGTTGCTGGCGCGCAATCCCAAGGCCCTTAAACGTTTCAATCGGACTTTTTCCGAAGGTCTGGTCTCCAAAGTCTATTGGGCGGTTCTTGATGGCGAGACTGATGGCGAAGAGGGGATGATCGATATCCCGCTCGAGAAACTCTCAACCGCCGAACGCGGCTGGTGGATGAAAGGCAGCCCGCGCGGCAAGGCAGCTCGGACGCCCTGGAAACGGCTCAAGTCGGAGGGCGGCAAGACGCTGATCGAATTTCGACCCGAAACCGGACGGACGCACCAACTGCGCGTGCATGCCCTTGAAGGGCTGGGTGCTGCGATCATGGGCGATCCGGTTTATGGCAATGGCGAGGGGCCGATGTTGCTTCATGCCCGGTCGATCAGTGTGCCGCGCGAAGGCAAGCCGGCAATCGAGGCAGAGGCCGAGCTGCCGGACAGTTTCGGGGCATGGAAATCAGCCTAGCGGAACGATTGCCGTTGCCCGTCCAAAATCCGGGCGCAATTTGGACAGCCTCTCCAGAGTTCCGCTAAAGGGGCGCATGGCCGTTTTTGATTATTCCACCATACCTCCCGATGCCATCGAGGAGCGTCATCTCTCCGGGACGGGGCCCGGCGGGCAAAATGTCAACAAGGTGGCGAGCGCCGTCCAGCTCAGGGTCAATATCGCTGCCATCGGCCTTTCGTCGTCCGTCTATCGCAGACTGAAAGTCCTGGCCGGGAGCCGCATGACAGCCGACGGCGTTCTGGTCGTTACGGCGCGCAATCACCGTAGCCAGGAAGCCAATCGCCGCGACGCGACCGCGCGGATCACCGTATTGCTGGAAAAAGCGCATCACCGGCCTGCGTACCGGGTCAAAACCAAACCGAGCCGGGCAGCCAAGGCGAGAAGGGTGGACAGCAAGAAAGTGCGCGGGCAGGTCAAACAGGCGCGCGGCAAGCCGCGCATCGACTAGGACCGGGATCGATTACATGCACAGTTTCGAAATCGCCGAGGCGACTGACAAGCCCGCGCTCTATGCGGATATCCTTTCTGCGCTTGACGGGCTGACGGCGGATGAGCCCGATGCCATTGCCAATATGGCCAATATCGCAGCCGTGCTTTGGGAATATCTCCCTGATATCAACTGGGCGGGCTTTTACCGGCTGATCGAGGGAGAGCTTGTTCTCGGGCCGTTTCAGGGCAAGGCCGCCTGTATCCGGATTGCCATGGGCGCGGGCGTCTGCGGAGCGGCAGCGGCAACGCGCAAAACCGAGATCGTCGATGATGTCGAGGCATTCCCCGGCCATATTCCCTGTGATGCAGTCTCCGCGTCTGAACTTGTCGTGCCGATCATCGTTGATGGCGCGCTGATCGGCGTGCTCGATATCGACAGCCCAACGACCGGGCGGTTCGATACCGATGATGCGGCTGGCGTTGAGGCGCTGGTCGCCCTTGTCGGGCCGAGAATTACAGAAGGCCGGTAAACCCAGACAACGGAACTGCCTCAAATCGGGACAGAAATCTGCGGTTCGCGCCGTGGCGTACGCCCGTCAAAACTGTTAAGAAACTATGAATGCCGGGGGTTAAGATGCTCTTTGGCCGAATATTTCTATAGAAGGGCATAATCATGCGTAAAGTAGCTTTTCTGGGCCTTTTGGCGTCCATGACAATGATTCCCGTGGCAGCTCAGGCACAGTCCGACTCCGGCGCAAGTTCGCCCGCTGCAGGCGTCGCCCTTGCGATACAGGCCATGCGCGGCATGCGCGGCAATCGCGGTAACCAGGGTATGCGCGGCAATCGCGGAATGCGCGGGGGCAATCATGGCGGCACGCGGGTCTGGCGCGGCGGTGGAGGCAGCTTCAATCGCGGCACGCGGTTTTTTGTCGGCGGTTTCCTGCCCAGCTATTTCCTCGCCCCTCGCTATTATGTCGTGAATTATCCGAGATATGGCCTCGTGCAGCCACGCAGCGGCTATCGCTGGGTACGCTATTATGACGATGCCTATCTCGTCGATGGTCGCGGCCATATTGCCGATCAGCGCTATGGCGTACCTTATGAGGGCAATGGCGGTAGCAGCTATTATCGCGATGATCGCCAGTCCTATGATGATCGTGAATATTATGATGATCGCGGCGATTATGATGACCGTCGCCGCGGCAATTCGGGCGACGGTGCCGCCGGCGCTATCGTTGGCGGTATTGTCGGCGGTATTGCGGGCAACCGGATTGCCGGTCGCGGCAATCGGACGGAAGGCACAATCATCGGCGGCGCCATTGGCGCGATTGCTGGCGGCGTGATCGGCAGCGAGGCTGGCCGGTCGGATCGCTATGATGATCGCTACCGGGATGGCCGCTACGATGACAATCGCCGCGATCACCGCCATTCGGACCGCCGTCACCGTGATGACCGGCACCATTCGGATGGCCGCCATGCGGATGACCAACGCCGCTATAATCGTGGGCCTGTTCCCGAATATGTCGGCCGGGGTGACTATTACCCTCCAAACGCGCCGCAGATGGAATATGGCGCGGACTATGATCATGATTACCGGTCAGAAGAGCGCTATATCGAGCGTGCTCCGGCTCCGGTTCAGCACAGGGCACCTGTTCGCCATGCGCCGCCCGTTCAAACGCATGTTGCCGTGAGTGGTCCAGGCACCTATGCAGTCAATCATTCCAATGGCATTTCGCAAAGTGCTTCTACGACCATCATTCTGAATTCTGCTCCGGCAACAACGACTACAACGACGACTTTCATCGAAGAAGAAGTAGAATATGTTGCACCGCGCCGTAGAACGCGCCGTGCAGCAAGGCCCGCTCGGCAGGCGAATAACTGCAATTGCCGGTAGGTCTGCTTCCGGGCTCCTGGGGGGGAGCAAGGGGCAAAGGAGGGCGGGGGGAGAAAATCCTGCCGCCCTTTTCTTATTGTCGCTGGGGGCCGCCGCCAAAGGTGATGATGCTTTCCGCGCCATTCTCCGAAAGCGTCGACACGCCGAAGAAATGATCGTCGACCACCACATTTTCGAGGACAAGCTGCGTCTCCATAACATCGCGGCTATGCGCCCAATCCAGTGCATCGTTGCGCCGCCAATGGACGCGATAGGCTGATGCGCCTTCCACCGGTTCCCAGTTGATTGTGGTGTCCGGTGAGACAGCGCCGGCAATGGTAACAGCAGAGGGTGGCGGCGGGGCGCCGGCGATTTCACGCGCAACGGCGATATTGAGCGCGGTCACCCGGGCCAGATAGGGAAAATCCATATAATCGACCGTATCGCCGAAAAAGACGCCGTCCTCGGTGCGCAGATCCTGGTGCTGATGATTGTAATTTTCCGCGCCGACCGTGAAACGTACAGCCGGAAATCCTTGGGCGAGCATCGGAATATGATCGCCGCCGCGCCGGAAGCGATCAGGCCGGCCGACCTTGAAGACTTCAAGCCCCAGCTCAGGATGAGCGGCGCCAACACGTGCCACCAATCGCGCCAGAGCGCGTGACGGGCCATCCATTTCGCCGCCATTGCCGCGCCGTTCGATCTGGTCTTCCAGATCTTCGGATGCGCGGATGCCCTCGCTGAACACCCGCACCCGGTTAGCGACCGTTTCGCCGGACGATCCCAATGTATTGCCGACAATATCATTGTTGAGGACAGCCGCGACGTCCCAGCCCTGTTCTACGGCATGCCGGGCGAGCAGCGTGCCGCCCCACAATCCCTGTTCCTCGCCGGAGAGCAGCGCAAACACGATTGTCGCGTCATGCTGTTCGCGGCTCAGGACGCGGGCGGCTTCGATAACGAGCGCCGTGCCCGATCCATCGTCATTCGCGCCCGGCGCATCGCTGGTGAAATCCATCGGATCGGTCACACGGCTGTCGATATGGCCCTGGATGATGACTACGCGATTGGAATCCCCCGTTCCGCGCTGGATCGCGAGCACATCCTCGACCACGACGCCATCGGGTGCACGCGGGCCGGTGAAGGTATCGGATATCCGCCGGACCTCGATGCAGCCGCCGCACTGCATGGAATAAGACTGGAACTGATCCGCGCCCCAGTTCCGGGCTGCGCCGATCCCGCGTGTCGGATGGTCAGCGCTCGACAAGGTGTGGCGCGTCCCGAAACTGACAAGCCTTTCGACGAGCGCACGCATGCGCTCCGCTGACGCCGCATCATAGATGCTGGCTGGTTGGCTGTATGCGGGAGTGGCGAGCAGAAGCGCTGACGCGGCGGTGAGGAGGATGGCTTTTTTCATGCCTGCAAAACTGGCCAATTTCTTTGCCCGGCGCAAGGCTATCCCAATCGCTCCAGCTCTTCGAAACTCAGCGAACCGGGCACGACGATGACGGGGCAGGGAAGCTGGCCCGCGACAGCGCCTGCGAAATGGGCGACCAGCGGGCCGGGCGGTCCCTCGGCAGCGGCGCCCAGCATGATACCGGCGATATTCTCGCTCTCATCGATCGCTTCGCGCACCATCTTCACGGGATCGCCGCGTTTGACGACGATCTTGGGATGCACGCCTGTCGCTTCGACCAGTTCACCAGCGGCCTGGGCGACAGCGGCTTCGGCACGCAACTGTGCCTCTTCCTCGAACGTGGCCTCCACAGCGGCCCAATTCACGAACTCCTGCGGCGGGATCAGCGCGACAATCTCGACCGTCCGGCCAAGCCTGATGGCCCGCACTGCCGCATAATGCAGCGCTGCGCGCGCTTCCGGCGTTTCGTCGATCACTACCAAATAGGTACGCATCGTCATTGCCCCTTATTGACCGGGTGAGATTGCGACAGATTGGGAGGGCTGGCAAGGGAAGGGCTCTTTTGGCTATGGTGACGATCCATTGCCCGTTGGGGCGTGGCGCGAATCGACCGCAAGGGAAGGCAGACATGAAATCGGCACTATTCTGGATCGTCGCGCTGCTCGCCTTGGCCTTTAACGGTTTCAGTCTTTACGATCTCGTCATGACGATGACCAATCCGCAGGTGCATCTTCAAGGCTATCCGCCAGCCTTTGTCGATTGGATCCTTACCATCCCCGAATGGCGGCGAATCCTTTGGACGACCACTGTATTCATCGGAGTAATCGGCGCGGTCACGTTGATTTTGCGAAGGGCCCTGGCCGAGCGCGCCCTATGGGCGGCCACGGCGTTGCTGCTTCTCGCGGTGATTCTCGATTATGCACTTCTCAACGGGGCAACGGCTTATGCGCATAGCGGAATCGTCTTCAATTTCGTCATCATAGCCATTGAAGCGCTGTTCGCCCTTTACGCCGGTTATGCCAGGCGGCAAGGAATGTTGCGTTAGCCCGACCTTTTCTCCGCAGGATATGTCTCCATGCCGATTGAACTCAAAATGCCCGCCCTGTCCCCCACGATGGAAGAGGGAACGCTCGCCAAATGGCTGGTGAAGGAAGGCGATACGATCAGCTCTGGCGACATCATGGCCGAGATCGAAACCGACAAGGCGACGATGGAGTTTGAAGCGGTCGATGAAGGCGTGCTGGCGAAGATTCTCGTACCTGAAGGCACTGATGAGGTGAAAGTCGGCGCGGTAATCGCGATTATTGCCGAGGAAGGCGAAGATGCGAGCAGCATCGAGGCACCAAAGGCAGAAGCGCCTGCCAAGGCCGCGCCCGAACCTGCACCGGCCCCCGCCGCAGAACCAGAACCGGCAAAGGCTGAAGCGTCAGCGCCACCGCCGCCTGCGCCGGCAGCACCGAAATCCGGCGGCGATCGTATAGCGGCCAGCCCTCTCGCCCGCCGGCTTGCCGAACAAAATGGGCTCGACCTTTCGGCGATTACAGGCACTGGCCCCAAGGGCCGGATCGTCAAAGCCGATATTGATGCGGCCCTTGCCGGTGGCGGCGCAGCGGCTCAAGCCAAAGCGGCCCCGCCTGCTTCTGCCCCTGCTTCCGCGCCCGTCGATCCCGGCGAAATCCCGCACGAGGTCGAAAAACTCTCCAATATGCGCAAGACAATCGCGCGCCGCCTGACAGAGGCGAAGCAGACCGTTCCGCATATCTATCTGACGGTCGATATCCGCCTTGATGCGCTGCTCGATCTGCGGGGGCAGCTCAACGCCTCGCTCGCGCCGCGTGATATCAAGCTTTCGGTCAATGATCTGCTGGTGAAAGCGCTGGCGGCTGCGCTGATGCAGGTGCCCAAATGCAATGTAAGCTTCGCGGGTGATCAACTGATTAGCTATAGCCGCGCCGATATTGCCGTGGCGGTCAGCATTCCGGGCGGCCTGATCACGCCGATAGTCACAGGCGCAAACGAAAAATCGCTCTCCGCCATCTCGACCGAGGTGAAGGAACTGGCGGGCCGGGCCAAGGACGGCAAGCTCAAGCCGCATGAATATCAGGGCGACACGGCGAGCATTTCAAACATGGGCATGTTCGGCATCAAGCAGTTCGATGCGGTCATCAATCCGCCACAGGGCATGATCATGGCGATCGGGGCCGGCGAGAAGCGGCCTTATGTCATCGACGACAGTCTGCAGATCGCGACCGTGATGAGCGCCACAGGCAGCTTCGACCACCGCGCCATCGACGGCGCAGACGGTGCCAAGCTGATGAAGGCGTTCAAGCAGCTCGTGGAGAACCCGCTCGGGATGTTGGCTTGACCTGCCCCTCTCTCCCAGAAGGAGGAGAGAGGCATGAAGGGGAACATAATATGCATGTGATGAGCCCATGCGCATTGAAAAAGGCCGAATGACAAAAGGCCGCCTCTTCGCACGTGGAGCCCTCGCAACTCTGCTGTCTCCGATAGTGGCGGGTTTTGCGGCGGCGCTCGCCTTCACCATCATCATGTTCGTCTTTCTGCCGGATGATACTGCGTCGACCGAGGGTACGACCGAGAATTTTTTCAATATCGCGCTCTATCTCTGGCTGGCGGCGGCATTCTTCGGTGCGCTGTTTACAATTGCCGCGACACTGCTTTCCCAAATTCCGCTGATCATCCTTCATCGCTGGCGGGGGCGCAGGGCTTTGGCGATGCACCTTGCGGCGAGCATGGTGCTTGGCGTCCTGCTTTTCTGGCTGTTGTCGCCGGTCCTCACCCCGTTTCGCAACACCGGACCTGTCAAATGGGAAGATCTTTGGTCGTTAAGCGTGTCCGTTGCGGCTGGCGGGGTTTCGGTGGGCGCGCTATGGGACGGGCTTGTTCTCAAACCGATGTTCAAAGGCGGATAGGCGATGGCTGAAAATTACGATCTTATCATTCTCGGTTCCGGCCCCGGCGGCTATGTCGCGGCGATCCGGGCTTCGCAACTGGGCATGAAAGTGGCGATTGTCGAGCGGGAGAAGCTGGGCGGCATCTGTCTCAACTGGGGCTGCATCCCGACCAAGGCGCTGCTCAGGACCAGCGAAATCTATCATTATATGAGCCATGCGGATGCCTATGGGCTTTCGGCGGAAAAAACCGCCTTCGATCTCACCAAGATTGTCGAGCGTTCGCGCAAGGTGGCCGGGCAGCTCAACAGCGGCGTCACGGGCCTGATGAAGAAGCACAAGATTGCCGTGCATGAAGGCTTGGGCACGCTGACAGGCAAGGGCAAGCTCAGCGTCGAGAAGGATGGCAAAAAAACTGAACTCACCGCCAAGACGATCATGATTGCGACCGGCGCACGGGCGCGCGACCTGCCGTTCGCCAAGGCCGACGGCAATCGCATCTGGACGTACCGTCATGCGATGGTCCCCCCCGAGATGCCGACAAAGCTGCTGGTGATCGGATCGGGCGCCATCGGCGTAGAGTTTGCGAGCTTCTATTCGGATATGGGCGCGGATGTGACCATCGTCGAAATGCTGCCCCGCATCCTCCCGGTGGAAGATGAAGATGTATCGAAGCATATGCTCAAGGCGCTGAAGAAGCAGGGCATAACGATCCTGACGGGCGCGGGTGTTGAAAAGCTCGAAGCCGGAGCGAAGGGCGTCAAAGTCGCGATCAAGGACGCGAAGGGCAAGGTTGAGGATCATGAATTCAGCCATGCCATCGTGGCCATTGGCATCGTGCCGAACACCGAAGATATCGGGCTGGATACGCTGGGCGTAAAGCTCGACAAGCGCGGCCATATTGAAGTCGATGGTTTTGGACGGACCAATGTCGACGGCGTTCTCGCCATCGGCGATGTGACCGGACCGCCATGGCTGGCGCACAAGGCAAGCCATGAAGGCGTGGTCGCCATCGAAAAACTGGTGGGCCAGAATCCCCATGCCTTCGAGACGGGCAATATCCCGGGCTGCACCTATTCCCGGCCGCAGGTTGCATCTGTCGGGTTAACCGAAGCGCAGGCCAAGGAAGCCGGGCACAAGGTGAAGGTCGGCAACTTCCCCTTCATCGGCAACGGCAAGGCGATTGCGCTGGGCGAGGCGGAGGGCTTCGTCAAAACGGTATTCGATGAGAAAACCGGCGCGCTGTTAGGCGCGCATATGGTGGGCGCGGAAGTGACCGAGCTGATCCAGGGCTATGTCGTGGCGCGGCAGCTTGAGACGACCGAGGTCGAGCTGATGGAAACCGTCTTCCCGCATCCCACGCTGAGCGAAATGATGCATGAAAGCGTGCTCGACGCCTATGGGCGCGTCATCCATATGTAGGCTATGCGTGTTGGCGGAGGGGACCCTCCGCCGATAATCAGAGCGCTGACGTCTGGGCTGGCTTGTCCATGATCTGCTCGTCGACAAGTTTGAGCGACGCATCCTTGGGATCGTCCTTTTGCAGCGTGCCGGCGCTTTTATGCCGGAAGCTGCCTTCAACATGGCCGCCTGTCTCGATGCTCAGTTTTTCGTAGGTGACGTCCCCGATCACGGTGGCCGAAGCCTCAACGATCAATTCTTTCGCGGTAATCGATCCTTCAACGCGGCCG